>NZ_JBNBPL010000023.1:0-91502 GCF_059412425.1 Pantoea sp. CFCC18177
GCGGATAAAGATGGGACTGGGCGGACTGAGTCCGGTGGAGTACCGGACTCATAATCAAATTAAGCTGACTTAAAGAGTCCAGGTTAAGGGGTTCAGTTCATCGGCACCGGTCCGTTAAGGCAGACGAGTGAAGTGAAGGCACCGCGTCAGCGGCGCGAGGACCGCCAGCCCCTATGCTGCCCCAGACGGCGTTATAACCAGTCGCTTAACTGACGAGCATTACGCAATAAATTGCGCCGCTACGGCTTGACGTTCGTGGCGCTAGCTACATGATCGGCGCTTTTACAGCGCCTGAGTCTGTTCGTTCTCTTCGACCAGCATCAATCCCGCACGCAATCCCGCCGCCACCTTAGGATTGGGAAATAATACATACTCTCGCGCTTGCTGCACGTAATAGCGTGTCTCACCCTCTTCTGCCAGCAAAGTCCCCTGCGGGAAGGCAGTAAAGTTCAGGGTTTCCGACCCCATGTGCAACACAAAATCGTCTCCATGACGGGTGATTTGCTGCGTCACGCGATAACGGCGCGGTGTTTCATGCACCTCAGGCAGTTTCTCACCGTACAGCAGCGCCGCTAAGGCACGCTGCACCGCGCTAAACTGATTAAGGTCATTCTCACCAAAGGGTAAGGCTTTACCCAGCTCCAGCGTGCTGCTCGCTGCATCATGATGTTCACAGCTGTAATGCGTGAAGGTTCCGCCAGGGGAGCGGTGGAACACCAGCGCTTCCAGCTCTGCCGCCGCCAGCCAATGCAGGAACGCTTCTGGCCATGGCTGGGGATTCAGCGGCATCACGCCAAAGCGCGCATGGTAAGAGCCGCGAATCGCCGTATGCAGATCCAGATGCCAGCGCACCTCATGATCGCGACAGGTACGCCAGAAGTTCTCCAGCGCTTGCTCCAGCCGCAGCGCACGCTGCGCTTCCGGTAGTTCCGACACCTTCTGCCAGCGTCCACCAAACAGCCGGTTCATATCGTACTGCTGATAACGCTTGCCACTGCGTAACGCCTCGGGATTACCTAAAATGACCAGCAGACGCACTGCCAGCGGCTTTTCTCCCTGCAGTAGCGGCGTCAGCAACAGATTAAGAATTTCGACTGGCGCGGTTTCGTTACCGTGAATACCGGCAGACAGTACCAGCGCTTGATGAGTCGCATGATGCGGGGTCAGCGATAAGATCCCTTCGTCGAGCCACTGCCAGCTCAAATGGTCATTACGGCCTTCTCGCTGGCGAGGCGGCTGACCGGACAAGGTTTGCTGTAAAAAGTCCTGCATGATTTCTCCTTTCTCACTCAGAGGCGGACCTGTCGCCCGCCTCCGGTGTTAACGCTGAAATGCGTAGACACTGCCTAAGTCTAGCAGCTGAGTCAGCTCATCCAGCGCGGTACGTCCTTCACGCAGCAATTGGGGGTCGGCCAAATCAGCCTGGGTTAAACGATCGCGATAATGACGATCAACCCACTGATTCAGCGTGGCGAACAGTCGGTCGTTCATCATCACCGCAGGGTTAAGCGCCTGCCGTTCTGCTTCAGTCAGCACCACACGCAGACGCAGACACGCCGGACCGCCACCGTTGTACATGCTTTCACGCAGGTCAAAGACTTTCAGCTCGCGAATCGGCCCCCCGCTTGCCACCAGCTCCGTCAGATAGCGCCACACGCCCGGGTGCTGGCGCGACTCCTCTGGCAGCACCAACAGCATACCGCCGTCAGGATGGCGCAACAGTTGGCTGTTAAACAGATAGGTATTGACCGCATCGGCGACAGAGACTTGACTGCTCGGCACCACAATCGGCTGGAAACCGGGCACCGCTTCCGCCAGTTGTTGCAGTAGCTGCGATTGATCGACAAAGGCTTCCTGATGGCAGAACAGCACCTGCTGGTTACTTACCGCGATCACATCATTATGAAAGACGCCCTGATCGATCACCGCAGGATTCTGCTGCGCAAACACAGTGCGGCTGCCGTCCAGCTGATGCAGCCGCGCCACCGCTTCACTGGCCTCACGTGTCTGACGCGCCGGATAGCGTGCAGGAACATTACCCTGCTGCTGCCCGTCACGGCCATAAATAAACAGCTGTACGCCCGCATCACCATACTCGGCACCAAAGCGGTTATGGTTCGCGGCCCCTTCATCGCCGAACAGCGCGACTTGCGGCAACGCGTCATGCACACTGAAATGCTGTGGATCGCGGAAAATGGCCCGCAAAAGATCGGCCGTTTCCGGCGCTTCGATTGCGCGATGAAACTTATTGTTCAGATTAGCGACGGTGAAATGCACACGACCATCGGCACTGTCTGCCGAAGGAGATACCGTTGCCGCGTTCGCCACCCACATGGCGGAGGCCGAACTCACCGCAGACAATAGCTGCGGCGCCTGCTGTGCCGCTTTGGCCAATACCTGCTCATCCGTGCCGCTAAAACCCAGTTGGCGCAGTAAAGGAAGATTGGGCCGCTCATGCGGCGGGATCACCCCTTGCACAAAGCCCAAATCAGCCAATGCTTTCATTTTCAGCAGTCCCTGCTTTGCCGCCAGACGCGGATTAGAGGGCTGCAACTGGTTGCGCGTCGAAGCTTCGTTACCAAACGACAATCCCGCGTAATGGTGCGTCAGGCCGACCAACCCATCGAAATTGGCTTCAAACGCCTTCATCATAATGACTCCTCAGCGGAGAAATCGAGGCCCGGTGACAGGCTGCCTGGCAGCGCCAGACTTGGGCTTTCCAGCGAAGCCATCGGCCACGCACAATAGTCGGCTGCATACCAGGCGCTGGCGCGATGGTTGCCGGAAGCGCCTATACCGCCAAACGGCGCGGTACTGGCGGCGCCCGTCAGCGGTTTATTCCAGTTCACAATCCCGGCACGCGCCTCAAGTAACAGCTGATCAAACTGCGCACGCTGCGGAGAGATTAGGCCGCATGACAGCCCGTAACGCGTGTTGTTTGCCATCTTAATCGCCTGCTCATACTCGTCGTAACGGATGACCTGCAACAGCGGCCCAAACACCTCTTCATCCGGCAGATTGGCCACACCAGTCATCTCGATGATACCCGGTGTGAGGATAGCGCTGTCACGGTCTGGCCAGTGCATGCCCAGCAGCACTTTACCGCCGGAAGCGATTAATTGTTGCCAGGCAGCAAAAATGTGCCCAGCAGCCGTAGGTGAAATTACGCTGCCCATAAAGGGTTGCGGTTCCGCGTTCCATGCGCCAGGCTGCAAACGCGCCGTGACTTCAACCAAACGTTGCAGGAAGGCATCGCCTGCGGCACCCCGTTTCACCAGCAAACGCCGTGCGCAGGTGCAACGCTGCCCGGCAGTGATAAAGGCAGACTGAATAGCGATATGTACCGCACCATCCAGATCGGCAGGATCTTCCACAATCAAAGCATTATTGCCGCCCATCTCCAGCGCCAGCATCTTCTCCGGCTGTCCGGCGAACTGGCGGTGCAGGTGATAACCGGTGGCCGCGCTGCCGGTAAACAGCAAACCATCGATTTGCGGCTCATGGGCCAGCGCCTGCCCCGTTTCACGACCGCCCTGCACTAGCGCCATCACGCCAGCGGGCAAGCCTGCCTGCTCCCACAGCGCGACGGTTTTTTCGGCGGTCATCGGCGTCAGTTCACTGGGTTTAAACACCACGCAGTTCCCGGCCAGCAACGCAGGAACAATATGGCCATTTGGCAGATGCCCTGGGAAATTGTACGGGCCAAACACGGCCAGCACGCCGTGGGGGCGATGGCGCAACGAACTCTCACCTTCGGCCTGCTCACCGGTACGCGTGTGGTAGGCTTTGACCGAGATGGCAATCTTATTGATCATTGCCTGCACTTCAGTCAGCGTTTCCCAGCGTGGTTTGCCGGTTTCGCGGGCGATGGTTTCTGCCAGTGCGGTTTTATTGCTGTCGAGTAATTTGGCAAAAGCCTCCACTAACGCCTGACGTTCAGCGACCGGTTTCCGTGCCCATGCCGGAAAGGCTGCACGTGCCGCTTCACAGGCCGCAGCAACCTGCGCACCGCTCGCGGCTTTACCCTGCCAGAGGGTTTCACCCGTGACGGGGTTCTGTTTGCTAAAGCTCTCCGCGCCGCCCGTCACCCACTGACCATTAATAAAGTGCGTCATGCTTTTTTCTCCTCGCGGCACAGCGTAACGACACGCAGTGCATCGCCAAATTCACAGCGCAACGCGGTGCGCTGTGCTTCATTTATGCGTACCTTGCCGGATGCGATATCCACCGGCAGTAATGCGACACGGAAATGTTGGTAATCGCTGTTAGCCACCAGGCACAGCGGCCAGTTTTCGTCGGCTTCACCCGCCTCCGCGTGCAGCATTTGGCTTTTACGGATGGCGCGGATGCGATCGATCTCGCACTCCAGCGTTGGGCCACCGTCAAAAATGTCGACATAATTGAGATAGCGAAACCCTTCGGCTTCCAGTACGGCGCGTGCCGGTGCAGTTTTTGGATGCACTTCGCCAATGACCTTTTGTGCCGCTTCAGTCAGGTAATGGATATACAAAGGATGCTTAGGCATCAGCTCGGCAATAAAGGCTTTTTGCCCGGTGCCGCTGAGGAAATCGGCCTCGCTAAACTCCATCGAGAAGAAGCGGCTGCCGACGCTGTCCCAGAACGGGGAATGACCATTGTCGTCACTGACGCCGCGCATCTCTGCCACCACATGTTTCATAAAGCGGTCACGGAAATTCGCCATAAACAGGAAGCGCGATTTTGATAACAGATAGCCATTCTTCCCGTCGCGATAGTCAGGATCGAGAAACAGCGTACAGAGTTCACTGCTGCCGGTGTGATCGTTACTCAGCGACAGAGTGGGCAAACTGGCATACACATTTAACTCTTTGGAGGCGTGCACCTGGGTGCCAACGCGGAAGTTGTACCAGGGATCCTGCAAACCTACCGCTACCTCAATGGCACAGATGCCTACGGCGCGGTTATCTTCGCTATCGGCCAACACAAACACATAGCCCTGCTCAGCGCGGGATAACGTGCCCTGCCAGGTCTGCAGTGACCGCTCAATTCGCGCTTTCAGTGTTTCGCTATCGGCAGGCAGCGAGGTTAAACCGCCCCCGGTTTTGCCCGCCAGCGACAGCAACTGCGCAAGGTCGTCACGTTCAACGGGGCGAATCACCATCATGATGCGGCTCCTGATAGCACGCGAGCGCAGGCACGTTCAAAACGAGCCAGCCCTTCTTTTACTTCTGCTTCACTGATGTTGAGCGCGGGCGCGAATCGCACCACGTTAGCACCGGCAATCAGCACCATTACGCCCTCTTCAGCAGCCGCGAGGTTAAATTGCTTGGCCTTACCAGCAAAATCTTCATTCAGCACCGCGCCAATAAGCAGACCCAGCCCACGGATCTCTTTAAAGATTGGCAGGCGTTGATTCAGTTCCTGCAACGCTGCGACAAACCACTGGTGGCGTTCAGAAACACCGGCCATAAAATCGGGCTGATTGATCAGCTCCATCACTTTGCCCGCCACAGCGCCCGCCAATGGGTTACCGCCATAAGTGGTACCGTGTGTGCCCACACCCATCACCAGCGCCAGATCTTCACGCGTCAGCATGGCACCAATCGGGAAGCCGCCACCCAACGCTTTCGCCGTGGTCAGAACGTCTGGCATCACGCCATAGTGCATGTAGGCGTAAAGTGAACCGGTACGGCCCACACCGCTTTGCACTTCATCGAAAATCAGCGTGGCCTGATGTTTGTCACACAACTCGCGTAAACCACGCAGGAAAGCCGGATCGGCAGGTAACACCCCACCTTCCCCCTGAATCGGTTCAACAATGACGGCGCAGGTTTGGTCATTGATCAGAGCGGCAGCAGAGGCAAGGTCATTGAAGTGGGCATGCTGAATTGCGGGAGGTAGCGGCGCGAAGTCGCGCGAGTAAGCGGGCTGACCGCCGGCGGACACCGTGAACAGCGTGCGGCCATGGAAGGCGTTATTGAAAGCCACGATGCCATTTTTTTCCGCACCAAATCGATCGTGCGCCACTTTACGCGCCAGCTTAAGTGCCGCTTCGTTGGCTTCAGCACCGGAGTTACAGAAGAACACACGGTCAGCAAAGGTGGCATCTATTAACTGCTTAGCCAGACGCAAGATCGGTTCATTTGTGTAACCATTACCGGTGTGCCACAGTTTGCTCGCTTGCTCTGTCAGAGCCTGTTGCAAAGCAGGATGCGCATGTCCTAAGGCATTGACCGCGATGCCACCTGCAAAGTCGATGTAATCCTTTCCCTGCTGATCCCAAAGTGTTGAACCTTCAGCGCGCACCGGTACAAAAGCCGCTGGGGCATAAACCGGCATCATCCATTGATCGAAATCGTGACGCGAAACTTGCAGTGACATAGCCATTTCTCCTGCTCCACTTCAGGTGAAGCTTTTGTTTTAAAATTGTTAAAAGCTGTTGTATTGCAGCTCTACTGTAGAGTGCAGTAAGCGTGCCAGCTAGCAGAAAAAATGCATAAATGGCTTTGAGTAACGCAATATCAATAAGTTAAGCAATGTCGATATTCACTTTAAATGCATAAAAAGTGAATACTTGTCTGATGTGGATTGATGTGCAGGAATTTCTTTAGCGGATTTATGCATTCGCAAAATGAAATCATGCTTTTGTGATCGAACATGAAATATTTCGCCAAAATGACGCGCGCAATGCCTCTTTTTGGGGCGAGTTGTGCACCAATGGTGCGCGGGAGTGCAGGAATTGTGCAGAGGCCGATCGCTGTTGAAGCCCGCTAATTGTGAACTTTATTAACAATTAACCGAGGCCAATAGAATGTTTTTTAATCAGGGTTAATTAAACGGATCCTAAATAACATTTAGTGACTAAGGTTATTATCAAATCGGAAATAAACAGATACAAAGTGGTGAACTTGATAATTACCATGCTAATCATTAGGGGGTTCTGGATATTTGTTATTGAACAATAACGCATAGGCTTGTGCTATTTAACTCACAAAATTAAAATTTTACTGACCGTTCTTTAACCTACATTAAAGCATTTATTTTCAATATCTTAGTTATTTTATCAACCCATTAACTCTTCATGAATGGGATAAGTTTATCCAATGTAAAATCCCACATATTGGAAGTTAAGATTAAAAATCACACAAAAAACCAATAGGAAATATTTAGTTACATATATTGCACTTTTGATCTTGAACTTTTTGTGTCATTTTCTTTTCACCCCGAAAGCGGGGATACAATTAAAAAATATCACAGGGTAAAAATAAATGATGAAGCGCTCTTTACTGGCAGCAGTGATGCCTTTACTGCTGGGACTTTCTTCGGCTCACGCCGCCGAAATCTATAACAAAGATGGCAACAAACTGGATCTGACCGGCAAAATTAACGTTTCGCATTTGTTCTCTGACAACGACAGCTCAAACGGCGACGTGTCTTCTTACACCCGTATAGGCTTTAAAGGCGAAACCAAAATTAATGACCAACTGACCGGTTATGGTCAGTGGCAATACCAGTACAGCCTGAGCAACTCTGAAGGCAGCGATGCGAACTCAGGCAACAAAACCCGTCTTGGTTTTGCTGGTCTGAAAATCGCTCAGTTCGGTTCAATCGACTACGGTCGTAACTACGGTCTGGTTTACGACGTATTGGGTTACACCGATATGCTGCCGTACTTCGGTGGTGACTCGGGTTATACCGATGCCTTCCTTTCTGGCCGCTCAACGGGCGTGCTGACCTGGCGCAACAAAGATTTCTTCGGTCTGGTGAAAGGCTGGAACTTTGCGGCACAGTATGAAGGTAAAAATGAGCGTTCTGACAGCGCCACCGCGAGCAATCTGGCAGTGCGTCGTTCAAATGGTGACGGTTTCGCACTTTCAACTTCATACGATTTCGACTTTGGTTTAAGCATCGTAGGTGCTTACGCTAACCTGGACCGTGTCACGGCACAAAATACCGCGACCTACGGCAGAGGCGACAAAGCGCAGAGTTGGGCAACCGGTCTGAAGTATGATGCGAACCAGATTTACCTGGCGACCATCTATGGCGAAACCCAGAACGCGACTCCGGTCGGCAATACTGGTTTTGCGAATAAAGCGGTGAATTTTGAAGCCGTTGCACAGTATCAGTTCTTGAACGGTCTGCGTCCTTCTTTAGCTTATGTTTCTTCTCGTGCTAAAGATCTGGAAAACAATGTCGGTGATACTGACCTGTTCAAATACGTTGCCGTTGGCCTGACCTATTACTTCAACAAAAACATGTCTGCTTACGCGGAATATAAGATCAACTTGTTGAAAGATAATAATCCGTTGAACATCAATACTGACGATGTTACCGCTGTAGGCTTGGTGTATCAGTTCTAAGTTGGTTTCCCCTCATTGCATACCGGCTAGTGTCGGCTGGGTATGAGCCAAGGGCAGCGAAAGCTGCCCTTTTCTTTTGTATAAGCTAAAAAATCAGTACTGGATCGTGATTCAGGACGCGCTAACCGTCTGTATTCGCTATTTATCTTCATGACTCAACTCATGGAGACTGCAATAAATGATTCGACCTTATGTTTTGGCGCTGTTACTGATTCTCATCTCTTCTTATGCACAAGCTGGAACCGGATTCCGCCAACTGACGCTAGAAGCGCAAACCGCTCGACCACTCAACGTGACCCTCTGGTACCCCAGCAACCCGGCAGGTGCGTCCGAGCAGGCAGGAGAAAATGCAGCGTTTTACGGCGAGTCAGTATTACGTAATGCCACTCCTCTGCATCAACCTCATCCCTTAATTATGCTGTCCCATGGATATGGTGGTAGCTGGCGCAATCTGAACTGGTTAGCCGTTGCCTTAGTGGCGCAGGGTTATATGGTTGCCGCTCCCGATCATCCGGGCACCACCACGGCAAATACTGAACCGCAATTTGCTCAACAGCTGTGGCTTCGTCCGCAGGATATTAATCAGTTAATCGCTGCGTTGCAGGCGAACCCGCAGCTGGCAGGCGAAGTGGATACCACGCGTATTGCGGCCATCGGACATTCACTGGGTGGTTGGACGGTGCTGGAATTGGTGGGTGCACAATTTTCATCGGCATCCTATATTCAAGATTGCCAGCACCGTCAGCAACTCTCAGACTGTAAGCTAATTGAAACCTTGGGGATCAATCACACCGCCAATCATGCATTACTGGATGCGCCCTTGCGCAATCCCGTCATTAAAGCAGCCGTGTCGCTCGATCTGGGTTTAGCTCGCGGATTCACGCCAGAGAGCCTGGCCAATATCAACGTGCCGGTGATGGTGCTTTCCGCAGAACAGGATAGCGTTGAGTTACCTGCCTCGCTGGAATCCGGTTATCTGGCACAGCATATTCCACCGCGCTGGGTGCAGTTCTCACGTGTTCGTGGCGCAACCCACTTCAGCTTTATGCAGCGCTGTAAACCTGATGCCGCAGCGCTGATTGATAAGTTTTCACCCGGCGATAGCATTATCTGTAACGATCAGGGCAGCCGCAGTCGTGTGGCCATTCATCAAGATATCATTCAGCGAATCACACCCTTTCTCGCTCAGGCGCTGAATTTCCCAGCTGCCGAAAGGCGCTCGGCGTCATCCCGCTAATACGTAGGAACTCGCGATTGAAGTTAGATTTGGTGGTGAAACCTGATGCCAACATAATCTCCGTAATCGGCAGAGAGCTGTTACGAAGTAAATGCTGTGCGTGAGAAATACGCAGACCATTAATCCACTGTGAGACATTGCAGTGGTAAGTCGTATTCACGGCGCGAGAAATCTGACGAGCAGGAATGCCGGCTTTCCGCGCCAACATATTCAACGTCAGGTTGTTCTCAAGAAACAGCGCATCTTTACGCAGCCGTTCTTCCAGTTGTTCGCAAAGCGCGGCCTGCTCAGGGGAAGGGATATCAACAACCTCAGCCTCGGGCACTGACGTTTCGGCAATTGGGCGTGTACGTGCGGCAAGCGCAATGGCCAGTGCCAGAAAAGGCAGCATGAATGTTTGCAACAGCGCTATGAGTGGAAGCGCAAATTTACCCTGATGCCAGGCAAATTCCACTGCCACTAACAGGTCAGTGACGCCGGAGAAACAGAGAAAAATACCAGTCGCCAGCGCCATCTTCGCCGCGAATGGCACTTCGCTAATACGCACCTCAGTCAATTTCTCGCTGCCGCATATCCCTACATGGATCAGTGCCATGCCGTAGGCAAGATAGAGTGCAAACAGCACCGCATCAATGGCTGGGGGCCAGCATTGCTGAATAATAATAGCCAGTATCACTGGCGCGATGTGCCAACGAGAAACGCTATGTTGGGTGAGATGACTGAAACAGTGCCACGCCAGCGCAGGCAGCACCGTTGCGATCAAGACACGAAGCAGCATCAGCATCGGCGAGGGCCAGACCCAACGCACTATTCCCACCGTGAGTAATAGCGAGCATAAAAGGAGGAAGCGTAGCGTATGGCGATGACGTTGCCGATCGCCAATCCATAGCGTCAACATTAAGATCAGCAGCACCAACAGCGTGACCAGCGGCAGTGGAATTGATGGCATAGCTAGGAAGTCCATTCCTGAGATTCAGCCGCCATGATACACAGGATCAACCCTCATCCGGCAGCAATTTCTTCGTCGTTTACTGGCAGAGTTACGGTGCCATGACGTTGAAGCGGTTGTCCTCTCCTGAGTCAATCGAGAAAGGCTCCTGTAGCTGCAGGGTGATCCAGTTGGACGTCACGCGGCTGCCTTTGCTGTCTTCTAATGTCACCGAGAGACGATAGCGGTTGCTGGCTCCTGAGGTGGCGTCCCATGCGGGCATGATGATGCTCCAGCCCTGTGGATCATTAGGGTTACTGCCCGGCGTCAGGCTAAGTGCCTGCGTATCCCCCTGCCAGACTACTTTAGTAATCGGATTGGCATTGCGGATTTGTAGCTTCAGCGGCAGGCTCTCCCCGCCGTTAAGCTGCCACGGTGGCGTGGCGAGGAACACCGATAGGGTTTTACGCTGGCGATACTCCATCACCGGCGTGCTGTTGCGGGTGACCATATCGTAACGGCTGCCACGCAGCGATCGCGCCTCGGCTACATTATCCGCGCTGAGCTGCTGGCTGAGCGGCACGCCAAAGCGATAGTTGAGATGCAGGCCAAGTTGATCCTGGCTCTCACCTTCATTGCTGGTTTTGTGGCTGGCAGAGAAGGTGATCAATGGCACCGGCGTGTAGGAGACACCAAAGGTCAATGCCGACGGATTATGGTAGCTGTTGCCGGTATTAAATAAATCCACGTCGTTGCCGAGATACTGCTCCCAACTCACCGACATGCCTAACTGGCGATAAAACGGTAAGTAGCCTTGCGTCGTGACGTCGTAGCCACGCGCCAGGCGTTCCTGTTGAAAAGGATCGCGGTTTTGCCAGCCTGAAAGTGGCGTGTAGTAGTTAGCAGAGAAGCGTAGGTAGTCGCTCCAGGCTTCTGTTCCCAGTGATGCTCGCTGCAACCCGCTGTTGAACATCCGGTCGACGAAGCCGTTGTAGCCTAGTAGCCATTTTCCTGCCGTCCAGCGCTGTCCGAGCCCCAGATTGCCCACCAGCCCGTCATCAGTTTGATGGAAGCCCACTTCAGTGAAGGTGAGATATTGATAACGATCGGCCCACGGCGTCAGCAGGGACGCCCCGCTACCGGTGAAGTTGCCGTCCATATCGACGTTGAAGTCGATCTGCGCTTTGCCATAGGGTGACAGTAGCGACTGCCCTTCATCGACAACGCGATCCCCCAGTTCATCACGAAAGTGATTGAAGGCCCAAATCCCCGCCTGATGGCCAAAGGTACTGTCATTGCTGCTGTCCTGGCTTGCCTCCCCAATGCTTTTTGCGATGGTTGCCAGCTGTTTACTGAAGGCGGCATTCTGATCCTCATAACCCAGCGCAGGCAGCGCCTCCGCCATTTTTTGGAAGCGTGTTGGATCGCTGAACGGCGTTTCTGCGACATGGGTGTCTGTTACCAGAGCCAAAGCTGGCGCCGACAAGATTAAGCCCATGGCAGCGGGCAGGATGCGCAGAGATTTGAAGGTAAACAAAACAGGTAACATAACAAAAACAGGCTTTTATCCAGTTAAGAATTAGAGGTAGATCACAAATTCCTACTGGAATACCCTAGCACATTCTGCCGTTGATGCCGAAAACACTGGGGTAATTCGGACATTTTACATACGGATATCGTGGGTCAAGGAAGTCAGGGATGACACACACGGTGGTAACGGTAATAACGCAAGCAGGTGTCGCACCGGGGCTGGCGGTCCTCGCGCCGCTAGCGCGGTGCCTTCACTTCACTCGTATGCCTTACGGACCGGTGCCGATGGAACATCCATGTTCCAGCGCCACCTTTCGCCCGCGTCCTGCGGGCTCTCCTGGCATACTCACTCCGTTCAGCGCTGCGGATGCCTGCCCCGATACGCCATCAGCCTGCTTATCGGCGTCACTGCGGGTTGCTTAAAAATTCTTTNGCTCTCCTGGCATACTCACTCCGTTCAGCGCTGCGGATGCCTGCCCCGATACGCCATCAGCCTGCTTATCGGCGTCACTGCGGGTTGCTTAAAAATTCTTTTAATTCTGGAGCAATGCTTCCCACATCAAACCGCTGATTAATTAAGAGAAAATCAGCCCGCCATCCACATTAATAGTCTGCCCGGTGATATAGAGTGCATCGTCAGAAGCGAGGAAAGCCACCAGCCCGGCCACATCTTCGGGTTGGCCGGCGCGCTTCAGCGGGATATTTTCCACCCACTCGGCCATCAACTCTCCTTTACCGTACTGCTTTTTATCACTGCTGAGGATTTCCCCCCACACGCGGTCGTTGTAATCCCACATCTCGCTTTCAATAATGCCGGGACAGAAGGCATTGACGGTGATATGCCAGGGCGCTAATTCCAGCGCCAGGCTCTGGGTAATACCAATTACCCCCATTTTGCTGGCGGCGTAGTGCGGCGTGTAGATAAATCCCTGCCTTCCCTGCCCTGACGAGGTGTTGATCAAACTGCCGCTGCCCTGTTTCACCATGTACCTGGCCGCCTCGCGACAGCACAGCCAGACACCGGTGGTATTGACCGCCAAAATCTTTTCAAAGTCGCTTTTCGGCATCGCGTCAAAGCGATCAATGGTAATCACCCCGGCATTCTGGATTGAGACATCGATGGTGCCAAAGCGCTGTGCGGCCTGCTGATACAAGCGCTGCACGTCGGCCTCATCGGTGACATCCACCTGCAACGGTAAGATTTCACTGCCGAATTTTTCTTCAATCTCTTTTGCCGTGGTGAAGACCCGCTCTGAGTTTGACACCATCACCAGTTTTGCCCCATCGCGCGCAAAGCGGGCGGCGATGCCGGCCCCTATGCCACGGCATGCGCCGGTTATCACCACTGTCTTTCCACTAAAATCGCGTGTCATATTGCCTCCTGTTATCCATGCGTTGCTTCAGGCAGGGCGGCCGATTGCTGCTTTTTTTCATGTCTGCGCAGCAGCACCACCTTACTTTGTAATTTTTGCTGGAACTGATCGATGACCACGGCGGTGACAATCACCAGCCCTTTAATCACCATTTGCCAGAAATCGCTGACGCCCATCATCACCATGCCATCCGCGAGGAAGACGATGACAAAGGCACCGATTATCGAGCCTGATACACGACCTCGACCTCCCGCCAGCGCCGTCCCGCCCAATACCGTTGCCCCGATGGCATCCATCTCGAACATGTTGCCGGTCATCGGGTGTGCTGTTTGTAATTGCGAGGCGACGATCAGCCCCACCAGCGCGGCACACAGGCCTGAGAAGGCGTACACAAAGACTTTCACTTTGATGATGGGCACACCCGCCAGACGAGCAGCGGATTCATTGCCACCCGTGGCATAGATGTAACGCCCCAGCGGTGTTTTTCGTGTCAGATACAGGCCCAGCAGTAAAAAGCCCACCATCAGCCAGATGGGGATATAAATGCCCAACAGACTGCCAGAACCGAGAAAGGCAAAACCGGTGTTGCCCAGTGCAGGCATGCCCACCAGATTGGCGTAGGTGCTGCCATCGTTAAACAGCAGTGCCGCACCGCGGGCGACGTACATCATCCCCAGCGTACAGATAAACGGCGCCACGCCGAGACGGGTGACCACCGCGCCGTTGATTAAACCCAGCACGATACCGAACAGTGCCACCACCAGAATCACTTCCGGGACATTAAAGAACAGCGTATTGCCCCCCCACAGCGGCACACCGTTGGTGAGTAACGCCCCTGCGACCATGCCGCAAATCCCCGCCACGGCACCCACCGAGAGGTCGATACCGCCGGTGAGGATCACCAGCGTCATCCCGATCGCCAGTAAACCGGTGATGGCCACGTGCTGCGTCATAATCAGCAAATTGGAGGTGGTCAGGAAATTCGGCACCATAAAACTGAAAAAGCCGACCACGATCAGTAAGGCGATAAAGGTACGCGCCTTAAGTAAGTACATATAGAGCAGGTATTTCTGGTTCATCGGTTATTCTCCTGCGGCTCAATCATGCGGCGTCGAGGCGCTAATCAGGGCTTCACGTGTCGCCGCGCTGCGCGGTAAATCGGCGGTAATGCGGCCATCCGCCATCACCAGAATGCGATCGGCCAGTGCCATCACCTCGTCCAGTTCGGAAGAGGAGAACATCACCGCCAGACCCTGCTGTGCGAGGTTGCCAATCAGGTGGTAAACATCGGTTTTCGCCCCGACATCAATGCCGCGCGTTGGCTCGTCCAGCAACACCACCTGCGGGCCGGTCATCAATGCCTTACCCAACACCACTTTCTGCTGGTTGCCGCCGCTTAAGGAGGTGATTGGCAGTTCTGGGTCGCTGACCTTGATGGCGAGGTGGCCAATCATTTCATCCACCCGCGATTGCTCTTTTTGTGGGTTGAGCAGCCGCAAGGCGCGACGAAAACCGCGCAGGCTGAGGTCGCTCAAGGTCATGTTGGCGGTGATGGACATCAGCTGCACCACGCCTTCGGTCTGTCGATCTTCGGGAACTAAAGCGATGCCTTTTTTCAGCCGCTGCTGGAAGTTACTTTTATCCAGCGTGGCGCCATTGAGGCTGACGCTGCCGGACTGGCAATGCATCATGCCAATCAGCCCTTTAAACAGCTCAGTGCGTCCCGCCCCCAACAAGCCATAAATCCCGATCACCTCCCCTTTGCGCAGTGAAAACGACACATCATTCAGCTTGTAGCCGCCGTTCTGATGCAGCGCGGTCAGGCCGTTGACGTTCAATACGGTTTCACCCTGCGGGGCCGGTTGGTAATCGAAGTGTTTTTTCTTGTCGCCCACCATCTGTTCGATGATCCAGGGCACCGAGGCGTCACGCACGTCGCGCTCGCTGATAAAGCGTCCGTCACGAAAAATGGTGATGTGGTCACCAATCTCCATCAACTCTTCCAGCCGATGGGAAATGTAGATGATGGTGACACCGCGGCGTTTGAGCTGGTCAATGACGTTGAACAACACTTTCACTTCAGACTGGCTCAGTGCGCTGGTGGGTTCATCCATGATCAGCACGCGCGTGTCCTTCGACAGCGCCCGCGCGATCTCCACCAGTTGCTGATGACCGATGCCCAGTTCCCCTAAAGGCGCATAAGGATCGACATCCAGCTCCAGTCGCTCCAACAGGGATTTCGCCAGTGCGTACTGATACTTCTCGTTGATCACGCCACGCTGGAAAAACTCATTGGCAATAAAGATGTTGTCCATCACGTTCATGTTGGGGAACAGGTTCAGCTCCTGGAAAATAATGCTGATACCGTGTTTTTCCGCCTGATGCGTCGAGTTCAGCGTGACCACTTCGCCATCCAACAGGATGTCGCCCGAGGAAGGCGTTTCGACCCCCGCCAGCATCTTCATCATGGTGGATTTGCCCGCACCGTTCTCACCGATCAGCACATTCACTTTGTTGCGATAGACGCGGTAATTCACCTGATCGAGTGCCGTCACGCCGGGATAAATGCGTGACACATTGCGGGTCTCGATAATCACGTCCGATTGAGGATTCTGCATGCCCGCTCCTTACTGCCGGGTGATGGCAGCGGGCGTCACATTCGGCACCTGCTGTGGGATATCAAAACTACTAAACACACCAGATATCTGAACTTTATCGCCCACCTTCGGCTTGAAGTTATTCATCATGGTGGCCGCTTGTTGGTTTATCGCGCGGCTGTAATCACCGAACAGCACCTGATCGTTGAAATCCTGATAGCTCGCCCCTTTATAGGCATCACGCAGAACCGTGCCTGGGAAAATCGGGCCGATTTGTACCATCACATCGTCACCGGAGACATCCTTCACGGTCATGCGGCCGTTACGTGACGTGGTGTTAACTGCCGTCACTTCGCCACTCACCTTGACACTGAATACGCAGGGGTTCTCTTCCTGCGAACGGTAGCCATAGGTTTTACAGGCGCTGTCAAAATCGTTGGTCGATTTCAAGGCATTCAGCAGCTCAGCGACCGGTTTCGCATCATGCTCGACCTGCGGTACCAGTTTTTGCTGCCAGGTCTGTGCAATGTTGGCCATCTTAGGATTCGGGGGATTTTTCAGGTCGGCCAGCTCCTGCTGCGACACAATGCGGCAACCGCTAAGGATCACGACAGGAAGCAGTAACCAGAGTCGTTTGTGCATCATTTACTCCTGGACGCCCGCAATGCGGGCGTACCGATGATTAATTACGACTTGTAGTTAAAGTCCTGTACGCCTTTGGCATTGTCTGGGGTAATCAAGATGCCGCGGAACATCACGCGCTGTTTCTCTGGCTTGACGCCTTTCTGGATAAAGTTGTCGAGGTCCGTCACTCCCTGCGCGGCAATGGCTTGCGCCTGTAACATCACAGTGGCTTTCAGATCGCCTTTTTCCACCGCATCACGCTCATCATTACTGCCATCAATGCCCACTACCGTCACATCGGTGCGGCCTGCAGCTTTCAGCGCGGCAATCGCACCTAATGCCACCGGACCGTTGCCGCAAATCACCCCTTTCACATCGGGATGCGCCTGCAGGATGCTGTCCATGATGCGCTTGCCATCAATCAGGGTGCCTTTAGCATCCTGACGCGCCACGCTTTTCATGTCGGGGTACTGGTCCAGCACCTGGTGGAAGGATTTAGAACGCGTCACGCAGTTGTTGTCAGCAAGGTTACAGGTCAACTCGGCATAGCTGCCCTTCTCGCCCATTTTCTCAACAAATACGTTGGCGACATCGGAACCGGCCTGGAAGTTATTGTGCGTGATTTGTACCAGCGCCACGTCATCCACCGGGATTTCACGGTTGATCAGCACCACCGGAATACCGGCATCTTTCGCTTTTTTGATGGCGGCTACGCTGGCGGTTGAGTCAGCGTTATCCAGTACGATCCCCTGCACTTTTTTACCGATAGCGGCATCGATCAACTCACTTTGTTTTTTCACATCTTCGCCGTGCGACAACACGCTGGTTTTATAGCCAAGCTCTTGTGCTTTGAGGTTGGCACCTTTGGCTTCGGAGGCGTAATAAGGGTTATCAAGGGAGTTAACCAGAATCATGATCGTGCCTTTATCGGCAGCGAAACTGGCTTGAGCAAACAGGCAACTGGCAATGGCGGTGAACAGCAGCGTACGTTTTTTCATCTTCGTGTTCTCTCATTGTTTTGTCGTTATGGTAGGGGTGAGGCCTTACTGGTGCTGGCGCGGTGTTACCAGATGGTGAAACCGCCATCGATCATTAAATCTGCGCCGGTGATCATGTCGCTGCCGTTGCTGGCGAAAAACAGTACGGCGGCGGCGATTTCATCGGTGTAAGCAAAGCGGCCTAAAGGGATCAGTTTTTTCATCTGCTCGCCCTTCTCACCGCGCCAGGCTTTTTCCCCCATCGGCGTCAGTACCACGGTGGGTGACAGGGTGTTGACGTTGATGCGATGCGGCGCGAACTCTTTCGCCATCACTTTGGTCATGCCGAGCAGGCCGGCTTTTGCGGAGGTGTAAGCCACGTGATTATCAATAGCGATAGACGCAGCCTGAGAGGCGATATTGATGATTTTGCCGCCCTTACCGGCGCGTACCATGCGCTTGCCCGCCGCCTGTGAACAGAGGAAAGGGCCGGTGAGGTTAACGGCTATCTGCTTTTGCCATTCGGCAACGTCGGTTTCCAGTACCGGCTGCAACATCACATATCCGGCGCAGTTCACCAGAATATCGATGTGGCCGTAGTGCTGTTCAACCTGTTCAAAGGCCGCCTCGACAGACGCAGCGTCAGTCACATCACAGCACACCAGCAGCACGCTATCGGCGGAGAACTGATCTTGCACTGCCGCCACTTTGTCACTTTCGAAAGGCGGGTATAGCAGTGCCAGCCTTGCCCCTTTCTCCAGCAACATGGCGTTACTCGCCATGGCAATCCCACCCAGCCCGCCAGTGACCACCGCCACTTTGCCGGTTAAATCCAGGTCGGTGTTTACGCCGTAGCGCAGGTTGACATCGTATTCCCCACTCATCCTCTCTCTCCTGTGCGTGCCCGGCAGCTCTGATAATGTCTGGCCGTGTGAGTACATGGCTTTATTGATTTTCGAACAAAAATATAAACTATCGTTTCGCAATGGTTTGTGGAGGAGATCAAATTTCATACAAATGATATGAATTAATTTTACATCACTGTTTTTATTGAAAATAATAAATAACTGTCATTTTTGATATAGAAATATCGGCTGCAGCGGCAATGAGAAATCAATCGCATGGCTTTATCTTATTTTCATTCGAAAATGTACATTTGTGCAGGTTGCCTCGCAAATCCTCAAGACGCAGAGTAAAATCATCACGGGTTTTCTTATGGGCAAAACCAGACCGTGATTGGAAAGAGGGAGCATTTCGATTGAAAAGCAAAACTGAGCAGCTGGCTGATATGCAACAGCGCCGTGAGAAGATCCTGGAGATGATCCGTGAAGACGGCACCGTCACGGTAAAAGCCTTGACCGATACCTTTGGCCTGACCGAAGCCACTATCCGTACTGATTTACGCATGCTGCAAAAGGCTGGACACGTCCAGCGCTATCACGGTGGTGCCACCCTCATGACCGGTAAACAGAATACGGGTGCACTGCTACTGGAACGTCAGACGCATCTCGAAGAAAAAGAAGCCATTGGCCGCCTGGCGGCGCAGCATGTGGAAAATGGCGACACGGTGATTTTCGATTCCGGTACCACCACCACCGCGATTGCTGAGGCGATTGGGCATATCCGTCGTTTATCAGTGATCACCACGGCGGTGAATATCGCACTGAAGCTTGGTGGGGAGCCCGGCATAAACATCCTTTTGACGGGAGGCACCTTTAAGTTCCCGACGCTCTCCACCTCAGGGGAAAAAGCCGCCTCCTTCTTCGAGAACGTGCTGGCAGAGAAACTGTTTCTCGCCACCGCCTGCATCTCGCCACGCCTCGGCCTCAGCTTCCCGAGTGAAACCGATATCAAAGTCAAAATGGCGATGATCAACTCAGCCAGTACGGTTTACGTGGTGGCGGACTCCAGCAAAATCGATAAGGTGTCGATGTTTGCGCTGCCGTGCGAATGGAGCAAGATTCATTATTTGATCACGGACAGCGGGATTACCGCCGCTCAGATTGCCGCATTTGAGGCGTTGGGTGTGCAGGTATTGGTGGCAGGAGTTGAAGAGATGAAAAAGCGCGCCGTATTTTAACGGCGGCTGACGAAAATGGGCCGTGTTATGGCCTGTTGGGGCGGCCAGCTGACCGCCCGCCGCATCAGAACCCTAAGCTATCCAGCAGGTCATCGACCTGGTCCTGATTCGCCACCACACCGGGTGCGTTGGCGTGGATCTGCGGACCATTCAGCAGACTGCTGGCATC
The DNA here is from genome assembly GCF_059412425.1 of Pantoea sp. CFCC18177. Lineage (NCBI taxonomy): Bacteria > Pseudomonadati > Pseudomonadota > Gammaproteobacteria > Enterobacterales > Erwiniaceae > Pantoea > Pantoea sp. CFCC18177. The sequence goes on from NZ_JBNBPL010000023.1 coordinate 19,855, forward strand.
TTTACGCGCCGCTGCATTGGCTTCTGGCATATTCTCCAGCAGCACCATCAGCAGTTGACGTTCGATCTCCTGGATCACATCCATCATGCGCTTGATTACCTGACCGGTCAGGTCCTGGAAATCCTGCGCCATCATGATTTCCAACAATTGCTTGTTGGTATAAGACGTGTGCCCCGGTACGTCGGTCAAAAATTGACGCGTATCCGAAACCAACTCACGCGCATCAGTCAGTTCAATCGGATTTTCAAACCACGCATCCCAACGGCCTTTCAGCTGGTTGGCGCTGGATTCCATTTGGTCCTGGTGTGGCTGCGCGGCTTCTACGCAGTTCAGCGCGCGTTCTGCCGCTTGCGCCGTCATTTGCACCACGTAATCCAGACGGTCACGCGCGTCCGGAATGGCTTCCGCCGCTTCGGCAATCGCCTGGTCTAACCCCAATTCGCGCAGGCTGTCACGCAACATGCGCGTCAGCGAGCCGATACGGGTAATAATGTCGTGTGCCGAGGCTTCTTCGGTTGGTTTCGGAAGGTCGCTCATCACATCTCCTTACATACCCAGTTTTTCGAAAATTTTGCCCAATTTCTCTTCGAGTGTTGCCGCAGTAAATGGCTTCACGACGTATCCGCTGGCACCGGCTTGTGCGGCTGCGATGATGTTCTCTTTCTTGGCTTCTGCCGTCACCATCAGCACCGGCAGTTTGCTCAATGCGGCATCGGCACGAATCGTCTGCAGCAGTTCCAGACCATCCATGTTTGGCATATTCCAGTCAGAGACGACAAAATCAAAGCCGCCAGCACGCAGTTTGGTCAGTGCATCTACACCGTCCTCTGCTTCTTCAACGTTATTGAATCCCAGCTCTTTCAGCAGGTTACGGACGATACGACGCATCGTATTGAAATCATCCACCACCAAAAAGCGCATATTTTTATCAGCCATATCTACTCCTGTGTTGTCTTGTCCGGCAGGACCGGCTCGTTAAATTCGCAATGCCTGTCCGGCGCTAATTTTCGCCAGCATATGCTGGCTGATGTGTCCTAAATCGACGACTTCACTGGCACCGCCCATCGCAATTGCTTCGCGCGGCATACCAAATACGACGCAGCTGGCTTCGTCCTGCGCGATGGTCCAGGCACCCGCGCGATGCATTTCCAGCATCCCGGCGGCACCGTCATTCCCCATCCCGGTCAGAATCACGCCCACTGCATTTCGTCCTGCATGAACCGCAACCGAGCGAAACAGCACGTCAACTGACGGCTTGTGGCGGTTCACGGGCGGTCCATCATTAAGTTTCACCACGTAGTTTGCGCCACTACGGCCTAACTCCATGTGCATTGCACCGGGCGCAATATAGGCGTGACCGGGCAAAATACGCTCGCCATCTTCCGCCTCTTTTACGGTGATCTGGCACAGCTTGTTCAGACGCTCGGCAAAGGAACGCGTGAATCCCGGTGGCATATGTTGCGTGATCAGCAGTGCTGGGCTGGTGGCAGGCAGCGGTTGAAGCACATGGCGAATTGCCTCTGTGCCGCCGGTTGACGATCCGATGGCAATCAGTTTTTCACTACTCAGCAACGGACCGGCTTTCAGCGTCACCTGGGCTGGCGTAGCAGGCCGCGCATGCAATTTCGCCCGCGCCGCGGCACGAATTTTGTCAGCGATCATCTGGCTGTAGGCCAGCATGCCCTCACGAATGCCTAACTGCGGCTTGGTGACAAAATCCACCGCACCTAATTCCAGTGCGCGCAGGGTGACTTCCGAACCTTTTCCGGTCAGCGAAGAGACCATCACCACCGGCATCGGGCGCAGACGCATCAGCTTCTCAAGGAAGTCGAGGCCATCCATACGCGGCATTTCCACATCCAGCGTCAGCACCTGTGGGTTGTACTGTTTGATTAAATCCCGCGCCACCAGGGGGTCCGGTGCCGTCGCGACCATCTCCATATCGGCATGGCTATTGATGATCTCGGTCATCAACTGGCGCATTAACGCAGAGTCATCCACGCACATTACGGTGATTTTGCTCATCGTCTTTCCTTGGTCAATCCATAGACTGTCTGTCCACGCAGCCAGAACTCTTTACTGATCTGGCTGAAGTTCTCTGAATGGCCGGCAAACAACAAGCCGCCCGGCTTCAGCAGGGGAACGAAACGGCGCAAGATTTTCTCCTGCGTCTCTTTATCGAAATAGATCATCACGTTACGACAGAATATTGCGTCGAACGGAGCCGGCAACGCCCAGTCGTTAGCCAATAGGTTCAACTGCGAGTAATTCACCATGCCAGCCAGCTCAGAGCGCACACGCACCATGCCTTCATGTGGCCCGGTGCCGCGCAGGAAAAAGCGCTGCAGCTGTGATTGCGACAAGGTGCGCAGCTCTTCCTGGCGATAGACACCCGCCACGGCCTTTTCCAATACTTGCGTATCGATGTCGCTGGCGTGCACCTGGAATTTACCCGGTCCGGTGCCTAGCGTTTCCGCCAGCGTCATGGCGATGGAGTACGGCTCTTCGCCGGTTGAGGCGGCGGTACTCCACACGCTGTAACTGCCACTGCGCTTACGCGCATGATCCGCGAGGATCGGGAAATGGTGCGCCTCGCGGAAAAATGAGGTCAGGTTGGTGGTCAGCGCGTTGATAAACGCCTGCCACTCAGCACTGTTCTGGTCTTGCTCCAGCAACGCCAGATAACGACCAAAATCATCAATATTCAGCATGCGCAAACGGCGCACTAAGCGGTTGTAAACCATCTCCCGCTTATGATCGGCCAGCACAATACCTGCGCGCTGATAGATCAGCTGGCTGATACGACGAAAATGAGTATCTGAGAGCGGCAGGCGCTGCACCATTTGCGAGAGCAGCGTTGTCGCTTCACTTTGATCCAATAACGTCGATTTCTTCATGTCAGGTCACCCGGCAACAAACTGATTAAATTGTGATACTGCGGTTACTGCTGTGCTGCCAGTTGGGCCGCCTTGCGGCGGCCACTCGGATTAAAAGGTTTCCCAGTTTTCGTCCGCGTTACGTGTACCTGCCGGTTGCGCCAGCGCTTTTGGCGCGGCTGAACGCAAAATTTTTGGCGCTGTAGTTACGTTAACGGCCTGAGCGACAAATTCTTTACCAATATTGAACACGGCAACCGACTGTTTCAGTCGGCTGGCCTGATCTTCCAGTGCCGCCGCTGCCGTCGCGGACTCTTCCACCAGCGCGGCGTTCTGCTGAGTAACCCGATCCATTTCGTTCACCGCTAAGCCAACCTGGTCGATCCCGCGGCTCTGCTCATCAGACGCAGAGGCGATTTCACCCATGATGTCGGTCACACGCGTGACGGCATTAACGATGTTGGTCATGGTTTCGCCGGCGCTTTCTACCAGCACCGAACCGGTGTTCACGCGGCTCACCGAATCCTCAATCAGACCTTTGATCTCTTTTGCTGCCTGGGCGCTGCGTTGTGCCAGGCTGCGCACTTCGCCCGCGACCACCGCAAAACCACGGCCCTGTTCACCGGCACGCGCGGCTTCAACCGCGGCGTTCAGCGCCAGGATATTGGTCTGGAAGGCGATGCCATCAATGACGCTGATAATGTCGGCAATTTTCTTCGAGCTACCGGTGATCTCTTTCATGGTGGTGACCACGCCATCGACCACTTTGCCGCCGTGCTGCGCCGTTTCTGAGGCGGTCAGCGCCAGCTGTGAAGCCTGACGGGCGTTTTCGGCGTTCTGTTTCACCGTGGCGGTTAACTGCTCCATACTGGCGGCAGTCTCTTCAAGCGAAGCTGCCTGCTGCTCGGTGCGAGAGGAGAGATCGTTGTTGCCCATGGCGATTTCACTGGCGCCGGTATAGATGGCGTCTGAACCATCACGCACGGTACGCACGGTGTTAGACAGCTCCTGCTGCATATGCTGGAGCGAGCTGAGCAATTCGCCCATCTCGTTACGCATGCTGACATCAATCTGCTGCGTGAGATCACCACGCGCGATATGGCGGATATGCTCAATACTCTGTTTCAGAGGACGGATCAGCACGTTACGCATGCCATTCCACACCAGCAGAATCACCAGGAAGGTCACCAGCAACGTGCCGAGCACCAACATGATGGAGTGTTGATAAGCACTTTCGTTGGCATCGATACCCTGCTTGGCCAGTACGATGTTGTGGGCCAGCCAGGCGTTGTAATCGGTTTCAAACTTATTCTGGAAACCCTGCGTCGGCTGGTCGACGAAACCTTTGAAATTTCCTGCACCCAAGAAATCAATCAGCTCAGCCAGTGCACCACGGAAGGCTTTATAGTTCGCCTGTAACGTCAGCACGTTTTCGGCAGACTTGCCTTTTTCAGACAAGTTGGCGTTGAACTCAGCAAACCCTTTGTCAGCGGTTTGTAACTCCTCATTGGCCAGTGCCACCAGTTCTTTCACGGTCGCGCCTGAGCCAGCCTGCTGGCTGTCCAGCAGATAGCGGATCCCTGCACGGTTCAGCGTGTTACGCGCCTGAACCAGTGATACCCAAGAGGTGCCCATTGCCCGTTGCAGCGTGCTGAGACGCTGGTTGTAAGCAAAATTCTCTTTATCGGCTTTCACCGTGGTAAAAAACATCCCTCCGGAAAACAGCTGCAGCAAGGCAAACAAGGCCAGCACACACAACAGCCCGGAAACGACTCGAATACGACTAAACATAAACACCTCATTGGTTGGCGGATCGCTCCTGTTATCGGCCTTCGCGGGGGGATCTTTACGGATGATGTGACGGGTTGGACCAGCGGGAATTAGGGAGGAATCGGGACAAATTGGCTTTAGGGGGTAGATAAGCGGGAGAGGGGTAGATTCCCCCCCTCCCTCAACGCTTAAAACGTTTCCCAGTGGCTGTCACTCACCGGTGCTGTCACTGCTTTACGCGGTGTTTTCACGGCTTGCGGCGCGATCTGCGGATGACGCACAACCGCCTCTGCCTGCGCAGCACGCGGCACGCGGAAGACCGCCACCGACTGGCTCAGGCGGCTGGCCTGCTCTTCCAGTGAAGCCGCAGCAGCAGCGGACTCTTCCACCAACGAAGCGTTCTGTTGTGTCACGCGGTCCATCTCAGTGACGGCCTGACCGACCTGATCGATTCCCCGGCTCTGTTCATCAGAGGCTGAAGCAATCTCGCCCATGATATCGGTGACGCGAGTGACCGCCCCGACGATATCGTTCATGGTTTCACCGGCGGTGCCCACCAGCTGTGAACCGCTATTGACGCGGTTGACCGAATCTTCAATCAATCCTTTGATCTCTTTGGCGGCCTGGGCACTGCGCTGTGCCAGATTACGCACTTCACCCGCCACCACGGCAAATCCACGCCCCTGTTCACCCGCACGTGCGGCTTCAACCGCGGCGTTGAGCGCCAGGATGTTAGTCTGGAAGGCAATACCGTCGATCACGCTGATAATATCGGCGATTTTTTTCGAACTGCCTGCAATGTCATGCATGGTACGCACCACGCCATCGACCACTTCTCCGCCTTTACGTGCCGTATCGGAAGCGCTCAGTGCCAACTGCGATGCCTGACGGGCATTCTCCGCATTTTGTTTCACGGTAGCGGTCAACTGCTCCATGCTGGCTGCCGTCTGCTCCAGCGAGGCCGCTTGCTCTTCGGTACGCGCAGAGAGGTCGTTATTACCCGCTGAGATTTCACTCGCCCCGGTAAAGATGGCATCGGAACCGTCACGCACGTTGCTGACGGTTCGTACCAGCGACTGCTGCATCTCATGCAGGCTGGCCGCCAGCTGGCTCATCTCATTGCGCCCTTCCACTGTGATGTTCTGCGTCAGATCGCCAGAAGCGATATGGCGAATATGCCCCAGCAGCTGATGCAGCGGTTGGATCAGCACGCTACGCAAGCCAAACCAGCAGCCGACAATGACAAACACCACCACCAGTGCAACAAACGCCAGCAGCCACATCATGGTGTGGAAGGCACGCTGGTTCTGCGCCACGCCTTCCGCCGCCAGAGCGCTCTGTGCGGTGCGCCACTCGGCATAAGTCGCTTTCATCTTCACCTGTTTGGCTTCGATATTCTGATCAAACATACCCTGCAGGTCGTTGGCTTTTAGACGTTCCAGCATCGCTTTTAAGCCATCGTTAAACGCCGCGTAGTCCGCTTCCAGCCGGTCGCGCAACGCATCCGGTAAACCTGGCGTGCCCGGCAGATCGTAATACCGCTGATAGTGTCCTGCGGCGACATCGAGCTGCTTTTCCGTCTGCGCAATCAGCGCCTGGAGTTGGCCACCGTTGGACTGTGCCGCCATAGTGCCCTGCATGCGCAGCATGGCGCGGTTCAATACGGTACGGGTCTGGTTGAGCTCAATCCAGGCATCGGACATCGCGCCAACGTTATTGGTGGAGGTCTGCGCGACGGCAAACGCCTCTTTATCTTTCTGTAAAGCAGACCAGAACAGCCCGCCCGACAGTAACTGCAAAGCGCCAAACACCAGCAAGACGGTGATAAGGCTGGTGACGACATTAATTCGTTTTAACATGGGTTCTCCAAAGGATGATGCGTTTCGGCTTCCGCTGTTATCGACCGCAGTTGTTAAAATTTGAGGGGCTTTAACGGGTTTTACGAAATATAATTCTGCCAATAAGTTTCTTTACAGAGTTTTATAACTAAAGAAATTGTCATTAAAAAAAATGCGCCTTTACCGCGGGAGCGATAAAGGCGCATCGTTGTTATCCATTCTCAGCCCGGCTGTAACTTGCTGTCTGGAGGGTACGGCACTTGTGCCGTCCGCCCGCTCCCGCAATTGGTTAGAAGGTTTCCCAGTTGCTGTCACTCACAGGTGCAGTCACGGCCTTACGCGGCGCACTCAACACCGGTGGCGCGATCTGTGGATGACGAACCACTGCGCTGGCCACTGCAGGCTGTGCTGCACGCGCAACCTTGAATACCGCTACAGACTGGCTCAGGCGGCTGGCCTGCTCTTCCAGTGAGGCGGCAGCAGCGGCAGACTCTTCCACCAACGAAGCATTCTGCTGTGTTACGCGATCCATCTCGGTGACCGCCTGACCGACCTGATCAATACCGCGACTCTGCTCATCCGATGCAGAAGCGATCTCGCCCATAATGTCGGTCACACGCGTCACCGCACTGACGATTTCACTCATGGTGTCACCCGCGGTGCCCACCAGCTCAGAGCCGCTGTTGACACGACTCACCGAGTCCTCAATCAGGCTCTTAATCTCTTTCGCGGCTTGTGCACTGCGCTGTGCCAGACTGCGCACTTCACCCGCGACCACGGCAAAACCACGCCCCTGCTCACCGGCACGGGCCGCTTCAACCGCCGCATTCAGCGCCAGAATATTGGTCTGGAAAGCGATGCCATCAATCACGCTGATGATATCGGCAATCTTCTTCGAGCTACCGGCGATATCGCTCATGGTGCGTACCACACCAGCGACAACATTGCCGCCCTTCTGTGCCGTTTCGGACGCGCTGAGTGCCAGCTGCGATGCCTGTCGGGCATTTTCGGCGTTCTGTTTCACCGTTGCGGTGAGCTGCTCCATGCTGGCAGCGGTCTGCTCCAGCGATGCCGCCTGCTCTTCGGTACGTGCTGAGAGGTCATTGTTACCCGCTGAGATTTCACTGGCACCGGTGAAGATGGCGTCAGAACCATCACGCACGTTACTGACGGTGCGCACCAGCGACTGCTGCATATCGTGCAGACTGGTGGCTAACTGCGTCATCTCATTGCGACCTTCTATCGCAATAGTCTGCGTCAGATCGCCCTGCGCAATATGTTGGATATGCTGAATGTTGTCATTGAGCGGTTTAATCAGCACCTTGCGTAAACCTACCCAGCACAGTGCAATCACAGCAATCACCACTACCATCACGGCACCCAACAACCACATCATATGCTCGTAAGCTGACACGTTGGCTTGCACACCGGCTTCGGTCAGACGATCCTGATCGGCACGCCACTGGCTGTAATCTTTCAGGAAGGCACTCTGGCTTGGTGCTACCGGCACTTTACCCGCCAGCACCAGATCTTTCGCCAGCAGCGCGTCCTGCATCTGGCTCAGTGCACTGGCATAAGCGGTGTAAGTCTGGTCCAGATGCTGATTCAGCTCGACATTCTGTCCCGGTGTATCCGGAATCGTTTTGAACTCTTGATAGTGATGTGCTGCACTTTTCTGAAACGCCTTGCTGTCGTCATACAGGCCAGCAATATCCGGCTCAGAACCGTTCAGTTTGCTGGTGGCCATACGCAACTGAATGCGGGTTAGCACCACACGGCTCTGGTTGAGACTCATGTAGGCATCGTTGATGGCAGCCGTATTTTTACTCGCCAGCTGTGAAACGTTGAAACTGTTTTTGTCATCACTCAGTGCTTTGAAAAACAGCGAGCCGGATGCCAGTTGCAGAAAACCAAACACTAATAGCACCAGCAATAAACTGGTGACAACACGGATTCTTGTAAACATAGTTTGCCCTGGAAAAAGAAGAAAAATGACGCAGTACAGTTATCGACCCATGGCGAGGAATATTGAGAGTAAATGCGGGGGCTTTTGGATTTTTTTTGTTGAATTACAAGTAATTAATTTAGGTTGGTGATGATAACGGGCCACAGAGATGCGGCCCGTTTGGGGCATTACGCGCTACGCAGTGTATCCACCAGCGCCATCTCTTCGCTGCTCAGCAGCTTTTCAATGTCGACCAGAATCAGCATACGCTCACCCAGCGCACCCAGACCGGTCAGGTATTCAGTGGACATGGTCACCGCGAATTCCGGTGCCGGGCGAATCTGATCCTGCGTCAGAGACAGCACGTCAGACACGCCATCCACCACGATACCGACCACACGGTGTTCGAGATTCAGGACGATCACCACGGTGTTTTCGTTGTATTCCACATCCTGCTGCGCAAACTTCACGCGCAGATCGATGATAGGCACGATCACGCCACGAAGGTTGGTCACGCCTTTGATGAATTCCGGTGTGTTGGCGATGCGCGTTACCTGATCGTAACCACGAATCTCCTGCACTTTCAGAATATCGATGCCGTACTCTTCGTCACCCAGAGTGAAAACTAAGAATTCCTGGCCCACGGTTTCGCCAGCGATTTTGGTCACGGTTGCCATGTCAGTCATTTTTTTGCCCTTTAATTATCTATTACGCTGCGGCACCGGCCACACGCTTTTCACGGTTTAACGATTGCAGTGCAGAGACATCCACAATCAGCGCCACGCTGCCATCGCCGAGGATGGTGGCAGCAGAAATGCCCGGCACTTTGCGATAGTTGCTTTCCAGGTTCTTCACCACCACCTGATGCTGACCAATCAACTGATCGACCAGCAGTGCATAACGGCGGCCTGCGCTTTGCAGAATCACCACAATGCCTTGGGTGGCATCGGTTTTGGCGTTCTGCACTTCAAACACATTCCACAGCTCAACCAGCGGCAGATATTCACCACGCACTTCCAGCACGCGCTCGCCACCGGCCAGCGGTTTCAGTTCTTCTGCGGTAGGCTGCAGTGATTCCATCACGGCGTTCAGCGGCAGAATGAAGACCTCATCTGCTACGCGGACTGACATGCCGTCCAGAATCGCCAGCGTCAGCGGCAGCAGGATGCGGATGGTGGTGCCTTTGCCTTGCTTCGAGGAGATCTCGACGTGTCCGCCCATCTCCTGAATATTCCGCTTCACTACGTCCATACCCACGCCACGACCGGATACATCGGTGACCTGCTCAGCGGTAGAGAAGCCTGGCGCGAAGATCAGCATGCCGACTTCTTCATCGCTCATGTTCTCGCTAACCGGCAGGCCTGAAGACATGGCCTTGGCCAGAATGCGCTCGCGGTTCAATCCGGCACCGTCATCTATCACTTCGATGCAGATGTTGCCGCCTTGATGTTCCGCTGACAGCGTCAGGTTACCGACGCCCGTTTTGTTAGCAGCCAGACGTTTCTCTGGGGTTTCGATGCCGTGGTCAAGGCTGTTACGTACCAGGTGCGTTAACGGATCGATGATGCGTTCAATCAGGCTCTTATCCAGTTCGGTGGAGCTGCCGAGCAGCGTCAGTTCCACTTCTTTACCCAATTTGCTGGCCAGGTCACGCACCAGACGAGGGAAGCGACTGAAGACATACTCCATTGGCATCATACGAATCGACATCACGGACTCTTGCAGGTCACGGGCATTACGCTCCAACTGGCCCATGCTATTCAGCAGGTCGCCATGTGCCACCGGGTCCAGTGCGCCTGAGCGCTGCGCCAGCATCGATTGGGTAATAACCAATTCGCCGACCAGGTTGATCAACTGATCGACCTTCTCAACCGCAACACGGATGCTGCTGGATTCGCTAGCTTTTGCTGGTGCGGCCGCGCGTTTCGCTTCGCGTTTAGCGGGCGGCGTAATATCTGTCACGGTGGCGGTGTGTTCGGCCACTGGTACCACTTCCGCCTCGGCTGGCGCTTCTGCTACTGCGCCCTCAGGGAACTGAATCTGCGCTTCATCCAGTACAAAGCACAGCACCGCGACGATGTCATCTTTGCCCACGCCATCAACGGTGGCTTCCAGCGTGTTCGCGCCCTTCACTACGTTGCTGACGGTACCCAAGTTGCCAAGCTCTTCCAGCATCAACTCAGGCTCTTTCTCTTTCAAATCCACCAGTTTTAAGCGCAGACCGGCCGCTGCAACAGGGGCGGCGATTTCCACCACTTCGGCCACTTTCGGTGCTTCCGGCGCTATGCCTTTGGCTTCCAGCGCCAACTGACGCAGTGCTTCGCAGATGTATTTAAAGCTTTCTGCATTCGGTTCCTGCGCCGTTTTATAGGCATCGAGCTGTTCTTGCATAATATCTTTGGTTTCCAAAAACAGGTTGATGATGTCGGTGCTCAGCTGCATTTCGCCGCGGCGCGCACCATCCAGAATGTTTTCCAGGATGTGGGTGGTTTCCTGTAAAACCGTAAAGCCAAATGTACCGGCTCCGCCCTTGATGGAGTGGGCGGCGCGGAAGATGGCATTCAACTGCTCGGAATCGGGCTCCTGGGGATCCAATCCCAACAGGTGTTGCTCCATATCCGCTAACAGCTCATCGGCTTCATCAAAAAACGTCTGGTAAAAATCGCTGATGTCCATGCTCACGGGATCACCTCGGCTGTGAGGGTTGGTCTGGTGTCACCGCGCTCGCCGCTGGCTTATCCGCTGGAGCAGGTGTCACCACGTTGGTCGGCGCTGCCGGCTTCGCGGTTGAACCTGCCGGTGCAGTGGAGGCTGCCGGGCCGGTGGGTGCGGTAATGTCGGGAATAATTTGTGCCGGGTCAGTTACCTGCGCGGCATCGCTTTCAGAGTTCTCTTTTTCAATCGCAGCCTGGGTGTCGTGGTTCAACACCAGCAGGCTGATACGGCGGTTTACGGCGTCATTTGAACCACGGTTTTTCAGCTTCATGGTGTCGGCCATGCCAACGACACGCAGCATTTTTCCACCATCCAGACCGCCGATAACTAACTCACGCCGCGAAGCATTGGCACGATCGGCAGACAGTTCCCAGTTGCTATAGCCACGATCGCCATTAGCGTACTGGAAATCGTCGGTATGGCCCGCCAGGCTGATTTTGTTAGGGATATCGTTCAACACCGGTGCGATAGCACGCAAGATGTCACGCATATAAGGCTCCACCTCCGCACTACCGGTTTTAAACATCGGACGGTTTTGGCTATCGATAATCTGAATGCGTAGCCCCTCTTCCACCATATTGATGATTAAATGCGGGCGCAGTGCCTTCAGACGTGGGTCGGCTTCGATGAGTTGGTCTAATTTTTCGCGCAAGCGATTCAGACGAATCTCTTCCAGCTTCTTCTTCTGCGCATCCATATCGACCACTTTTTTCACTTCACCGTCTTTACGCGTTGGGTCGTCACCGCCACCCGGAATCGGGCTTTCACTGTCGCTGCTGCGCTGCCCGCCGGTTAATGCCACTTTCAGCGGCGTGCGGAAGTATTCAGCTATCTGGATCAACTCTTTTGGGCTGGAGATCGAGAGCAGCCACATCACCATAAAGAACGCCATCATCGCCGTCATAAAGTCGGCATAGGCAATCTTCCACGAACCGTGGCTGCCATGGTGACCTTTATGTTTGCGCTTTTTAACCAGCACAATGGGGCGATTGCCTGCCTTCATGAGTTCTGATCCGAAGTCTGTTTCGCTGGGTTTTTGGCGTTACGTACGTGCTCTTCCAGTTCTGAGAACGAAGGACGCTCAGCGGAGTACAGCGTTTTACGTCCAAATTCGACCGCAATTTGCGGGGCATAACCATTCAGACTGGAAAGCAGAGTCACTTTGACGCATTGCATCATCTTGGTGGTTTCAGCACACTTCTGACGGAGTACCGACGCCAGTGGAGAGATAAAGCCGTAAGCGAGCAAGATACCGAGAAACGTTCCCACCATGGCATGAGCCACCAGCGCACCTAATTCCGCAGCAGGACGATCAGCGGAAGCCAGCGCATGGACCACGCCCATAACGGCTGCGACGATGCCAAAAGCCGGTAATCCATCCCCCATGGCTGAGATACTTTGTGCCGGCACTTCACACTCGTGCTCATAGGTTTCAATCTCTTCGTCCATCAATGCTTCAATTTCAAAAGCATTCATATTCCCGCTGACCATTAATCGTAAATAATCGGTAATAAAATCCACCAACTGTTTATCGGCCAAAATACGCGGATAGTTAGCAAAAATTTCACTCTGGCTGGGATCTTCAATATCACGTTCTAATGACAACATGCCTTGCTGGCGTGATTTTGCCATCAGGCGATAAAGCAGAGCCATTAAATCCATGTATACAGATTTGTTATATTTCGAGCCGCGCATTAACAAAGGCAGCGCTTTTAACGTTTTTTTGATCGACTTGCCATTATTACCCACCAAAAAGGCACCAATACCGGCCCCACCGATAATGATCAGTTCAGCAGGCTGGTAAAGTGCGCCTAAATGGCCACCGACCATCATATAGCCGCCCAACACGGAGCCGACGACCACGATATAACCCAGAATAATCAGCACAAAAAATCCTTACGTCCGTAACGTGTTGGTAGAAGTTAAGCCAGAGAGCCGCAGGTGTTATTCGGTGATCGTGGGCAAAAAAAAAGCAGCGGGATTAACCGCTGCTGGATGTTTTCCACGATGCGAACAAATTTAAACGGCGCGTTTAACCTGTTCATCCAGCAGTTGTGGAAAGGTATCGGCAGAATCTGCAGAAAGTTTACGTCTTTTTACGGCACGTGATGGCGGCTGGCACAGGCTGCAGACAAAGCTGCCCACTGGCTGATGAGCGTGGTTAATAAAGCTTCCACCACAGCATTTGCAGTCAGAAAGTTCCAGCATGCCGCTTTCAACGAATCGCACCAGGGTCCATGCGCGCGTTAGCGCCAACAGCGGGCCCTCGTCCGATTGCGGACATTGCTCAAGATACAGGCGATACGCCTTGATAACGGCTTCAACACCATTGCTCAGCCCGGTTTTCAACAGAAACTGCCAGGCATTACAGAACATGGATGCATGAATATTTTGTTCCCAGGTCATGAACCAGTCGGTAGAGAATGGCAGCATACCCTTCGGTGGTGGCGCACCACGCAGCTCTTTGTACAGTTTAATCAGGCGACCACGGCTTAGCTGGGTTTCACTTTCCAGCATCTGCAGTCTCGCGCCCAATGTAATCAGCTCCATCGCCAGCTGAATATCGCGCGCTTCCTGAACAATACTTTTTTCGGTCATTACACCGCCCTCTTCTTCGCAGAAGCATCATCCTTCGACGTGCTTCGCAGTAAACGGCTGGATAATAAAATACCGGTGTGGATTTGCTGCAAGTCATCCACGCGTGATTCTTGCGTCAAACGATTAATATGATTGTGGTCAGTAAAGCGGAACTGGCAAACCAATTGATTAGTTTCTGCTAACTTCACCATTTCCGGCAAAGTTAATTGCGACAATGCATCTGCCATCGACTCGTCGATGCCTAAACGAAACATTGCTGAAGCTTTTTCCTGGTTAATTAAACGCTGAGCAAGAAGCAAATATGACAAATTGATGTCATATATATGTTTTAGTAATTCTGATGTACCCATTTTTTTCCATCCTGATAGACGCGACACATATACGGCCACAGAATTAAAGTTTCTATGGTTCGGGTTGCTGGTTGGTAAATCTAAAGATGGCAAAAAATAATCAGGCAAAGCCAACGTGTACTGAACTGTTTCACTTCCCGCCGGGACACTGATCAGTAGTAGTCAAAACTCCAGGCCATTCTTTTCTTGAGTTGTAACCATCTTCCGTGACGTCTGCTTACAGTTTTTTAAGACTAATCCGAAAACAACGCAAATCTATATCGTCTGATTTCTACATACAACGTGAGTGGCGCGAAATTTTAGATAAAGTGTGATCTACATCACACTTTTAAGGCAAATTTTTTCCTGGAAGCTTCAGGATTGCTTTTCTGTTGTGCGTTTTTTAAGCAAATTTGAATTGTTTCGCTAATATTTCACAGCTAAACAGAAGGTTTTAGCCTCTGCGGAATATTGTCATTACAATGCGATCTTTTATCTGTCACGTTGTGTTTAGATTGCTATAACGAACCAAAAATCAGAAAAAACACAGAATAAAACTCCAACTCAGCCTAAAACTAATCGCTTTTAAATTAATCACTTACTGGGAATATTGCTGCAGGACATTAACGGGAGGTCGATAGCGAAGCGTGAAGACTGAGCGCAGCCTGCATGGGAACTGTTAGGTCTTTGTAGGGAGTGTTTAGTGAACGGCAGTGGATGTAACAGTGCGTTACATTAGAGAAACGAATGAATTGAGGATTTTACGTATTGATGTAACCAAACTATCGGCCTGGCCAACCAAATCTTTAGGGTTGAGATGAAAAAAAAGCTTTTTGAGGGTCTGATTGCACGGTTTTTAACCAAAATGTGCGTTTTAACTGTGGTGTCAGGCAGTTAACGCATCATGAAAAGCAAACGATTGCGTGGATTAATAATGGGGTGTGGAAACGGTGCGCATCCCTGCGCACCTGACAATTAGGCTAACTTTGGAAAGGTGGCGACCTTGTTGGCGGTTCCGTGATCGTCACTGCGCACTGGCAATGTGTTTAAATCCTGAAGAAAGCTCTCACGCCAGTGAGTGATATCTTGCTTGCGCAGCACTGCCATCATGTCGTTATAACGCGAGATACGCTCGGTGCGTGGCATCGTTAATGCCCGGTCCATGGCGGCTGCCACTTCATCCCGATCGTAAGGATTAACGATAAGTGCCGATGTCAGCTCATTTGCCGCACCCGCGAATCGTGACAGCACCAGTACGCCGGGGTCGTCAGGATCCTGCGCCGCAACATACTCTTTGGCGACCAGATTCATCCCATCACGTAATGGCGTCACCAAGCCGACATCCGTCAGGCGGAAGATTTTCATTAACAAGCGACGGTCAAAGTGCTGATTCAGGTAATAGAGCGGCGTCCAGCCCAGGGTGCCGTATTTACCGTTGATACGCCCGGCTTCGGTTTCCAATTGATGACGAATATCCTGATAAGCCTGTACGTCACCTCGTGAGGTGGGCGCAATTTGCGAATAACGGATATTGCCGCGATGCTGCGGGAAATTCTCCAGCAGCGCTTCATAAGCCTGAAAACGCTCAGGCAAGCCCTTGGAGTAATCCAGACGTTCACTGGCAATAATATTCTGTAAGTCCCCCAGCTCACGCTTCATCGCGGCCATTTTCGGCGGCAAGGGCCCTTCTGCCATCTCTTTAATGCTGTCAGGCTCAATCCCAATCGGATAGACCTCAGTCATAAAGGTATTGCCGAAGGCACGGTGTTTCTTCTCGCCTTTATTCTGCAACTGCGTTAACTGGCTCAAGCTGTCGAGGAAAGCCACGCGATCGGATTCTGTCTGAAAACCCAGCAAGTCGTAGTCGCAAAGCATTTCCAACAATTCCTGATGTGTCGGCAACGCATTGAAGATTTCAGGCGTCGGGAACGGGATATGCAGAAAGAATCCGATACGGTTATTGATGCCCAGTTTGCGCAGCTCTGCGGCAAACGGTAGCAGGTGGTAATCATGCACCCATAAAACGTCATCGGGTTGCAGCAGCGGTTTCAGACGCTGCGCCAGCAAGGTATTAACGCGGCAATAACCCTCCCACGCTTCACGCTGAAATTGCACTAAATCGAGACGATAGTGGAATGCCGGCCAGATGACCGTATTGGAAAACTGGCAATAGTACTGATCATAATCGTTTTGATTGAGCGGGAGGGACGCATAAGTAATGCCATCATGTTCGACCTGCGAAAGTTCATCTTGCTCTTCCCCTGAGAACTCACTGATCTCCCCATTCCAGCCAAACCACAAGCCTCCGGTATTGTGTAATGCATCCATAATGCCTACTGCGAGTCCCCCCGCGCTGGCTTTGCTCCCATCCGGAATGGCAATACGGTTAGATACGACGACTAAACGACTCATAACCTTGACTCCTTACCGACGATGTCATGTTCTAGTTGTAATAATAGTTGCGCCAGCCACTGCCATACCGCATCAACACTGTTGAGACGGTAGCGCGCGTGACTGGCGCCTTCTCCGACTTTGACAGAGATGCCCTGCATGGCGTTCACTGCGATAAATCCTTTTTCGTCTGTCAGATCGTCACCCACAAATACCGGAATGCGCCCGATAAAGGGTGGCTCCTGCATAAACTCACGCACGGCGGCACCTTTATCGATGCCTTGCGGTTTCAACTCCACCACGCACTTGCCGGGCTGTAACGCCAGTGCAGGAAAGCGTGTCACGGCGTCTTCCGCCAGCTGCATGATCGATTTTTCATAGTCCGGTGCGTTGCGATAATGCAGGGCAAACGCCATCCCTTTCACCTCCAGCAAGGTACCCGGCCACTGATCTAGCGCCTGCTGCAACTCGATTTGCAGCGTTTGTGCAATGTCACCCGGCAATGTTTGTCGGTGCACTCGCCCACTGGCATCACGCCGCTCCGCACCGTGAACACCGGCGGCAGGTGCTTCCAGTGGTGCCACCAGTGCATCCAGTTGCGTAATGGGACGGCCGGAAACTAACGCCAACGCGCCGTGGCTCAAATTGGAGATTTGTTGCAGATGCTGACGCACTGATGCGGGAATGGAAACGAGTTCGGGCTGCGATTGAATCGCCGCCAACGTACCGTCGACATCAAAAAAGAAGGCATAAAGTCCACCGCTTAACGACGGTAAGATAGTGTTCTGGTTAACCGCAGGGGTCACGTCTCCTCCTGTATTTTGGCTGCAACAGGATGTTCGGAGTCAGGCTGGGTGTTTTTCAGTCCAGGAAGGTGAAATGGATCACGGGACTGAATGCGAGGAGATTTTGTCGATAACAGGGCAATTCGCTAGGTAACTCTCCACAAACAAACAACTTTATCGTATTCACTGCAACCTGACTGCGAACATCGTCAGCATTAAGTGTAGACCGGGATCACAGTTTTGCCAGGCACACAGGGTTTATTCGCCATTTAAGGTACAGTTTCGTGCCTTTCAGCGGCAAAAAATCAAGACAGCCTCTTTTATACGCTTCGCTTGGGTTTGCCTTTATTACCAGATTTTCCTCACTTGCATCCGCGCCGCCGATTAGCATATGGTGCGTCTACCGCGCGTGTTAAGGCGGAAATAAGGCCGGAAAAGGCCTATATCTGCGTCATTTGACGCCTTCAGGCAGGCATTCAGGAAGATGAGAATCCGATCAAGTTCACATTTTGGTGATGTTATGGCAGGTGGCTGCTGATGATCCCTCAGAGCTACAGTCAGCGCGTCCATTTCTATTACTGCATTCTGGTGGCGCTGAAAATCAATGCCAAATCGCGTAAATCAGGCGGCGTGCGCGGCAAGAATAATTTTTTGCTGAAATGGCTGCGCAACGCGCAGAACAACACCATTTTTCACCCCGATATCACCAGCGAAATTGATTGGCTGCGCGGCAAAATTATCAGTGCTGGCCCGGACGCCGATTTAGAACCAATGCTGCAATACGTCTATGACACCGCGAAACGCGCAGAGACCATGCGATTAGGATCGTAAACTCCCCTACGTAACTCTACCTGGTTGCCCAGGTAATCAACCGAATTTTTCCCGCGCCCTGCCTTTTCTATGATGCGTTCTCTATTAACAAGGGAACGGAATCATATGAAACTCAAAGCATTTATCTTTGGCCTGCCGATGGTCATGGCTGCAGGAACAGCCGCTGCATCCGACACCAGCGAAGGCTACTACGCTTCCGCAAAATATCTGCAGAGCCAACAACGCGCGAAAGAGATGGATACCAGCGCACGTCCTGGCGTGGGGCAGTTTGTGGCAGGCAATGAAAAGGCCAGCAATGCGGCAGCAGCACTCGCAGCGGGTTATCAATGGGGTAACGGCTGGCGTACAGAAGGCGAATATACCTTTGGTCAGAAATCTGAGTTCACCAGCGGTTCATCCACGTTTGCCACCAGCTATAACCATCTGCAAACTGACGTCCAGCGCCTGATGCTCAACGTGTATCGTGATTATCAAATCGGCTATAACGTGGCGCTGTACGGTACGACGGGCGTGGGTGTCAGCAAGATTAAAGCGGGCGGCTGGCAGGGCAACACCTCACGTCAATATGCTTCCACCACCCAAAACAACCTGACTTACAGCATCGGCGCTGGCATCAGTTATACCCCGATTGAGCAGATCAGTCTGGACCTGGGTTATCGCTATGTGGATATGGGCAAAATTGAGAGCGGTTACAACACTTTCGCTAATGCCCGTGGGTTAAAAGATGAGCAGATGAAGGCCCGTCTGGTGGAAAACCAGTTTGTGCTGGGTGCTCGTTATTTATTCTGATATCCGTTACCAAACCCTGTCGGACGCATCGGCGGGGCTGGTTTTCTCTGTGTTCCGCTAACACCCCGCGCCGATTCAGCATTTCACCAACAGAAATGTTACGTGTTCTGTGTAACAATGTGGTCATAATGTAAAAATAACACATTGAAAAGCCAGCATATGGAGCCTCCAGCTGCGCCAGCATAAACACGGGACATCTGATATGAATTTCACCATACGCAAAGCTCACGCCGAGGATGCGCAACTGCTCCATCAGTTGGGACGCATGACTTACAGCGCCCATTTCAAACATATGTGGGTTTCGGCCGACGAGATGGATGCGTTTATCGATAAAGAATATGGGCTGGCCGTGTTACACAGCAGTCTTGCGGCAGAAAATGAAAGCTGGCTGATTGCCGAAACCGATCACCCCGTGGGCTTCGCTAAAGTGACCTGGAATTCGCCCGTACCCGATTCCGGCATGACCGGAGCGATGCTAAATAAGCTCTATCTTAATCCTGACCAGACCGGTAAAAATTACGGAAAAATCATGTTTGAGAGCATCATCCGTGAGGCCCGTGACAAGCGCGAAGGTTACATGTGGCTGGAAGTGATGGCGGAAAATGTGCGCGCCCGCAAATTCTGGGAAGCCTTTGGCATGCAGCACATCAAAGATATTCCGTTTATCACCGCCTCGCAGCGAAGCACGCTGCAAATTCTGGGCATGGTGATCTAATCCCTCTGTTGGCGCTGCGAGTCTGATATTGCCGCGCCATCCCTCCCTTACCAATTATTCAGGTTTATTATAACGATATAATCAGTTTTTCTTTTAAGCCCTTCCTCCGCATCATAACAGCAACACAGGAGGCTGTTATGGCTGATATTACTCTTCAAAAACACTCACACGGCATCGCGCATTTTGCGCCCGGCTTGCTGCTTACCGCTGTTATTGCACTGGCAACTGCATGGCTCGGCAACGTACCTTCGGTGGCGCAACTCGGCTTAGGTGCGCTGACGCTGGCGATTATCGGCGGGATTATCTTGGGCAACACCCTCTACCCCACCGTGCACGGTCAGTGTGATGCTGGCGTGCAGTTTGCAAAACAGAAACTGCTGCGTCTCGGCATTATTCTTTACGGCTTTCGGCTGACTTTTCAGCAGGTGCTGGATGTGGGTGTAAGCGGTGTCGTCATTGATATCCTGATGTTAACCAGTACCTTTACCCTCGCCTGCTGGCTGGGGCGTAAGATACTGAAACTGGATCGTGAAACCGCGTGGTTGATTGGTGCGGGCAGTAGCATTTGTGGTGCCGCTGCGGTACTGGCAACTGAGCCGGTGATCAAAGCCGAATCATCCAAAGTGGCCGTCGCGGTGGCGACCGTGGTGATCTTTGGTACCGTGGCGATTTTCCTTTACCCGCTCATCTGGCATAGCGTCTCTCCGCTGCTGCCAGGTGTCAGTCTGAGCGAATTTGGTGTTTACACCGGCTCAACCATGCATGAAGTGGCGCAGGTGGTTGCCGCTGGGCACGCCATCAGTGGGGAAACCGAGAACGCGGCAGTGATCGCCAAAATGTTGCGCGTGATGATGCTGGCGCCGTTCCTGGTGGTCATTGGCTTGATGATGCGTCGTACCTCACCCGTCACTGGCGGCGAGAAACAACCCATTACCTTCCCTTGGTTTGCACTGGCGTTTATCCTGGTGGCGCTGTTCAACTCTGCGCACCTGATTCCCGCTTCCGCTATTGCGATGATCAATCAACTGGATAACGTTTTACTGGCGATGGCGATGGCCGCTCTCGGCCTGACGACCCATATCAGTCAGTTGAAAAAAGCCGGTTTACGCCCGCTGCTGTTAGGGCTGATGCTGTTTATCTGGCTGATTGTCGGTGGCGGTGCGATTAACCTCGCGGTGCACCACTTCTTGGGGTAACCCCTATCAGGAACGGCGGAGAAGAGTATTTTCATGTCGGTGCGCATCAATGCGCACCCAACGAAAAACCACATCCATTCTTGTAAAGTCGCCATTAATGGCGACCGATTATTGCTCAACGTTCACACTATTCTCCCCTTACTGGCGAAAATGTTTGCGCGAGTAGATGGCGGTTTGCCTGCGGCTTTTAATGCGGAATTTGGCATGCGAAATCACCGTCATCCACTTCGGATCGACCTTATTGGTCAGATAGATATTTAACTCGCTCAACAACGCTTCCCATTGTTTAGCCTGCCAGACTTTATCGCTACCGAGCGTCTCTTTCATTTGTTGAATAAGGTGATCTACTCTCGTTTTCACTTCGTTCAATGTTTCTCCGGCCTGATGGGCTGCCGCTAATTTCCGGATCTCGGTGGCGTAATAATTGATATCGATTTCGTTCTCGCGCACGCGAACCTCTGCTTATTATTGGTCCATTTTATTACAATAACTCAACTACTCGGGTTAACATAATCGGCAGAACCTTTCGCCGCTTCGCTATTATCACACATTCGTTGTTTTATTCTGCGGCACAGCGCAATGCTGATGTCCCGATGAAATAAAAATGCCGCCAGTGAGCGGCGGCCTGAGTGAATTTTTCGGAAAACCTTGAAACAGAGTTTCATTATTTTTTCGAATTCCTTACGCAATACTGAAACTCACTCTGTCTGACCGCCAAGCCTCGACTGGCGTGCCTTGCGGCAGTTCTGACTTACGCTTTAATGGTGAACGCTAATTCACTGAGCTTTTGATATTCCTTCGCCAGTTTTTTGAGTTGCGCTGCACGCATCTTATCTGCTCGCGCCAAGGCCTCTTCCTCGGTCAACTGAAACTCTTTCTTCTTAAAAAACTGCTCAAAGTTATACTCACGGTCACGCTGCTGTACAAATACGTCACCGTCATTTTTAAGCTCACCTTCCGCGATGTAGATGCCCCGGGTTAATGCATATTTTGTTATATAGGCTTTTGTCATACTGTCCTCTCATCATTCTACATCTGATAATTAAAGCAAAAATGCCCATTTTTTTACAGCCCTGACTAAAATTACGGGTCATTCCTGGATTCCCTCTACATTATTTTCTACTCATCTTCTTCTGGTTTAGCAAATCTACTTTGCAACAGGCAAGTCAACATATCGGGTCGTGTAAGCCGGAGATAACATCTCGCGTTTCATCGACCAGGCTTTCTGTATCCCTTGTCCAGCAAACCAAAGATGACCTTTTCCTTTTTTATTGATGTCATCTATCACATGCATCAGTGCTTCACTGTTGGCCTGCGGTTGGATGCGATCAAACAGGTCCAGTTGCGCGATGCCCTGACTGTAAAAGTCACCCAACATGACGCCTGCTTTCATATAGCGACATCCTTCCCGCCAGATACGATCTAATGCTTCCAGAGCAACACGAATAATGTCGCGTGTGTCGTTAGTCGGCGTCAGCAACGAACCAATTGCCTGATTACCGTAAAAAACTTCACCTTCAGCATGGGGACTGGTGCGAATAAACACGCCAATCTGTCGACAATATTGCCGCTCTCCACGCAGTTTTTCGGCGGCACGCACGGCATAGTTGCACACGGCCTCTCGCATATCGGCATAGTCAGTGATGCGCCCGGCAAAAGAGCGTGAGCTGATGATCTGCTGTTTGGTTGGCACAGCCTCTTCCAACTCCAGACAAGGTTCACCACGCAGTTCCCGCACGGTGCGCTCCAGCACCACATTGAAATGCTTGCGGATAACCCAGGTACTCTGCTCGGACAAATCTTTGGCAGTGATAATGCCCATGTCGTTCAGTTTTTTACTGATACGACGCCCGACACCCCATACCTCTTCCACCGGCACCAGTGCCAACAGTTTCTTTTGTCGTTCAGGGTTGGAGAGATCCAACACACCACCGGTTTTCGTCCATTTTTTTGCCGCATGGTTGGCCAGTTTGGCCAGGGTTTTGGTGGGCGCGATGCCTACCCCAACCGTCAAATGCGTCTCACGTTGGATCCGTTCACGAACTTCCCGGCCAAACTCTTCCAGCACACAGCAATTACGCACCCCCGTGAGATTCATAAACGCTTCGTCAATCGAGTAGATCTCAACGGCGGGTGCCATCTCTTCCAGTATCGTCATCACGCGCAGGCTCATGTCTGCGTAGAGCGCATAGTTAGAACTGAACACATGCACGTTATGGCGACGTAGCTCATCTTTGATTTTGAAATAGGGGCCGCCCATACCAATCTTCAACTTTTTGGCCTCCGCAGAACGCGCGATGACACAGCCGTCGTTGTTGCTTAACACGATCACCGGCTTGCCTTTGAGATCGGGTCTAAACACCGTCTCACATGAGGCATAGAATGAGTTCACATCCACCAGCGCGAACATTATTTTTTCAACGTTTTGATGACATGTTGCACAACTCCAAAGATCTCAAACTGGTCTGGGTCAGAGACGGGAATGATGGCGTGTGCGGCATTCATCGGTTTGAGATGCAGGTAAGGCTTCAGCATCAACTGCTTCACCGTAAACTCACCGTCTATGGCGGCCACCACCACATCGCCCTGCTCTGCTCTTAGCGAGCTATCCACAATCAGCATATCGCCGTCACTGATCCCACCTTCAATCATCGAGTCACCGCTGACTTTAATGAAATAGGTTGCGCTGGGATGCGCGACGCAGAGGTCGTTGAGGTCAATACGTTGCTCAACGTAGTCCTGGGCTGGCGAGGGAAAACCACAGGGCACACGGCTGATAAACAGGGGCAAGCTGAGGATGGCGCGGATTTCCGCGGGCTGATAAAACACCATGATGATGGCCTTCAATAATACTGTATATAAAAACAGTATTACCAATCCCCTCGGTTTGATCAACTCAGATCTTGGGGGGTTGTGCAAACCGATTGGCAGGAAAGAAGATTTAGTTTGATCGGCGTTTGACAGTGGATTAACCACCATCCCACACGGAACAGGCGGTGCCTTAGCGGGCACCGCCTGACGTCAGGGATAACGGGGTTAGAACTCCACGCTGGCGCTGAGCACCAGGTTACGTGTTTCGCCTTCCGCTACGCGCAGATTACCGCCGCTCGAGGTGTAATAATGCTTGTTAAAGATATTGTTGAGATTCAACTGCAGATGCGTTTTTTTACCCAGCAGTTGGTTATCCCAGCCAATAAAACTGTCGGCAACGGTATATGCAGGCAGAGTAAAGCTGTTGCTTGGATCGCCCGTACGCGTGCCCATATAACGCACCCCTCCGCCGAGACGGAAACTGCCCGGCAACAGATTTAAGTGCAGATTATGGCTTAAATAGACCGCCCCGGAATTTCGTGGTGCGTTTTGCAGACGGTTGCCATTATTCGTCGGATCGGTTTTATCGTTAACAATTTTCGCCTGGTTGTAGCTGTAATTGGCACTGATATCCCAGTCCGGCAAAATCTCTCCGTTCAGCTCTAGCTCAACGCCGCTGGAGCGGGCTTTATCCACGGCATAGGTTCCCTCGTTTAACGCTAAGGCAACATTGCGCTCATCGATACGGTAAAGCGCAACCGTGGCCAGCAGGGCTGGTGTCATTTGCCATTTACTGCCCACTTCATAGGTTGTGCCCTGTTCCGGTGCTTCGACGTCACCGCTGTCATCCGGGTTAGTAGAAGGTGTAAACGATTTACTTAAGCTGCCATAGAAAGAGACGGTCGGTGTCAGCTTATAAATCAACCCGGTTTGCGGCAGGAACTTATTCCCTTCGTCGCTGTAAGTCAGTGTGGAATTACTGCCTCTTGATTCACGTTGCTCATAATGCTGATAACGGGCACCGGCGACAGCAGTCCACTGCGAAGTCAGGTCAATACTGTCTTTAAAATAGACGGAACGATTGTGAATGCGGTTGAGCAGATTACTGTCAGCGGTTTTCTCCGTACTGCTGTCAGTGATGGTATCCAGGCCATAGACCGGATTGCTCAGGGTGAAGTCGTTATTCTTTGTACCGTTATAAGCGTGAGCACGATAGGTTTGGTTCATTTCATAATCAGTGCCGACCACCAGATTATGCACCATGCCAAATATTTCTGGCGTACCAATGGCGTCCCAGGAAACATATTTTGTTTTATGGTTAAAGCCACGGAACGCATCCGGACGCCGAGTGACAACACCGGTAGTAGTATTAATGGCGGTGGTGGTCATGGTGTTGCTGCTGTACTTACGTTGGTTCATACCCAAGGTTACGCGAGTCGACCAGGTATCATTAAACTGATAATCCCAATGGGTATTAAATGTCTGATTACGCCCCCACGCTCGGTTCGAATAATCATCCAGACGGGTTTTGTAGCCGATATCAATCGGTTTTCCATCAATAAATGCCGTACCACGGTCGTACGGAATATCGTATTGATAGCTTTCATAGCTGATATAAAAGCTGGCGTTATCGCCATACCATTGTAATGAAGGCGCCAGTAAATTGTGTTTTTCATTACCGTATCCACGCCAGTAGTTCTGCGCTTGCTTCTCAGCAATCAGACGAAAAGCAAAACCATTGCCCAGTGGTCCCGTAATATCAATATTTCCGGCCCCGCCGCCGGTGCTGTTGTAATGCCCACCGACAATGGTGTGCCAGTCATATTGTGGTTTTTTACTGACGACATTAATCATCCCGCCGGGATTGAGGATACCGTATAACAGCGAGGAGGATCCTTTTAATACCTCGACATGATCCGTAGTCGCATCAAGATTAAGCCCCTGGCTGCTACGGATACCGTCACGGAAAACAGATCCATCAGAGTTTGAACCAAAGCCGCGACGAACAATGCCGTCTTCTGTCTGGCCCAATGTATTCGCTTGCGACGCACCACTAACAAAACGCATGGCGTCGGACACAGTAGTAGACTGATAATCTTGCAGCTGTTTTTGTGTCACGACACTGACTGACTGCGCTTCATTCAGTTTCGACGTCGGTGTTTTACTGGCGACGGAGGTGGTCGGGCTGGAGTATCCATTATCAGCTTGTACCGTTGGTTCAGCAGCGGTAACAGTAAGGGTATTATTATCATCAGCGGCAAAACTGCTGGCTGAAGATAATAATGCACCACTGTAAACCGCAAGCCATATTTTCCCCATGGAATGCTTGCGGCGCTGAGCGGATTTATATTGGCTCATTCTTGACTCTTATCCCCTGAAATTAACACAAACTGTTTTTTATGGTTTGACCCCATCCTGTCATGCTTCCGTCTGTGATTGAGCGGGGTAGCGTGGTCGGCAGGTCCGGTATTTTTTTCGAAAAAATGCACATCCAAATGCAAGTGATAATCATTTCATCATGATTTGATGTAGTAGTAAATATGCAATGTCGGTCTTAACACTACAGGTTTGCGTCATCAATATTCAGGAAAAAGCGGTGCCATCCATAAAAATATAATCGTTAAATTTCAGTCATTAATGCATTAATCTTTGACGTCACTCCTCTACAAAGTTGAAAGTAGCAACACTATTCCATCCTATTTATCCCAGTGAATTCACTACATTTCGTTCACGAAAAAACGTGGAAGTTAATGATTCTCATTGTCTTTTTGACAGTGATTGACTGGATATAGAAAGAACGCCGAATGCCGCACGGGAGTGAAAGCATCACGACAGATTCAGAGGGGCAAACGCCACTGCATGATATTCATTGCCTGAAAATAGCGGCTGTCGTTAAAACCCATGACGTTACAGCGGGGCATCACCTAAGGCTTCAGCAATAAAATCCACAAAGCTGCGCACTTTAGATGGAATACGAATCGCGCTGGGATAAACCGCTTGCAGGGTGAGTTCAGTGGTGCGATATGTAGGCAGAAGGGTTATCAGCCTGCCCTGCTTTATATGTTCGCCAAACACAAAGCTTGGGCCGTACGCAATGCCTGTTCCAGCCAACGCGGCTTCAAGCAGCAGCTGGATGTTATTGGCCGTCATACGGCATGCGCCTTCAATAGTGTGTGGCCGGCCTTGAGTGTCATAGATCGTCCAGTCGCCTGTTGATACCGCCTGACTAAACGCCAGACGAGGCGCACGGGAAAGTTCCTCTGGCGTCTCAGGTGTACCCTGCTGTTGCAAGTACGCGGGTGAGGCACACAACATCATCCTGCAAGGTGCCAGCCGCCGCGTAACGAGCAACGGATCATCAAGACGCCCAACCCGG
This sequence comes from Pantoea sp. CFCC18177, assembly GCF_059412425.1. Taxonomy (NCBI): domain Bacteria; kingdom Pseudomonadati; phylum Pseudomonadota; class Gammaproteobacteria; order Enterobacterales; family Erwiniaceae; genus Pantoea; species Pantoea sp. CFCC18177. The sequence goes on from NZ_JBNBPL010000023.1 coordinate 46,820, forward strand.
ATAGCCACATCAATGCGGTTTTCCAGCAGGTCTGCGTATTTGTCATCCAGTACCACATCCAGAGTGACTTGCGGAAATTGCTCAAGATAGCGTGAGACGATCTGGCCTAAATGCATGGCACCGAAGGCGACCGGCGCGGCGATGCGAAGCAAGCCTCGTGGAGTGGTTTGAATATCGCTGGCTTCCCGGTTCGCTTCTTCCATCGCCTCAAGAATCGCTTTGCAACGAACGTAATATCGCTGACCGGCATCGGTCATGCTGAGACGGCGGGTCGAACGCTGTAGCAACCGGACATTTAAATCGGACTCTATCGCGCTGACATGCTTTCCTGCCATGGCAGGCGAAAGCTGAAAACGTCTGGCGGCGGCGGCAAAGCTGCCTTCCTCGACTGCCGCGATAAAGATCTGCATGCTGGTAAATCTGTCCATTAACCTCAACCATTCGATACTCTGGATATCGTCTGTCGATACATTTTCGCTAATTATCATCCACCGAAATCATAATTACCATGACCTCAATTTCCTGAAGAGGTATGAACGATGAAAATGGTAGTGAATGGGATTGGGATTAACGTGCAGCAGCAGGGCAGCGGTGAAATAGCGCTGGTGTTTCTCCATTATTATGGGGGCTCGTCCCGTACCTGGGAGAAAGTGATACATCAGTTACCCGATCGTTACCGCACCGTGGCTATCGACCACCGCGGCTGGGGCGAGTCTGACGCACCGTCCTCCGGATATCGGATTGCTGATCTTGCCCAGGATGCCGAAGGGGTTATTTCAGCACTTGAGCTAAAACGATACATATTGGTGGGTCATTCGATGGGAGGAAAAGTGGCCCAACTGATGGCGTCGCGTCGCCCTGCGGGTCTTGAGGGCCTGATGCTGGTCGCGCCTTCCCCACCTGCGCCAATGCGCCTGACCACCGAACAGCGTGAGACGTTAGCCAGCGCCTATTGCAGCCGCGAATCGGTCAGCTATGTGATCGATAATGTTCTGACTGTAGGCGCATTAAGTCCTGCACTGCGTGAGCAGGTTATTGAAGATAGCCTGAGCGCTTCCCCTGGGGCCAAAGAGGGTTGGCCAAACGTGGCGATCAGCGATGATATTCGCAAGGAAGTCGCTGCGATAACGGTTCCGGTGAAGGTCATTTCTGGGGAACTGGACCGCGTCGATCCTCCCTCGACATTGCAAAGCGATTTACTGCCGCACATTCCACATGCTGTTATGCAGATCATCCCCGGTGTTGGACATCTCCTGCCTTTAGAGGCCCCAGAAAAGGTGGCGAGTCAGTTGTTAGACTTTATTGCTGCTATTTATGGCGACCAAAAGTGCTGAAGTGACCAGCGGGGGAACGCTTTATCCCCTATTCCCCCGCATTTTATCTTTTCAGAAAATAAGATTGCCTATCGATGCGCCGCCATCAACATACAATGTTTGCCCGGTCATGAAGGCGGCATCTTCAGACAACAGAAAAGCAATGGTCGCGGCAATCTCATCCGGTTTGCCAAACCGATTCATTGGCACGCTCTTCAGATAACGCGCTTCACCTGAACTTCCCGGCGGATTATTAGCACGGAATAACTCCGTTTCTGTCGGCCCGGGCGCAACCGCATTAACGGTAATCCCTGTCTGTGCGAGTTCCAGCGCCCAGTTACGGGTGAAGCTTAGTAGAGCCGATTTAGCGGCTGCATAAGCGGTTCGCTCAACACTGCCGAGCACTGTAAGGCTGGAAATATTGATGATGCGTCCCCAGCCCCGCTCTCTCATACCGGCGAGAATGGCCTGCGTTCCCTGGATTGCCGGGTAAAGATTCACTCGCATCACATCCTCGAAAGCGGCTAAATCAACCTCGCCTAACCGCTGCGGTTTAACCAATCCCACATTGTTCACGATGCCATCAAAGGTGAAACGCTGACTGAGCTGGTCAAACATCTTCTGCGTTTTATTTGTGTCTGCCAGGTCTGCGCTGATCAAGGTACCCGGAAAATCATCGCGGATTGCTCGGGCAATGCCCACCACCTGGTGGCCCGCGTTCGCGAGGCGATGCGCCAACGCCAGGCCAATGCCTTTACTGGCACCCGTAATTAAAAACGTTCTCTTCATCATGTCCTCCGATTAACAGTACTTACTGTGGAGCAAGCGCGTTAACGCGTTCGATAGCGCGCTGAACCGCAGGCCGGGCCGCCATCTCATCAAACCATCGAGCCACATTAGGGGCATGCTCAAAGCTTACCCCGGCAAATTCACGACGCCACAACCAACCAAAGTGCGCAATATCCGCAATGGTCATCTCTTCTCCCGCCACAAAATGATGATCAGCCAGCACCTTATCCAGCACGTTCAGAGTACGAGCCGCTTCGGTGGTAAAGCGCTGGATCGCCAGCGGCTGCGGTTCGGATGCCTGACGCTGAAAGAAACCAGACTGACCAAAGGCTGGCCCCAACCCTGAAGCATGGAAAAACAGTTGTTCGAATACGCGCGCCCTTGCCTCACCAGAAGTCGGCAACAGCTTGCCAGTTTTCTCGGCAAGATAAACCAGAATGGCCGCTGATTCCGTCAGAACGAAAGGTTCAGATGCAGCCTCGCTATCAACCAATACCGGGACTTTTCCGTTAGGGTTCAACGCAATAAATTCGGCTGACTTCTGTTCGCCTTTGCGCACATTCACCGCATGCAAAACATAATCAACACCGAGTTCTTCCAGTGCGACAGGCACTTTAATGCTGTTGGGCGTGGCAAATGCATAGACATCAATCATGGTGAATCCCTTATCAAGATTTTGCCGGGCCAGCCCCGACAACGTGATCCGGATATTGGCTGGCGCCCATTGGGAATGGTAGATATGCTGCTGGGATAACATCTATTCTTTTGAGGAATGATATGGATCGCTTTCAGGCCATGGCCACCTATATCCGGGTGGTGGATACCGGCTCCTTCTCTGCAGCGGCCAGACAACTTAATGTCGGCCAGCCAGCGGTATCTAAAATCGTTGCTCAGCTGGAGTCGCGCTTACAAACCCGTTTACTGACCCGATCGACCCATGGTCTGACCCCCACCGAAGCCGGACAACGCTATTACGAACGCGCCCTTACCGCCCTTCAGGAAGCCGACGAAGCTGAACTGGCCGCCAGAGGAGCCGGAAAAGGGTTATCCGGTAAATTACGGCTTTCCGCCGCCACAACCTTTGCCAGGCTGCATATCATCCCTCAACTCCCTCGGTTTCTTGAGGAGCATCCGGAGCTGGAGGTGGATGTCATTCTTGATGATCGGGTGATTGATCTGATTGCCGAAGGTATCGATGTGTCACTGCGCATGGGAAATTTACCTGACTCCGGTGTAGTGGCACGCAAGTTGGCTACGGGGCCGCGGTCGGTGATGGCGACACCGCAATACCTCGCGATAAAAGGGGAGCCGAAAAAACCGGCTGATTTAGTCGAACATGAGGCGGTGCTGTATAACCCGCAGCCCAGCGTCTGGTCATTCACCTGTCAGGATGCGGTGGTCTCTACGGCGTTGCGAGGGCGCATTCGGGTAAGCGCCGCAGAAGGACAACGCGCTGCCGTCCTCAGCCATATGGGATTATGTATTGCTTCCGACTGGATGTTTGCGGATGAGTTAAAAAACGGGACGGTGCAGAAAGTCCTGACGTCATGGCAACTGCCTGCCATCGATCTGTGGGCCGTGTTTCCTCATGGCCGGCTGGCGAGTGCTAAAGCACGGCAGTTCGCTGGCTTTGTCGAAAACGTCATGGCGGAGCAGTGAAAACACCCCATTCCTTAACGGAATAGGCGTTATCTAATTTCGCGGCGATCCCATTCTTAATGGAATGGAATATTGTTGTTTCACGGCCAGCCACTCCGGACTGGTAACAACAAGGATCGCCACCATGTCAACGTTCGAAACTTATCGTCATCGCTTCCCTAACGCTCACCTGACCCGCAAACCGAACGGTGTGCTGGAAGTCAAATTCCATACCGCCGGTGAGAAACTGGTGTTTGATGGCCACACCCATGAACAGTTCGTGGCCCTATTCCATGCGATTGGCGAAGATCGTGAAAACCGCGCAGTGATCCTAACCGGCTCAGGCGATGCCTTTATGGACGCCATCAGCCCGGAAGGCTTCGATTTCTTCAGCCCATTAGGCTTCGACAAAATTCTGCGCGAAGGCAGAAAAGTGCTGAGCAATATTCTGGATATCGAAGTCCCAATGATCACCGCGTTGAACGGCCCGGTTCTGCTGCACAGCGAATATGCTCTGTTGACCGATATCATTCTCGCCACGCCAGAAACGGTTTTCCAGGACAAGCCGCATTTCGAATTCGGCATTGTGCCCGGTGATGGTGTGCACATCTTGTGGCCAGAGGTAATCGGATCGATTCGCGGTCGCTACTTCCTGCTCACCCGGCAGGAACTGGATGCTCAGACGGCGAAAGACTGGGGTGTCGTCAACGAAATCGTTCCAGCCGATAGACTGCTGAGTCGTGCCCATGAAATTGCCGACGGCATTGCTGCACTGCCACCATTGACCTCTCGCTATACCCGCATCGCGCTGACTCAACGCCTGAAACGTCTGTTAGACGAAGGGATTGGCTACGGCCTTGCACTGGAAGGCATTAGCGCTGCTCAGGTTGCTCACTCCATGAACACGCAGTGATCCCCTCTTAGATTGCTAAAAATTGATGCCGCCAGGGGCTCCTGCGCGGCCACCAGGAGAAGCGAATGCAAACGTTAATGTCACCGGTTACAGCAGGAAAATTAGAGTTAGCTCATCGCGTCGTCATGGCGCCCACTACACGCATGAGAACCGAACAAGGCGGCGTGCCTGGCGAATTGATGATTGAGTATTATCGTCAGCGGGCGAGCCAAGGCGGCCTGCTTATCGCGGAAGCCACAGCGGTTTCGCCTTTCGCCAATGCGTATCAGGATGCCCCCGGCATCTTTACCGACGAGCAACAGGCAGGCTGGCAGCGTGTAGTGGACGCCGTGCACGCTCGCGGCAGCAAAATCATCCTTCAGCTCTGGCACCCCGGCCGCCAGTCACTGCCTGAACTGTCATCTGGACGCCAACCTGTTGCCCCTTCGGCACTCATTGCCAGAGAGACCTATGGCGTTGTCAAAAACGCGCAAGGTGCCTATGAGGGTAAGCTGTTCCCTACTCCACGCGCTTTGGATGTCAGTGAGATTGAGGGGCTGATGGCGGAGTTACGCCAGGCAGCCTTACGCGCAAAATCGGCGGGTTTTGATGGTGTCGAACTGCATGCTGCCAATGGATACTTACCCGAGCAGTTTCTGCTGGATGGCAGTAATACACGCACCGATAACTATGGCGGTTCCCTGGCAAACCGGGCGCGCTTCTTGCTGGAGTCGGTTGAAGCGCTGACGGAGATTTGGGGCACAGGACGCGTTGCCGTGCGTATTTCGCCCAGCGGAATTTATGGCGATATGCATGACAGCGATCCCGGCGCAACATTCCGTTATCTCGCAGAACAGCTCAACCCATTTGGTCTGGCTTATCTGCATATTATTGAACCGCGCATCGTGGGGCCGGAAGATCGGGAGGCTGGCTATTATAACGAGCCGGTTGCCAGCCATGATTTGCGCGCATTTTATCAGGGGACCATTATCGCAGCGGGCGGGTTCAAGCCAGGTGATGCAGAAAACATGCTGCAAAATGGCGATGCCGATTTAATTGCCTTTGGTCGCCTGTTTACATCGAATCCTGATTTGCCGCATCGCATTCGTCATGGCTACCCTTTAACGGCTTATCAGCGGGAGCATTTCTTTGGAGGCGATGATAAAGGATACAGTGATTACCCTGCGTATACGCCATTAACGATGAACGAACCGACAATTTAATAACGCTTCCGCGTAACGAAGCCGCTGCGCACAATATCCTTCAGGCACATTGGCCTGCTGCACCTGGCAGGCCATTTTGACGTGTTCTGATGTCAGTAAAAGTTAGCGTAAAGTCGAATGCCCTACTCACAAATTTTATTTACTCTATATATATCAGGGCATTAAATATTAAAATCACTCACCCAGCAGATTATTTACGCGTGAATCAAACCAATAAGCCCAATCTTTCATAAACTAATAGATGTGAATCCCGTCATTCACAGATAAACGAGAAAACATCGATGACTGATTTTTGGGACTTATCTGACAACTTTAGGTTGTGAGATTAATATAAGGGGAAATAATGCCGTTGATATTTGATGAGTTATCTGGCGCGCCATCGTGGGTGCCTGCTGTATTGCTTGTCACCCTCTCATTAGCCGTGGGTTTCCTGGCCCGATTCTTACTCCTCCGATTCATCCGCTACTGGCAGAGTCGTGATCGAAAGCTCTTCAAATCACTTGAAAAGCACCTGCGTGGCTCCCTGTTTTTATTCATCCCTTTACTGTTGATCAATGTTGGGGTGAATTACGTTAATGTCCGACCGGACTCGCTCTCCTTTATTACCACCACGCTGAATATCTTTACTATATTGTCATTGTGTTCGATTTTAATTCGCCTGACCAATGTCGCACAGGATATGTTGTTTATTCGCTATGATATCAACCTGTCGAATAATCTTCGCGCCCGTAAAATTCGCACGCAAATCATCTATGTCAAAAAGGTCGCGATTGTCATACTGGTCTCATTCTGTCTCACTCTGATTCTACTCAGCTTCCCTGGAGTGCGAAAATTCGGCACCACTATCCTTGCCGGTGCGGGCGTGGCGGGCATCATCATCGGCTTTGCCTTGCAGAAGTCGCTGGTCAATCTGTTTGCAGGCATACAAATTGCCTTTACGCAGCCGATTAAAATTGATGATGCGGTGGTGGTGGAAAATGAGTGGGGCTGGATTGAGGAGATAAACCTGACTTATGTGGTGGTACGTATTTGGGATTTGCGACGTCTGGTGCTGCCCATTACCTACTTTACCGAAAACGCCTTCCAGAACTGGACGCGTAATAACGCGCAGATATTAGGCTCGGTATTTCTTTACCTGGATTACTCCATGCCACTGGAGCCACTGCGAAAGCATTTTGAAAAAGTGCTCAGTGAAACCAAGCTTTGGGATCAACAGACCCAGGTACTGCAGGTGACCGATACGACGGATAAAACCATGACCATTCGCTTATTGATGACAGCACAAAACTCCCCCACCGCATGGGATTTACGCTGCTACGTGCGCGAAAAGATGATTGAGTTTGTGCAGCAAAATTATCCACAGAGCCTGCCGCGGCTGAGAGCGACACTGACGGAACCGGGGATGGAGAGTTCGGTGGAGAAGTAATTGATTGTGATGAACGCGATGCTGGTTCAGCTGATAAGGCGGCCGTAGCCGCCACCACAATCGGTGTGGCGGCTATAATGTGATCTACATCTCATTATTTCCAGAGGGTAGACATGGGAAATCTGTCACGTAGGCACTTTATGCGCTGGGTCTCAGCCTGTTCAATCGCTGCGCCCGCTATCTTTGAGCACTTATCGGCAACGGCAGCGACCACATCGAATATCCAGCTACTTCATCTGGAGCCAAATGGTTGGGTGCCCAACAATCCAAAGCTTCCCGTCATTTTTTACCATCACGCGTTAATGCCCAGCTCTGATATGACTGATTCCACCGAAACGCAGTTTGAGAAGAACAACTGGCCGCCACAGTGGGTGGCGAGCATCTTTAACTACCACCACTATCACAGCACCGCACATGAGGTGCTCGGGTGTGTCAGCGGAACCGCAAAAGTGATGTTGGGTGGGCCGGGGGGAGAAATAGTGACCCTGAACGCAGGAGATGTGGCACTGCTGCCCACCGGCACAGGTCACTGCAACCAAGGAAGCAGCGATGATTTCCAGGTGGTCGGCGCTTACCCGCCCGGCCAGCAATGGGATATCTGCCGCGAAGCGCCAACGGCATCAATGATACAGCGGATGCGCCACCTTCCCTTTCCTGAGAGCGATCCGGTGCAGGGCAAGAATGGTGCACTTACTCAGAAGTGGCAGAGTGGATGAGTGAATTTGTGGATTGCTTGAGGATTGGGCTGAAGGAGGTGGTAAAGCTGCCTAAATGTGAAATGAGTAATTCTGAAGGCCTGTGTCATGAAAGGGCAATGTCAGGAATGCCCGCGGATTGCCGTGGCAATGTCTGCTGTGTGCCCAGGCTGTGTGAAAACTGTGACCTAAAACTTAAGTGCGCGCATCTACGCAAAATCTGGAATTAATCGACAGGTTAGTTGAGCCGAATTTTACGTATGATCGCTATTTTCAACCCTGTTTTACGCAGATTAAGCGACCAAAACAGTTTTCACACAGCCTGTGCCAAAAGCGGACATAAATGATCTGACCTTCTGTGGTGCTGGTACAGCTGTAACAAATGACTTTTAAACTTTTTATATGACATTTAAAGGAGAGTAGATTTCATATGCGAACCCCCGATTATCGCTCACAAGATTCAGAAAAATGGGCACAGGTTGATGCTTGGTTTTCTGAAAAACTGGCCCCTGAAGATTCAGATTTAAAATTCGCTCTCGTTAATAATTCAGAACAAGGCTTGCCTACGCATGACGTATCCTCTTTACAGGGAAAAATGCTGGCCATTTTCATACAAATGTCACGTGCTGTTCGTGTTCTTGAAATAGGCACACTTGGAGGTTATAGCACTATATGGATGGCTAAAGCATTACCACCCCATGGAACTGTAACGACCATTGAATTCAACGAGCACCATGCAGCGGTTGCTCGTCAGAATATTATTAATGCGGGGATTGCTGAGCGTGTTACGTTGCATACGGGGGCTGCACTTGATGTCTTACCGACACTTGAAGCTCCCTATGACCTGATTTTTATCGATGCTGATAAGGTGAATAATCCACACTATCTTGAATGGGCAATCAAACTGTCTAGACAAGGAACGGTTATCGTAGGAGATAATACGGTTCGTGGAGGAGGCGTAATCGACTTCAGTAGTGAAGATCCAAACATAAAAGGTCTGCGAGAATTTATTCAGATGCTCTCTGAAAATGAGCTACTTGAAGCTACGGCGGTGCAGACTGTAGGTGAAAAAGGATGGGATGGTTTCGTAATGGCTATCGTTAAAGGCCGATGATTAAAATTTAAGTTATCGAAACATTTAACAGCAACTTTTAATCACATTTTTATAAAATGTGCCCCCACCGTACCTAAGGTTTTACCCAAAGTCTGCTGATCGCTCATAGCTGCCCCCCGCACTCAAGCGTACAGCTTTCAGTGGATTATTATTGGTCCTGATTATCCTCATACTCTTTGATTGCATCGTTAACCATTCTGAGAACCAAATGAAGAAAGTCTTCTGCGGTCGTACCCCACAGTTCCGGAGCAAATTCATCTCGGAAGTAATGGTTAAACAATGCTCCAGGGGCATCACTTTTGCTAAGAAAGAGTTCTATATCGGCCACAAGTCCATACCAGCTTGCCCGGTGCTCTTGTTCTAGAAAAATTCGTATTTTCGGCTCAACTTGAACCGTATCATCAATCAGGTCGTAGTCCTGACCGAAATATATTGTAATGAAACAGCTTAACTCGTTGAAATCGGAACGGTGCATATCAGGCCTTTGGAAAAGCGGTGAGTACGAAATAGGGTTTACCGTGCCAGTTCTGAAAACGCAGTACCAGCCGAACGCGATAGCAACGGATGACCTCAGATGAGCCCCTGCGAACCATTATCCCGGTTTGCCCGGCAAAAACGCTTTCCAGCTCCATTTTAGCGTTCATGCCTGCCGGGAGATGCTTCACCCACATTTCAATTTGGTTCTTATTATCTCTGATGACGCGGCTTATTATCTGCTCAGCTTCGCGCTGGGTACGAAAGCTACTTGTCGCAGATAATGCAGGACGCCTTTCCAGCCGTGCAATAAGCTCCTCAGCAGATTTTCCAATATGGCGTTCGAGTGTATGACCGCCGGTTGCCCCAGAAGAAAGAGCTTCATGCGCGGCCAGGCTGATACTTCCGGAGCGGATTGACACGATGCGCACGGCCCCCACAGCTAATGCAAAGCCGAGGGGAAGCGTTAGGTCAACTGTTGTACCGACTTTCATTGCGGTTTTGGTGTCAGCGCCAAGTTCCTCTGCAAGCTCGACGGTGGAATTATAGGTGTCCGTCGTTATCTTGCGCCCCGTCCAGACCTGTCTGATTGAAGCCTGTATGGTATCCAGACTGTGCGTACCGACGAAAATGCATCCAGCTTTGGAGAGCATTGTGGGTTCAGGCACTACACACATTGCACCGGCACCGAACATTTCAACAACGCCACCAGCAAGATTCAGGCCGCCGTATATTCGATTACTCAGGGTTTCCCCTTCACTAACAGTTCTGTCTGAGAGAACCGCAGCCATCTGCACCGGCGATAGCGCAACTCTCAATCCGTTGTCGTCATCCATAAAACCTATCTTCTAAATTGACTCAGATCTGGCAGTTCTTATGCCAGGGTGTTTTTTTACACTTACATACTAGCCCGAAGGATATCAATAAGAATGAGGGGATAAGTTTTACTGAACTTGAATTAAGTGCGCGCATCAGCTTTAGTTTTCCTTCACGCAGCTTCAGATACACAGAACTAAATCATTTGGTTCAGTCGGCTGTATTAAGTTCTCTACTCATGCACCGACATGTCATCACTCTCAGCCGACTTTTTACCGTGCCAGGATGTCTTATAAGAGTGATGCGGAGTGACGAATCACATATTACTTAACACGTGATGGATATATTCCTCAAATGCCGCATCGGCGAAAAAATATCTGTTGTGACCGCCCTTTTTTCTATACGTGCATAGCCATGCAGTAGGTCCAAAATTAGCATGGCAGAGATTTTCGCGTTCGGGCAAGGAAAGGGCTGCATTTAAGCCCGGAGGCCTCATAAACACGCTGGGGCCTCCGGGAAAGAGGACCGAAGCAGTCTTATGTTAAATGACGTGCTGTTACGTGCTTGGGTGGGTTGCCTGTTAACAATAACTGAGGGAGTCTTTCCAGTTACACCTATACAGGAGCAACACTGTGAAAATAACGAAGATTGACCATGTACACGTGTATGTTGATGATATTGATCTGGCTGAGCGCTGGTACGAAGATGTTCTCGGTTTTACCCGCGATGACTCGTTGTACTTCTGGTTCGAGCAGGGAGGACCGCTGGTGGTCAGGAATCACGGCGCGTCGCTTTCGCTTTTTCTCAGAAAAAATCAGTCTCCCGGCCATACGATAGCTTTCGCTGTGGAAGCTGCGGCATTTGTCGATTTAGTCGCTACTCTCAATGCCAAAAATATCCCGTTTACCGCCTGCGATCACGATATATCCATGTCCCTGTACTTCAGCGATCTTAGCGATAACAAGATTGAACTGACCAGCTACGACTACTCTCAGGCAAAAAGGGTTCTGAAGAGTATGGTATAACCTTTGCCCTAGGCTGCAATCTGATCGTAACAGAACCCTTGTGTTAAATTTGAGCGCACAGCCCACGTCACAAAGAGAGAAATAAAAATCATGACCGAGACGATGCGAATCACAACGATAAGTGAAGCAGACCATCTCCCTGCCCTATCCAAAATCACTTTCACGATAAGCCCAGACTATAATCCAGTAACCGCAACACCGACTCAATGAATGATGCTCGTTAGTCCTCAGACACATTCAGCCAACAGTAGGATAATGATGCAAAAAATTATTCTTGTTCCATCTAATCTTGGGCTTAACCCATTCTATGAAGGGCACATTCCCGGAACGTATCGCGCTCCGTCAGTGTTGATGCAGCAGGGACTCGATAAATGCTTCTCAGCCTTCGAGATCGTGATGGTTCCCTGCCCTGAATACAGCCCTGAGAGTGAACCGGGCACTGACATTTTAAACGGTCATAAGCTGAGACAGCTTAATCTGCATCTGGCAGATGAAGTAGAAGCTGCTCTTCGCTGCAATTTAAAGCCTGTTGTCATTGGGGGCGACTGCGCAATACTGCCCGGTGCTTTGCTGGGTTGCAGACGTCAACTGGGTAACTTGGCACTTGTGCATATCGACGGTCACAGCGATTTTCGTCATCCAGGCAACTGGAAGCGTGAACCTGAAGATCGTCCCGGCGCGGCGGCCGGAATGGATCTCGCACTTGTCACTGGCCGTGGCGAGCCGTTACTCACAGAGTGGCCCGGTATTGATGGCCCTTTGATTGAGGATAAAGCCGTTATTCAACTGGGAGAGCGCGAATCACTGCTGGAAGATTATGAATGGCCTGACATCGCAGAGACTGAAATTTTACGCATCACTGTTTTTGACGCGCTGAAGTTGCAGGATAGCCAGCTCGTCCATTTGATAAATGAACGCCTCAATGATTTTCCTGCAATACCTTACTGGATCCATCTCGATTTGGATGTGCTGGACAGTGATGAAATGCCAGCGGTCGATTGTCCCGGTCAGCCTGGCTTATCTTCTCAACGCCTTGTCAAAGTCTGCCGAACACTGTTTAACCCTTCCCGCTGCTGCGGCATAACAGTGACCATCTATGATCCTGATATAGATGCAGACAGGAATATCGCTAAACGGGTAGTCGATATGATCAGAAGCATTACGCAAGAAAGTGCACATTGCCCGAATGGCTAATGCGCACCTGCCACGATTAATCCAACTATCAAGGCCGTGCTGCTGTGCCATCCGGTAAGCGTGCGTTAGTCCATTCGGGGATATCACCCTGCACCGGATATTTCGCGGCTTCTTTCAAATCAATATCCACGCCGAGTCCAGGACGATCGCTGAGGTACGCATAGCCGCGATCAATTTCCGGACATCCAGGGAACACCTCCATCAATGCCTCATTAACAGGCGTATATTCCTGAATACCCAGATTAGTAATGCTGAGATCAATGTGCAGGTTAGCCGCCACACCAATCGGCGAAATATCGCCAGGCCCATGCCATGCTGTTCTGACGCCGTAAAGCTCGGCAAACGTGGCTAACTTTTTCGCCGGCGTGATGCCACCAATCGTGCTGACATGACAGCGAATATAATCAATCAAGTGATTCTGGATCAGTGGTTTCCACTCATTGATCTGGGTAAACAGTTCCCCCATCGCAATCGGCGTGCTGCTCTGCGCGCGCATTTTATCCAGCCAGTCGATATTCTCAGGCGCGACCGGATCCTCTAAGAAAAAGAGTTGGTAAGGTTCCAGTGATTTCGCCATCTGAATCGCGGCGATCGGGGTGATGCGTTCATGGACATCATGGATAAATTCAACGCTAAACCCAATTTTATTACGTAGATGATCAAACAGACGAGGCACGGCACGCGCGTAAGCATCAGGATCGAAGTAAATACCCTGAGTCTGTGTGCGCGGCGACACCTTGGGCTGGATGTTGCGGGCTTTCGCCAACTTACCGGCAATTAAACGCAGATCGTCTGTGCCCGCCCCGCCATACATGCCCACCTGACAACGCACGTACTGATACCCCTCTTCCATACGTGCACGAATGTTGTCTTCCACTTCGACTTCGTCAGCGCCATCGCAGTGACGATACAACGCCACGCCATCACGGCACTTGCCACCCAACAATTCATAAACCGGCAAACCGGCCACTTTGCCCTTCAAGTCCCACAACGCCATATCCACGCCAGAAAGCGCATTGTTCATCACCGGGCCGTTACGCCAGTAGCCACTGACCGCCGCAGATTGCCAGATATCCTCAATACGCGCGGGATCTTTGCCCAGCAAGAAGGGTTTCATATAGTTATCGATTGCAGCCGCCACCGCATGAATTCGTTGCGTAAAAGTGGCGCATCCTAAGCCGTATAAACCCGGTTCACTGGTTTCAATTTTGACCACGACCAGATCAATGCCGCCGGGTGCAGTCAGTATGGTGGTGACGTTGGTAATCTTAAGTTGACTCATGGTACTCCTCACTATCTTGTAAGATGTCCTACATGTTATGTGCATTAAAAAACCCTAACGGGCTTTTCAAGGAAATCAGTTGTGACGCGCATCCTCTATGGCATGCACGTTATGCGTCATGGCGCTGTTCAGCGTTTCGGTAGCGAGCGAAGCATCACGATTTTTCAGCGCCATAAAGACTTTAATGTGCGCTTCAACGCTCTCTAATGTGATGCCCAACACGCGGTTGAGCTCTTCCAGGTAGTGAACGTAAATCCCTTTCAGCGACTCCATGACGTGAATAAAGATGGAGTTATGCGATGCCTTCACGATCGCCAGGTGAAAATCATAATCTGCCAGCGAATATTTTTTGTAGTCGTCCTTGTTCACCAGCATACGGTTGAGAGCTTTTTCCAGTTCCTTGATATCGTCATCCGTGGCGTTTTGCACCGCGAGCTCCATACAGCGAAACTCAACGGTTTGGCGAAAAACGCGCATGTGATCAAACTCTTCCTGCGAGAGATGCAGAATCGGTTGATTGTCGTTGAAGGCACCGTAGCGGGCCACATCGCGCGTAACATATGTCCCCTTACCGTGATGCGTCACCACCACACCCAGATCACGTAGCTTCTGCACTGCACTTCGTACGCTCACGCGGCTAACCTGAAAAGTGGCCGTTAACGTGGGCTCCGAAGGCAGTTTGCAGCCCGGCTCCCAGATGCCATCCTGAATGTTTTTCTTCATCTGCTCGTAGATCGCATCCACGATGTTATGTTTTTGCACGCTTTCCAGGGTCACAATATTCGCTCACTTGTCCTACATGTTTGGATTTGTATCGTTTATAGCAGATCACTACAAGAGAATTTTTGTTGAGGGAATATTTTTTCATACCGGAGATAATCTTATTTACCGATTAATAATCATAGTATTAGGTTAAAAATCGCAACCTATTCCTGTACCACAGCAAACCCATTTTTTGTGAAGCACACTGCATTTTGCTTTAAGGAGAATTGCTGGTTCCATCAACCTCAAGTACAACAATCAGCATTAACTTGTTAGTCATGTTACATGAGGATTAGATATGACCACTCTTTTCGACCTTAAAGGTAAGACCGCGCTGATTACCGGATCAACGCGTGGGCTGGGATTGGCTTACGCCTGCGGACTGGCTGAAGCCGGAGCCCATGTCATCCTGAATGGCACCAGCCAACAGCATATGGATGCCGCGCTGAGTGAGCTGCAGGCCAAAGGGTATAGCGCGCGCGGCTTTATCTTTAACGTCGCCGATGAAGACGAGATCGAGCAGGTGTTCAACCAACTCGATCAGGCCAATATTCATGTCGATATCGTGATCAACAATGCCGGTATCCAGTTCCGCCAGCCGATGCTCGAACTGGCGTTGAGCGACTGGCAACGCGTGCTGGATGTCAATCTGACCAGCGCCTTTCTGGTGGCACGGGCCGCGGCGAAACGCATGGTCGCACGTAACAGCGGCGGCAAAATCATCAATATCGGCTCGCTGACCAGCGAAGCCGCCCGCCCGACAGTTGCACCTTACACTGCAGCAAAAGGCGGCATTAAGTTACTCACCAAATCAATGGCTGCCGAGTGGGCTGTCCATAACATCCAGACTAACGGTATCGGCCCCGGCTACATCCTGACGGACATGAACGCCGCGTTGGTAGATAACGCTGAATTTAATCAGTGGGTGTGTAACAGCAACCCGTCAGGCCGCTGGGGCAAACCCGAAGAGCTGATCGGCACCGCCGTGTATTTGGCGTCATCCGCCTCCAATTACGTCAATGGCCAAATGATCTACGTGGACGGCGGCTGGCTCGCCACGCTGTAAGGCAAAAACTGAGCATCAAGACTCATCGCACCCTACCGACAAAAACCTAAGAGGTCAGAACCATGAATCAGACCGTTGCAGGATCATTTATGACCACCAAACCGACTCGAACGCGTTTCTCCGTGCTGACGATGTTGTTTATTGTCACTGCGATTAACTACATGGATCGTGCAAATCTGTCCGTTGCGGGATCGCATATACAGGGCGAATTCGCTCTGTCATCCACGCAGTTAGGCTTACTGTTTTCCATGTTCACCTGGTTTTACGCCATGAGCCAGATACCGGTGGGCTATTTGCTGGATCGGATTGGCTCGCGGTGGCTGTACGGCAGCGCCATTGTGCTATGGAGCGTCTTCACGCTGCTGATGGGCTTTGCGTCACACAACCTTTTTACCACTGCAAGCGCCTCTTTTATGATGTTGCTGGCGTGTCGTGCCTTGGTAGGTATGGCAGAAGCGCCCTCTTTCCCGTCTAATACCAAAATCATCGCCACCTGGTTCCCGGATCATGAGCGCGCACGTGCAACGGCAACCTACTCCAGTGCGCAATACATCGGTCTGGCGCTGCTCACTCCGGCGCTGTCGTTTGTCGTCAGCCAGTGGGGCTGGGAGATGTCCTTCTATATCTCCGGGGCGGTAGGGATTATCTTTGGCATCTACTGGCTGTTTGCCTATCGCGATCCGCAACACAGCACGGCGGTGAATAGCGCCGAACTCGATATCATCCGCAAAGGGGGCGGATATGGTTCCGCATCACAAAGCACCCATAGCCGGGTGAACTGGCAGTCGGTGCGCTATATCCTGCGCCAGCGCACCACATGGGGCTTATTCATTGCCCAATTCGCCGCCTCCTCAACGCTCTACTTCTTCCTGACATGGTTCATCGTTTATCTGGAAAAAGGCTTACACCTGTCGATTGATAAGGCCGGTATCGGTGCGATGTTCCCTTATTTGATGGCGATGGCGGGCGTACTCTGTGGCGGTACCTTAAGTGACATGCTGCTCAAGCGTGGCCGGAGCCGCACCTTTGCGCGCAAATTGCCGGTGATGGCCGGCATGCTGCTGACGTGCTCGATTGCCCTGGTCAACTTCTTCCAGGACCAGCCAGTGATCGCCATTGGCATCTTGTCTGTCGCCTTCTTCGCTAACGCCTTCTCGAACCTTGGCTGGGTGGTGTGCAGCGATGTTATTCCACGCCACCTGATCGGCACGATCGGCGGCTTTCTGAATATTTTTGGCAATCTTTCCGGTATTGCCAGTCCCATCATCATTGGCGTGATCCTGCAACGCACACAGAATTTCCAGTATGCGATGTGGTATATCGCCGCCGTTGCGCTGATGGGCTTCCTCGCCTACCTGTTCCTGGTCGGGAAAATCGAGTTGATCACCCCACCTGGAGAAAAACAGCAAAACAACGAAGAGAACACCTTCAATACTCCATCCAATGCGCAGGGATAAGTCATGCAGCAAAAAACAGTCAAAGCGGTCATGGTCAAAGGGGCACACGATGTGTGCGTGGAAACACAAAGCATCAGTTGGGATGAAGATCAGGTTTTGGTGCGCGTCGAACGGGGCGGGATTTGCGGCTCGGACATCCACTACTTTCAGCATGGCAAAGCGGGAATGTCGGTGCTGAAATCCCCGATGGTGTTAGGGCATGAATTTGTCGGCGTAGTGGAGCAAGCACCTGCTGCAAGCCATCTTCGTGTCGGTCAACCTGTGGCCATCAATCCGTCTCAACCCTGTCAGCAGTGCGAGATTTGCCGCAGCGGCAGGCAAAACCTGTGCCGCGCAATGCGTTTTATGGGCAGCGCGCAGTTCTTCCCGCATGTGAACGGCGGATTTGCACAACATGTGGTGGTGAGCCCGCAGCAGTGCGTGCCTTATGCGGAACACGCTGAGGCTAAAATTATCGCATTTGCTGAACCGCTCGCCGTGTGCATTCACGCGTTGAAGCAAGCCGGTAACTTGGTAGGCAAACGCGTTTTGGTAACCGGTGCCGGGCCGATCGGCTGTTTGATCATCGCCTGCGCATTGGCTTCGGGCGCAACGGAAGTGATCGCCACCGATATCAGCGAGCGCTGTCGCGCGTTGGCCGTTGAAATGGGTGCCACCGCCGCATACGACCCACGGGATGAAACCGTTATCTCATCATGGACTGCCGATGGCGGACATTTTGATATCTGTTTCGAAGCTTCGGGTGCAGCGGTGGCCATCGCTTCAGTGGTGTCTTATACGCGTCCAGCGGGTATTATCGTCCAGTTGGGCATGGGTGCTGCGGAGGTCAATTATCCGGTTGGCCCCTTGCTGGTGAAAGAGATTCAACTGAGAGGGTCATTCCGCTTTATCGATGAGTTCACAACCGCAGTCAGATGGCTGGAATCCGGTAAAATTAATCCACTGCCGCTGCTCACCACAGAGTTCAACATAAATGACGCGGTTGCCGCACTGGAGTTAGCATCAAATAAAGAACTGGCAGCCAAAGTTCAGTTAGTGTTTTGAGGTTAATCGCAGCGCAAAGCGTACGATTTAATAATTCAAACATAAACGGTCTTCAAATCGAACTGATTCTACGTCTCGCTTAATTCCGATTCTGACTGGCATGGGTTGAATAACACCAATTTCAATGCGATATTCCTGATGCACCTTACTTTATTCACACCGAACGCCGTTCATATTTGCTTAGGGAGTAATAATGTCAGCTGAGGATAGAATCAAGGAACTGGAAGCAACGGTACAGTACCTGAAGATTGAAACAGAAGTGCTGCGCGAATTGATGATCAAACAGGTTGCGCTGAACAACATCACGTTTAAGGGTAAGTACGATGAAGTTCTGATTCAGATGGCCAGGGAATATGAAGCCCGTGGGCTGGAATCAGATCGCAATCGTGCCCTGCATGAAGCGATACGGCAGTATGTTCGTTATGACTCACCATCAATAGATGGCAGTGAGCCGTCAGATTAGCACTTTGCCGCAGCAACAGAGCCGCCCATAAGCGGCTCTTCGCTTAACGCTTAGATGTTAGGCTTCTGCTCATCAGGCAGATCCTGACCATCATCGTCGTCATCTGGTAACGGCTCATCGTCACCCGGCAGCGGTATCACTTTATCTGGATCTGGACGCTCTGACATATTTACCTCCAGCTACCCGGAATGGGTAAGTTAAGCTTAGTCGCTGTAGTATTCGCGCGATTTAAATAAGGAAAAGTTGTGATTAAGGCGTCGAATAAATAATATCAAGACTTACACGCTTGGCTTATTAGTGAAAAATAACATAACAACCCAAGGAAATAAAAAATCACTTCACCTGCAATAAAATAAACTTGACATTATCAACGTGATACCTTTTTATTCAGCCGTCGCGCTTGAAGAGATTTATTCCACTATTAAAATTAAAAGTGGAAAAAGCACATGATGTGTTTTCCCATCATGTTAATGATCACGCATCAAGAGGCAAGACCATGGCTCAACATAGAGGCGGTTCAGGTAACTTTGCGGATGACAAACAAAAAGCGTCTGAAGCAGGTAAGAAAGGCGGCCAACAGAGTGGCGGCAGTTTTAAAGACGATCCACAAAAGGCCTCAGAGGCAGGTAAAAAAGGTGGGAAAAGTAGTAACAAAGGATCCTGATGATTCACTTTGATAATTACCGGACCGGGAGCAAGGAACGCTCCTCACCCACATTTTTTATTATGCTCATTCAATCCGGGCGATACCTCTTCTCCCACGCCCTACACCGTTCAATCGATGTTAACCGTGCACCACCACATTAAACCCTTCATCCGCGCCCGGTGCAGTAAAGTAGCTGCTGATCAGCTCAAACTGCGCATCCGTCGCCGTAAAGTCGTGGCTGCCTTCAACATTGCGCGCCTGTAAACGGCTCTTGCAGAGTGCGTCCGGCACATCAAGGAAATGCAGTTGATGTTCTGCCTGCGCACTCTGGATCACCGCTTTCATCCACTGTCGTTGACTCAAGGTGTTGGCTGGGAAATCCAGCACCACCGATACGCCACGTTGCAACAACGCGATTAAATGCGGCGTCATCGCATTGCGCAGTTTGCCCGCACAGCGCACGTAATCAGCAACATCCTGCATCTCTTCTGCAAATAAATGCGCCAGCCAGGCATCTTCGCTGATGATGACGGCTCCATTTTCTTGTGCCAGTTGATGCGCCAGCGTCGATTTTCCCGCAGCAATTTTGCCGCACAGCAGATGTAAGACAGGACGAGATGTGGACACAGACGCAGATTCCATTAACCAGCTCCAGATAAAATGACGCTCTACCATGCCGTGAAATGACGGTCCAGTAAAGCCTGGCAGCTACACTTACTTTATCTCTGTGAAAAATAGGAGACGCATGATGAGCCAACGCCTGCATAAAATTGACTTTCCGGTGAGCAAGGCGAGGAAATATCTGGAGCCCGGTCCGGTGGTGTTGCTGAGTTCGCAGTTTGAAGATCAGCACGACATCATGACGCTGGGCTGGCACACCATACTGGAGTTCTCCCCCTCCCTGGTGGGTTGCATGATCGCCAGCGGCAATTACAGCCATGAGTTGATTCGCCAAAGCGGCCAGTGCGTGATCAATGTGCCATCCGCTGATCTGGTCGATAGCGTGGTCGCAATAGGCAACAGTCACGGCGATGGTATCGATAAGTTTGATGCCTTCAAACTCACCCCCGAACCCGCCAGCGTGGTCAACGCGCCGTTGATCGACGAGTGCTTTGCCAGTTTTGAGTGCCAGCTGTATGACGACTCGATGGTGAACAACTACAGCTTCTTCATCTTCGAGATCGTCAAAGCCCATGTTGCCGAGCAACCGGAATTTCCACCCACCCTGCACTACACTGGCGAAGGACGCTTTACCATCATGAGCAATAGCGTGCTCGATAAACACCGCGATTTTAAGCCAGAAATGTTAATTTGAGTCTGTTGAAATCGCACCCGAGCGCCCTCACAGTATTGCTTTCGACCTGACAGGAGTAAAAAACAATGGCAACCGAATATGCGGTGATCGCCGGTGGCTGTTTCTGGTGTACCGAAGCAGTGTTTAAAGATGTGATTGGCGTAGAGTCAGTCGAAAGTGGTTACACCGGCGGCGAGCGCCCGAATCCAACCTACGAGCAGGTGTGCAGCGGTGCAACCGGTCATGCCGAAGCGATCCGTGTTGGTTTCGATCCCGAGCAGGTGAAGTACGGCGATCTGCTGGATATCAGCTTTGCGACACACGATCCAACCCAGTTAAACCGTCAGGGCAACGACGTTGGCACGCAGTATCGTTCTGCGATCTTCCCGGCTAACCCAGAGCAGGAAGCAGAGGCGATTGCCGCCATTGCCCGCGCTCAGGCCGATCTCAATGTGCCCGTGGTCACCACCATTGAGCCGCTGAAAGAGTGGTACCCGGCAGAAGATTATCACCAGGATTACTGGGATGGTGCCGGCCAGCGCAACGGCTACTGCATGGCGGTGATCCCACCGAAACTGCAGAAGCTGCGTAAGAGCTTTGCTAACCGCGTGAAGCAGGGTTAATCCCTCACACATGCACAACGTCCGACGACGTTGTGCATGTTCACGCTACCCCGCCATCTCCCGTTTAAACACCGCCAGCGTGTGCGCTTTCACTCTGACAAACTCCGGGTCACTCATGATTTCTGCCGTACGCGGACGCGGTAGTGCAAAAGGCACGATTTCAGCCACGCGCGTCGGCCGACGCGTCAGCAATAAAATTTCATCCGCGAGAAAGACCGCGTCCTCCAGATCGTGCGAAACAATCAGCATCGTCACGCCAGTCAACAGCTGGACCTGCTGCAGTTTGTCACGGATGAACAGCGTCATCTCAAAATCCAGTGCTGAAAACGGCTCATCCAGAAACATCACTTCTGGCTCAGTGGCCAGCGCACGCATGATGCACACCGTCTGTTGTTGCCCACCCGAAAGCTCATAGGGATAGCGCTGCAGGTCAAAACGGATGTCAAACATCTCCGAGAGTTCACTCACCCGCTTTTTCACCGCCGCAGACTTCATACCCTGGCGCTTTAACGGATAGGCGATGTTCTGCCAGGCGGTGAGCCAGGGAAAGAGCGCATCACGATAGTTCTGGAATACATAGCCAATATTGGTCTCGGCGAGGGTTTTTCCATCGAACAGGATTTGCCCACGATCGATCGGAATCAGTCCGGCAATCATATTCATCAAGGTCGATTTACCACAACCGTTGGGGCCAAATATCGACACAATCTTGCCTTTCGGCAGATCAAGATTGAGATCCTGATACAACGGTTGACCCGCAAAACTTTTATCCAGCCCGCGAATAGTGACATGGGTATTAGGTTGCGGATATTCCCTGTTTCTCATGCTTTGCCACTCCAGTGCACGCAGCGTTTCTCAATCAGCAGAAACCCCAGATTTAACAAATAACCAAAGGCACCGGTGATCAGAATCGATGCATACATGTCTTTGATATTGAATAATTGCTGCGCATCTATGATGCGATGGCCCAACCCCGTTTCAGAACCAATAAACATCTCTGCGACAATGACGATGACCAACGCCATAGAAACGCCAGTGCGCAACCCCACGAACGTTTGCGGCAGGCTTTCCATCAACATGATGTCTTTAAATACGTGCCAGCGTGAAACGCCCATCACCTGCGCCGCCATAATGCGGGTCTTTTTCGCATTCATCACCCCGTACGCGCTGTTGAACAGAATCACTAACACCGCAGCAAAGGCGGCAATAGCAATCTTGTTGGTATCGGTAATACCGAAAATCAGCATGAATAGCGGGATTAACGCCGAAGATGGCGTTGAGCGGAAAAAATCCACCAGGAATTCGACGCTGCGATAAAGCCGTTCACTGCTCCCTAGCATCACGCCCAACGGCACACCGATAATCGCGGCCACGATAAAGGCCATCAGCGTGCGATACAGTGTTGCGCCGATGTCCTGATTCATACTGCCATCGGTCAAAGCACCCAAGAGATAACCCAAGGTTTCCCCCGGAGAGGGAAGCAATACCGGATTAAGCCATTTGGCACTGACCGCCGTTTGCCATAGCAAAAAGAGCAGTATCGGGCCAATCAGGGGGATCAGTTTGGATCGCCATTTCAGCATGTTCGCTTCTCCTTAAGCTTTGTAGATCAAGGGTTCAACCTGTAATGGCTTGCTGAAAATTTTGCGTTCCGCGAACACGTCATAAAACTTCTGGAACCATTGCAGGTTGTCACCGGTAAGCTGGTCATACATAACGAACCCTGGTAACGGCACTTCTTTCACTAATCCCGCTTCAATGCCGGTATAGCCTGCCACATATTGCCGAGCCTCTTCTGGCTGCTGCTGAATGAACTTCACGGCTTCGCCATAGGCATTGATAACCAGCTGTGCACGCGCCTTGTCCGCGTTGATAAAACTGCTGGTTAGCGCCGCGGCACCGCCAAACCACGGAGCGTTGGCATCACCCAGCACATATTTGGCGATCACGCCGGTTTCCAGAACCTTACCCATGCCTTTCATACGCGCCACGGTCCCGGTCGGTTCCAGCGTGTAGACGCCGTCAATTTGTCCGGCAGCCAGTGACGGCGCATGCTGTCCAACAGGCAGCTCAATCACTTTGGTGTCGGTGAAACCGTTTTTCTCCAGAATGATTTTTGCCATGGTAACGTTTTGGATGCCCGGACCACTGGCAATACGTTTACCCTTGAGATCGCTGATGGATTTTGCCGTGCTGTTCATCGGCACAAGGAACTCATCCAGCACCATTTTTTCATTTGAGGGGTTAGAGCAGATAATTTTGAACAAGTCTGGGCTGGTAATCGCCCCCAGGCCCAGCGCGCCGGTTGCGGTGCCGTTGGCACATCCATGAATGCGACCGGTGATCATCGCTTCAACCACTTGTTGCGGGCTGGCAAATTTAACCGCCTTGACGTTCAACCCAGCTTGTTTGAAGAAGCCCTTATCAATACCGGCGTATAACGGCAAACCACCCACAATCGGCCAATAACCAATCAGAATTTCATCATCTGCTGCCAGTGCCGCTGTACTGCCTAATACGCCACTGAGTGCGACACCGCCGAGTGCCAGCATGGAATATTTCATCATCTGACGACGCTGTGCGTTGATGTTCTCTTTATCATTATCATTGTTACGCATGTTTACCCCTCCAGGGTGATTGACTGGTATGCGGCCTTGTATACAAGCCATCAAAACCTATGCAGATGTCGTGCCAATCACAATTGAACCGTGGTGAGGGGAAAAGGTGTTAACAAAGGGGATTAAGCGAAAATTATTGGTGCAACCTGCGCACCACAGAGGCACATCGCGTGGCAACTTCAGGTCCTTGTGAGTTTATGACGACCTTTTTACATTTAACCGTCATAATAGCCCCCTCTTCTCTCAGGGAGCGACAATGAGCACGCCACAGCCTGTAACACCCGCACGTAAACGCCCAATGAAACTCAACACCCTGGTGACACTGATGCTCAGCGCAGTGATCGTGCTGGTGCTGCTCAGCGTGCACATGTTCTATTTCTTCCAGATTGGTGCTGCCACGCGAACGCAGTTGGAAGAGAAAGCGATGGCCGTAGCGCGCACACTGGCCAAATTGCCGGAAATACAGCGCGCGCTGGTACTACCGCCCAACACTACTGCGATTCAACCTATCGCCAGAGAAGTGCAGCAGAGCAATCATCTGCTGTTTGTGGTGGTGACCAACATGGACACCATTCGCTATTCGCACCTGAATCCTGAGCTGATTGGCCAACACTTCATAGGCAATGACATTGAACCTGCGCTGCTGGGTCACGAGAACGTCTCGGTGAATCAGGGCGTGCTGGGGCGTGCGATGCGCGTTTATACCCCGGTTTATGATGCACAGCATAAACAGATTGGTGTGGTGGTAGTGGGTATATCACTCAGTGCCGTTGCCGATCAAATCAATGAGAGTCGCTGGAGCATTCTTTGGACCATCCTGATCGGCACCGTGGCGGGCGCAATTGGCACCTTTATTTTGGTGCGAGTACTGAAACGCATTCTGTTTGGCCTGGAACCGTATGAAATTTCCACCCTGTTCGAGCAGCGCCAGGCGATCCTCAACTCGGTGAAGGAAGGCGTGGTGGCGATGGATGACCAGGCCGAAGTGACGCTGGTCAATCAGGCAGCGCGCACCTTGCTCAACAACGCCTTGGCCAACGGCAACGTTAGCGGTGATGCGTCCGTGATTCATGACCATCTGCAAGCGGTGCTGCACAGCGGTCGCGCACGGCGTGATGAAGAGTTAAATGTGAATGGCCGATTGCTGCTGAGCAATACCGTACCGGTGCACAGCCAGGGCCGCATCATCGGTGCGGTCTGCACCTTCAGGGATAAGACCGAAATCAGCCAGTTGATGCAGCGTCTGACCGGCATGGTAAACTACGTCGATGCGCTGCGTGAGCGTTCGCATGAGTTTATGAACAAACTGCACGTGATTCTTGGCCTGCTGCACATGAAAAACTATACGCAGGTCGAAGCGTATATCCTGAAAACAGCCAATAATTATCAGACTGAGATTGGCTATCTGCTGGATAAAATTAAGTCACCGGTCATTGCTGGTTTTCTGCTCAGCAAGATTAATCGCGCTTCGGATTGCGGCCATCGCCTCACCATAAGCGATGCCAGCTTCGTGCCGGATAGCGGCAATGAAGATCAAATGGCGGCCCTGATCACCGTGATCGGCAATCTGGTGGAGAATGCGATTGACGCGCTCAGCGAGCAAACCGAAGGTGAAATTCACCTGATGCTGCACTATCAAAACGGTTGGCTGGCCTGTGAAGTGAGCGATGATGGTCCGGGCATTGAACCGGGGCACCTTGCCACCATTTTTGACAAGGGCTTCTCGACCAAAGGTGAAAACCGGGGCGTAGGGTTATTCCTGTTAAAACAACAAACAGAAAACCTCGGTGGCGGTGTGAGTGTTGAATCAGAACCTGGTGTGTTTACGCAATTCTTAGTACAACTTCCCTGGGATGGAGGAAATAAATCCACATGATCAATGTGTTAGTGGTCGATGATGACGCCATGGTTGCCGAACTGAACCGATCGTTTATCGGCCAGGTACAAGGCTTCAACTGCTGTGGCACGGCTTCAACCCTGAAGCAGGCCAAAGAGTTCCTGTTTAATAGCGACACGCCGATCGATCTGGTGTTGCTGGATATCTACATGCAGCAGGAAAATGGCCTCGATCTGCTGCCTGAACTGCGTCAGGCGCAGAGTGCGGTGGAAGTGATCATCATCTCTTCTGCGGCCGATGCCGAAAACATTAAAACCTCGCTGCACTATGGCGTGGTGGATTACCTGATCAAGCCATTCCAGTTCCCGCGTTTCGAAGAAGCACTGACCAGCTGGCGCCAGAAGAAGTCGCTGATGGATAATCAGCACTATTATCAGCAGTCCGATGTCGATCTGTTGATTCACGGCAACCCGGCCACCCAGCATGACAACAAGCGCCTGCCGAAAGGCTTAACGCCGCAAACGCTGCGCACGCTGTGCCAGTGGATTGATGCGCATCCCGGCCATGAGTTTTCCACGGATGAACTGGCAGCAGAAGTGAATATTTCCCGCGTGTCTTGCCGTAAATACCTGATTTGGCTGGCGCAGATTAATATTCTGTTTACCAGCATCCACTATGGCGCCACCGGCCGCCCGGTGTATCGCTATCGGTTGCAGCCGGAATACCATTCACTGCTGCAACAGTACTGTCAGTAACGTAGCTGCCAACTAAAGTCGCGCTGCTGGAAATGGAAGTGGCGCGGCGAAGAGCAGATGATCTGTCGATCGCGTGTGACAAATATTGCATCAAGCTCGGGTTGGTCGGCAAGATACGCAAGCCCTTGCTCCACGCCCATGCCATACAGCAAGGTGGTGTAGATATCACCATCCAGCGAACGATCGGAGATCACGGTGATGCTCAATAGCTCGTTATCCAACGGATAGCCGGTGTGCGGATCGAAGATGTGATGCCAACACTTGCCGTCCAGCTCGAAGTAGCGCTCATAAATCCCCGATGTCACCACCGATTTGCCCTGCACCTGCAACACACCTAACAGCTCATCCCCGGCAAAGGGTTTTTTCAGGCCGATACTCCAGCCCTGAGGTTCATGTGGCGGTGAGCCAAGCGTCTGCACGTTACCACCGAGATTAATCAACGCTTGCACGACACCCTGCTGGCGCAAAAATGCCTGCACCACGTCGGCGATATAGCCTTTGGCGATGGCTCCGAGATCGATCTCCATGCCTGCTTGTTGCAGAAACACCGAGCGATCCTGCTCATTGAGGATCACCTGGTGGGGATCGGTCAGCGGCAATAGCGCGGCAATCTCCTCTGCGGGGGGAATTTCACGCCCCTGAAAACCAATCTTCCAGCGTTTCACCACCGGACCAATGGTGAAGTTGAAGGCGCTGCCCGGGGAGATGCTCACAGCATGCGCCACGCTAATCAATCGAAAGACCGCCTCACTGACGCGCACCGGATGGCGACCAGCAGCGTGGTTAATCGACATCACTTCGGATTCGGTACGGTTGACCGTGAACAGGTTTTCCTGCTGTTTGATAAGTTGAAAAACCTGACGCGCTAAGGTGGGATTGTCATCGAAGAGTTTGAGCAGAATGGGGGAACCCATTAGTACGGCGGAGTAATTGTAGATGCCGGCGTCAGTTGACATTTTAGCCTCATGAAAGCGGCCAGGTGCGCATCAATGCGCACCCTACAAAACACCGCAATGAACTTTGTAGGGTCACCATTTATGGTGACCTCCAACTTGCTTAGTGACCTAACGCCAGTTTAGCCGCATTGTGGCCAGCCTTGATACCGAAGATGATGATATCCGCCACTGCGTTACCGCCAATACGGTTCGCGCCGTGAATCCCGCCGACCACTTCACCGGCCGCCCACGCGCCCGGAATCACCTGTTTCTGCGCATCCAGCACTGAAGTGTCGGTGTTGATGGTAACGCCACCCATGGTGTGGTGCACGCCCGGGGCGATGCGAATGGCGAAGTACGGTCCTTGATTCAGCGGATGACGCAGCGCGGTTTTGCGCCCGAAATCTTCATCATCCTGCTTCGCCACGAACTCGTTATAGCGACCGAGCGTGGTTTGCAGCGCTTCCTGATCCATGTTGAGTTTGACCGCCAGCTCGTGCGGGGTTGGTGCACTGATCACAAAGCCTTTGGCGATATACTCGTCGGCCGCTTTATTATTAGCACGCACCTGCTCATCGAACACGATCCACGCGCTTTTCTCTGGCAGCGCGATGATCTCAGCAGAGACTTTGTCACGCGTTTCCATTTCGTTGTAGAAACGCTTACCGGCCTGGCTGACCAGAATCGCACCGCCGCCGCGCATCGCTTCAGAGATCAGGTAAGAAGTGGTCTGTTCAACGGTTGGGTGAATCTGGATCTCACCCATGTCAACGGTATCCGCACCGATTTTCTGCAACATGGCGATGCCGCTACCTGTGGCACCTTTGTGGTTAGTGGTAACAAAACCATCCAACTCAGGGCGATATTTCACCACCATCTCACGGTTGGCGCTGAAGCCGCCAGTGGCGACAATCACGCTTTTCGCGTTGAGGATACGGCTGTCGTTATACTCATCCACCACTTTCACGCCGGTCACAGCACCGTTTTCCACCAGAATCTCAGAGACTGAGGTTTCCAGCAGCACTTCGATTTCGCGCTTATTGACGTTCTTGACCAGACCGCTGATCAGGAAGCCACCGACCGCAGAACGATCTTCGGGGCGGTGCGTACGGTCAATGCTCATCCCGCCGGTGATGGTGATATCGCACAGTTCGATATCTTTCGCCGCCAGCCACTCAATCGCTTCCGGCGCTTGCTCCACAAATTCACGCAGCAACACTGGGTTGTTTTTGAACTTGCCGCCTTTCAGCGTCTCTTCGTAGAACAACTCTTTGCTGTCTTCGATACCCTTCAGTTTTTGATAGCGGGTTTCTGCCGCGTTCATACCCACTGAAGCTTTAATGGTGTTACCGCCGATGGTCGGCATCTTCTCAATGATCACCACGCGAGCACCGTCGTCGTGCGCCTGAATGGCGGCTGCCAGACCTGCACCGCCGGTACCAATCACCACCACGTCGTAATTGACCGGTGCGTTCGGGTTGCCGCCCTCCTCAATCACATACTCTTTGTTGGAAGTGGTCATGGCGCGAGACACGGCTTTTTTCAGCGCCTCACTCTGGGTAGTGGCACCGGTGATGGCATCCACGTGTGGGCTGTTGGCCACCAGGATGCGTTCACGCAGGCTTTCAAAGGTGCTGGTGAAGTCGACGTCCAGACTTGGGTCCGGCACCAGTGAGATGTCGGTGATACGGTCGGTATCCAGCGTGACGTTGATTTTCAGCTTCAGCGCTTCGGCTTCGACTTTCGCCTGATAGACGCCCGCTTTGTATTTACGATGGCCATCGCTGACGTCGCGGATCATCGCATCCACCAGCGAGAAGCGCCACAGGGGCTCTGGGATCGTCAGCGCTTCACGCTTGGTGCTGTCGATGTAGAGATCCATGTGCTCGTTTTTAATGATGCGGTCGGCCCAGTCAGGGTAAGCAATACAGGCTTTACCGACGGCAACCAGATCAAAGCCGTGCTCCAGTGCGTTCTCAGCATCTTCTTTATTGACCACGCCACCCACGCCAATCACCGGCACTTTCGCCAGAGTCGCAGAGCGTTCAGCCAGATATTTGGTGATCAGTGGCGTTGGATCTTTGGTATCGACAATGGAGGGACGCAGCAGTTGGCCCACGGAGAAGTGCACATAATCCAGACCGCGCGCGGCCAGTTTTTCCAGCAGGTACATGGTGTCATCCCAGCGGATGCCGGGCACTTCCAGCTCTTCCGGTGAGAAGCGATAGCCGATAATGAAGTCAGCAGCGGCAAAGCGATCCGCCATTTTATGGGTGATTTCCAGCACTTCCATTGGGAAACGTGCGCGGTTGTCGCGGCTGCCGCCCCATTTGTCATCACGCTGGTTAGAGTTAGGCGAGTAGAATTGCTGTATCAGATAGGTGTTGGCACCGTGGATTTCGACACCGTCGAAGCCCGCTTTGATGGCACGGTTCACCGCATCACCAAACTTAGTGATCATCACGTCCACTTCTTCCGCCGTCAGCGCTTGCGGTTTAGTGGCCCCCTCACGTGGTGCAGCAATGGCGCTGGGTGCAACAGGGGTTTTACCGCCAATCAGCGCCGGTTCGACCATACGGCCGCCATGGTAAATCTGCAGAATGGCTTTAGAGCCTTCAGATTTGATGGCATGGGCGATTTTTGCCAGGCCGGCAATTTTGTTGTCGCTATCGATACCCAAGGCACCCGGGAAGGCCGGGCCTCGGTTATCAATAAAGCAGCATTCGACAATTACCGTACCGATGCTGCCCGCGCGCACGCGGTAATACTCGACGAGGTCACTGGTGACACCGCCGTCAAAGTAGCCGGTACAGGTGGTCATGGGTGCCATCACCAAACGGTTTTTCAGCACCGCACCTTTCGGTAGCGTAAGCGGGTTAAGGATGGGGGTGAGCTTATTCATAATGAGCAACTCCAGAATTAAGAAATTGTGTATTCAATTCTTTTGCGGTTCGGAGCAATTTTATAATTATTTGAGTGGTCCGATTTCATGGCGTAAATATACCATTTTCTTTAGTTACATAACCCAGATTGTTAGTTATATAAGTTTTACGTTTAGAAATAGAATTTGATGCTCATTGCTGTAATTAGCGCTCCGCTAAGTTTTAACCAAGACTTGACAAAAATCAACTTTTTACTTACATTTAAAACAAATCCAGTACTATCATAAAGATAAAACCACTCACCCTGCCCCATTTCGCTTGATTTTTTGCGTTTCGCTCGCCGCAGACGCTTAATCCACAGCAGACAGAAAATTAAATAAAAAGCAAAAGCTAAAAATTAAAAAAGAGTGCATATTTTTTATTGATCTAGATCAAAATAGATATTTTAATTAATCGCATCATAGCTGCATTCAATTGATAATTCGCGTATCGAATTTGCAAAGCAATGTTTCATTAAAGAGCAACTTTAAATTGTCCTGGCCACGCATGTTGAGACTAAAAAAACAGTGTGTCCCTGACGATCAATCGCATTCTCCATAACTTGCAGACCAAAACTATGAACACACAAACAACCCAGAGTGAATCCCTTAAAGCGCCCCCTGCGGCGCCGGGGAAAAAGAACCGCCTGATCATGTTGTGCCTGCCTATCATCGTCGCGGTGCTGTTGCTGCTGGTACCTACCCCTGCCGGGTTGGAACCTTATGCATGGCACTTCTTTGCCATCTTTGTTGGCGTCATCGTTGGACTGATCTTTGAACCGCTGCCCGGCGCCGTTATCGGCCTGACGGGTGTCGTCGTCATTGCGCTGTTCAGCCAGTGGGTGCTGTTGAGCCCGGCAGAACTGGCGGACCCTAAGTTCAAAACGGCAGCACAGTCGTTCAAATGGGCGGTGAGTGGCTTCGGCAACTCCACGGTCTGGCTGATCTTCGGTGCCTTTATGTTTGCGGCTGGCTACGACAAAACCCAGTTCGGTCGCCGTCTGGCGCTGATTTTGGTGAAGTATCTGGGTCGTCGCAGTTTGACGCTGGGTTATGCCATCACCTTTGCCGACCTGTTGCTGGCACCCTTTACCCCGTCTAACACCGCGCGCAGTGGCGGTACTATCTACCCCATCATCGCTAACCTGCCGCCGCTGTACGGTTCAAAACCTAATGATCCGAGCGCGCGTAAAATTGGTTCTTACCTGATGTGGGTCGCGATTACCGCAGCCTGTATCACCAGCTCGATGTTCCTCTCTGCGTTGGCACCTAACCTGTTGGCGCTGGCGCTGGTGAAAAGTGTCGTCGGCTTCGAAATCTCATGGGGTATGTGGTTCCTCGCCTTCCTGCCACTGGGTGTGCTGCTGATTCTGACCATGCCGTTGCTGGCCTACTGGCTCTATCCGCCGGAAGTGAAGGTTAATGACGAAGTGCCACGTTGGGCCACCGCTGAACTGGAAAAGCTGGGTCGTCTGAGCCGTAATGAAATCCTGCTGCTGGTGTTTGTGGTGTCCGCGCTGATGATGTGGATCTTCGCTGCCGCATGGATTGAACCGGCAATGGCCGCACTGTTAGTGATTGTATTGATGCTGTGGACAGGCGTACTAAACTGGAACGATATCACCAGCAATAAAGCGGCATGGAACACCTTTGCCTGGTTCGCCACTCTGGTGGCACTGGCCGATGGTCTGGCACGCGTTGGCTTTATCGCCTGGCTGGGTAAAGAAGGTGCGCAGTTGCTGCACGGATACGACCCACAGGTTTCCGCTGTGGTGCTGTTGGTGGCCTTCTACTTACTGCACTATCTGTTTGCCAGTACCACAGCGCACACTACCGCGCTGCTGCCAGCGATGCTGACCATTGCGGCCTCCATCCCGGGCATTAATATGCCGGTATTCTGTTTGATGATGTGTGTTTCTCTGGGTGTGATGGGCATTATCACCCCATACGGCACTGGCCCAAGCCCGATTTACTACGGTAGCGGCTACCTGCCAACCAAAGATTACTGGCGTCTCGGTACCATCTTTGGTGCCATCTTCCTGGTTGCTCTGATGGTTATCGCCTACCCATGGATGGTGATGATGTTCTGATGATGTTGCTCCGATGTTAAAAACGGAGCCGCGTATGACCGTGAAAGTGTTATGATGCTCGCCAGTCAGCCCCTGCGGAGGCTGGCGAGAGAAAAATCGAAAAACAGATCGCCTATTTGTCGCCCGTCATGCTGGCGGGCAACACGAAGCTAAGTGAGCCAACATGTCGAACAAACCCTTCTATTATCAGAATCCTTTTCCTCTCGCCAAAGATGATACCGAATACTATCTGCTGAGCCGCGATTACGTGTCAGTAGCGGAATTCGATGGCGAGGAAATCCTGAAAGTCGATCCTAAAGCCCTGACGTTACTGGCAAAGCAAGCGTTCCACGACGCGTCCTTTATGCTGCGCGCCTCGCATCAGGCGCAGGTCGCGTCGATTCTGGCGGATGACGAAGCCAGTAAAAACGACAAATACGTAGCCCTGCAGTTCCTGCGCAACTCTGAAATCGCCGCCAAGGGCGTGTTGCCAACCTGCCAGGATACCGGTACCGCCATTATCATGGGCAAGAAAGGCCAGCGCGTCTGGACCGGCGGTGGCGATGAAGCCGCACTTTCTCGTGGCGTCTACGACACCTTTATTGAAGATAACCTGCGCTATTCTCAGAATGCCGCGCTGGATATGTACAAAGAGGTCAACACCGGCACCAACCTGCCGGCACAGATCGATCTGTACAGCGTGGATGGCGATGAGTACAAGTTCCTGTGTATTGCCAAAGGTGGCGGTTCAGCCAACAAAACCTATCTGTATCAGGAAACCAAAGCGCTGATTACCCCAGCCAAGCTGAAAAATTACCTGGTCGACAAAATGATGTCGCTGGGTACTGCCGCTTGCCCGCCATACCATATCGCATTTGTTATCGGCGGCACCTCCGCAGAGAGCACTCTTAAGACCGTGAAACTGGCTTCCACCCACTACTACGATTCGCTGCCGACTGAAGGTAACGAGCACGGACAGGCATTCCGTGACGTAGCGCTGGAAGAAGAACTGTTGAAGGCATCGCAAGAGCTGGGCTTAGGCGCGCAGTTTGGCGGTAAATACTTCGCACATGACATCCGCGTGGTGCGTCTGCCGCGTCACGGCGCTTCCTGCCCGGTGGGTATGGGCGTGTCTTGTTCCGCAGACCGTAACATCAAAGCCAAGATTAACCGCGAAGGTATCTGGATTGAGAAGTTGGAAGACAATCCAGGCCGCTACATCCCGGAAGAACTGCGTCAGCAGGGAGAAGGGGAAGTCGTGCATGTCGATCTGAATCAACCGATGAGCGAGATCCTCGCCCTGCTGTCAGCCTATCCGGTTTCTACGCGTCTTTCGCTGAATGGCACCATCATCGTGGCGCGAGATATTGCCCACGCCAAGCTGAAAGAGCGCATTGATAACGGCGAAGGCTTGCCGCAGTACATCAAAGACCATCCAGTGTATTACGCAGGCCCAGCGAAAACGCCAGAGGGTTATGCCTCCGGTTCACTTGGCCCAACTACGGCGGGTCGTATGGACTCCTACGTTGACCTGTTGCAGGAACACGGCGGCAGTATGGTGATGCTGGCAAAAGGCAACCGCAGCAAACAGGTCACGGATGCCTGCCACAAACACGGCGGCTTCTACCTCGGCAGTATCGGTGGTCCTGCGGCAGTGCTGGCGCAGCAGAGTATTAAGAGCCTGGAGTGCGTGGAGTACGCAGAGCTGGGTATGGAAGCGATCTGGAAAATTGAAGTGGAGAACTTCCCGGCGTTCATCCTGGTGGATGACAAAGGTAACGACTTCTTCCAGCAGATCCACAACAACTGTGCAGCCTGTGTGAAATAAGCGCTTAAGCTGAGCTGAGAACAAAAAATCCGCGGCGAATGGCTGCGGATTTTTTTATGGGTGGGGTATTGCCGTTTGCTTACATCTCACCGATTTGTACGTCTAATAGTAGATCGGCATCATCATCGTTTTGACCAATCACGTAGATCGCTTGACGGCCGGGCAGATTTACCGTGATGATATGTTGGTCATCCGCATCCAACACATCGTCGTGCTGCTGCTGAAATTTATGCTGTGTGTTCATCTCTTCTCCTTAAAATGGCGCACTGTTTTAGTTTCCTTGCTCTCTAATATCGTCAAGACACGGCTTAAATGTAGCGGAATTGTCTGTATTCGTGATGCAGGCACTGTGGCACGGCAAAATGACAGTCAGATTAAAGAAGTGACGCACATTTTTTACTGTGAAGGGCAGCGGTATCACCCGCTGCCCTGTTACTTAGAAGAAGCCCAACGGTTGGGTGCTGTAACTCACCAGCAGGTTTTTGGTTTGCTGGTAATGATCGAGCATCATTTTGTGGGTTTCACGGCCAATACCGGATTTCTTGTAGCCACCAAACGCCGCATGCGCCGGATAGAGGTGGTAACAGTTGGTCCAGACGCGCCCCGCTTTGATCGCGCGGCCCATGCGGTAAGCACGGTTGATGTCACGCGTCCAGACGCCTGCGCCCAAACCGTAAATGGAGTCGTTGGCGATGGCGATAGCTTCTGCTTCATCTTTGAAGGTCAGTACGCCGACCACGGGTCCAAAGATCTCCTCCTGGAAGACGCGCATGCTGTTGTCGCCTTTCAGCAGCGTAGGCTGGATGTAGTAACCGCTGTCGAAGGCTTCACCGATTTTCTCCACGCCACCACCGTGCAGCACTTGCGCACCCTCTTGCTGCGCAATCTCCAGATAGGAGAGAATTTTGTCGAACTGCTGCTGTGACGCCTGGGCACCAATCATGGTCTCAGTATCCAGCGGGTCGCCGCGTTTAATGGTTTTGATGCGTTTCATCACCGCCGCCATAAAGGGTTCAAAGATAGACTCTTGGACCAGCGCACGTGAAGGACAGGTACAGACTTCACCCTGGTTGAGGAAGCCCAGCACCACACCCTCCGCCGCCTTCTCGATAAAGCTCTCTTCGGCCTGCATGATGTCTTCGAAGAAGATATTCGGTGATTTGCCGCCCAACTCCACGGTGGACGGAATCAGACTTTTGGCGGCCAGTTCGAGAATGTGCCCCCCGGTGGCGGTGGAACCTGTAAAGGCGATTTTGGCAATGCCCGGATGCGACGCCAGCGCTTCACCGGCCTCTTTACCGTAACCGTGCACCACGTTAATCACACCCGGTGGCACCAGATCTTTGATGACTTCCATAAACAGCGTAATCGACAGCGGCGTTTGCTCCGCCGGTTTCAACACCACGCAGTTGCCCGCACCCAACGCAGGGGCCAGCTTCCACGCCGCCATCAATAGCGGGAAGTTCCACGGGATGATTTGCCCCACCACGCCCAGCGGTTCGTGGAAGTGGTAAGCCGCGGTGAATTCATCGATTTCGGCCGCCGTGCCTTCTTGTGCACGCACACAACCCGCGAAATAGCGGAAATGGTCCACCGCCAGCGGCAAGTCCGCGGCCAGCGTTTCGCGCACCGGCTTACCGTTATCCCAGGTTTCGTTGACGGCGATATATTCCAGATTGGCTTCAAGCCGATCGGCAATTTTCAGGAGCACTAACGAGCGTGCCTGCGGAGAGGTCTTTCCCCAGGCATCGGCAGCGGCTTGTGCAGCGGCGACAGCATTATCGACATCGGCTTTATCGGAGCGCGGGAACTCGCCAATGGTAGAACCATTAATCGGTGTGGTGTTGACGAAGTAGTTACCGTTCACCGGCGCAACAAATTCGCCGTTGATAAAGTTGCCATAACGCGATTGCAGAGTAATGAGAGAACCTTGTTCTCCCGGAGCAGCGTAACGCATGGTGTTTCTCCTTGCGGGACAGAGTGGCGAATAACAACTATGAAACCTGTTATTAACATTGATCGATCAATGTCAGCCTGTCAGATCGCAGAGCGGGAAACTGTGACCGCACCGAAGGAAAATTCCGGCGGTCAGAGGTTTGAGATTTAACCGCGCCTGAAATGCACCACAGCCGTAGCGGCGCAATTTATTGCACATGCCAGCAATACCCGATTCGGAACCTCGTCTGGCTCAAAATTATCCCGCGCCTCGCTGCGGATAATTCCGAGTTTTAAGCAGAATGCAGCGAAAAGCGAAACAAGCGCGCCGAATGTGGTCAATATGAAGCAGGACACTAATCAGGAGAAAGAGATGTTGGCTTCAGCCCTGACGTTAATGCGCGCCAAAGCGAACTTTGTTCAGCAATTTATTCGAAACCCGCGCAAGATGGGCAGCATCACGCCCTCCTCTGCCGCGCTGTGCCGCACCATGTGCGATGCCGTTCACTGGGATCGTAGCCTGCGTATCGCCGAACTCGGCGCGGGTGATGGCGTGCTGACACGGCACATTCTGGCAAGGATGTCCCCTCAGGCACAGTTGGATGTGTTTGAAATCAGCCCGGAACTGGTTGATAACCTGCGCGAATGGAGCGACCCGCGCATGCAGGTACGCGCCTGCTCCGCCGAGTATCTTTCCGGTGAGTACGATGTGATTTTCTCTGGCTTGCCACTGCTGTCGCTGCCGCCGGAAACCCGCGAAGCGATCCTCAGTGCGGTGCATGACGTGCTGGGGCCGCGCGGTGTGTTTGTGCAGTTCCAGTACACCTCGCTGACCCAGCCCGATTTGTCGCGTTACTTCACCTGGCAGCGCCAGCGAGTGCTAAAAAACATGCCACCCGCGTGGGTCTACCGCTGCACCCGGCACTACGCGCCCTGAGCATGCACACGCGGCTGCGGCCGCGTGTGCTGCCAGAAACGGCGTAATAACTCTCGCGACCAATCCTCTCCCGTCACCGTTGTGCCATCATCGCTGACACCCGCCGGTAAACAGGCGGTCATGATGTCGCGGGTGAACTCCGGGTGGAATTGCACTGAGAGAGCCTGTGCGGAGTAACGCAGAATCTGGCAGCCATCCTGTTCCGATCTCGCCAAAACCTCAGCCTGCGGTGGCGGAGTGAGCACCGATTGACGGTGGGATAGCCAAGCCTGAAACTCGCCTGGCAACGAACCCAACCAGGGATCGCGGCTGGCACCGTGCGTCAGGGTTTTGAGTCCGCGCTCCCAGCCATTGGGGTTATCACCCACTTTGCCGCCCAGCGCATAGGCCATTAGTTGGTGGCCGTAGCACACACCTAACAACGGTAACGCCGCTTCCAGCGCACCACGAATCCATGCCGCAGTGCGCTCGCTCCAGTCGGCATGGTCAGTTACCATCGCCCAGGATCCACTGAGGATCGCGCCACTGACGCGGTCAAAGGCGGGCAGCTCTTCGCCCAGATGCGGACGGATAATCACGTAATCGTCAGGCTGCAGTTGCAGCGCGTCGATAAACCAGACAGGTTGTTCACCAATTTGCGCCACAACCGACGGCGGTGGCACTTCGAGTTGAATCAGGGCAAGAGGTAGAGCGCGGGTGTGTTTCATTCCGAATTCATTCCTTAACGGAGTCAGCTTTCGGACATCCACTTTGACAGGAAATCAGGGACATGTCTTATTTTTTTCCTGCATAAGCTCATGCCCACGCGAAAAATATTTTAGCTCAATGTCACAGAAAGTAGCGTCTTCGTGCCATGATTAGCCGGTGATAACTCCCCCTTTGATGTGAAGGATGACACTGTGGCAGTGCGGCATTTCTTTATGGTTTTGATGGTGGTTTCCATCTGGGCTTTCAATAACGTAGCAGTAAAGTGGGGATTGCTGGAGCTTCCTCCGCTGTTTCTCACCTGGATGCGTTTTGTGGTGGTAGCCATCGTGCTGGTGCCCTTCTGCCGCATCACCCGTGAGCAGCTGCCGTGGCTGTTGACCCTCGCCTTCACCTTTGGTTTTATGCACTTCTCGCTGCTGTTTGTCGGCATGCGCTACACCGATGCCGGTACCGGAGCAATTGTGGTCCAGCTGGGCACGCCGATTGCGATGCTGCTGGCGATGCTGGTGCTGAAAGAAAAACTGCGTCTGGTGCAGTTATTTGGCATCGGCATTTCTCTCAGCGGTGTTGCCGTGCTGTCTGGCAGCCCGACCATTCCCGCATGGTGGGTGCTGTGTATTTTGCTGTGCAGCGCCTTTGGCTGGGCGATAAGCAATATGATCGTGAAAAAATCACCGCCGATTAAACCGCTCACTCTGACGGGCTGGATCTCCTTTCTTGCCGTGCCGATTGTCGGTGCCGCCTCCTGGCTGACCGAATCACAGCAGTTTTACGCACTCAGCCATGCCGGTTGGCGCGGCTGGTTTGGCATTCTCTACAGCGCGCTGGCCTCCTCGATTGTCGCCTACACGCTGTGGTATGCGCTGCTGAAGAAGTACAACGTCAATCTGATCATGCCCTACTCCCTTTTGACCCCGGTACTGGCGGTGTTGATGGGCGTACTGGTGCTGGGCGACAGCATGAACAGCTTCAAAATCCTCGGAGCCTCTTTGGTGGTGCTGGGCACCGCGATTGCGGTGATCAATCTGCGTAACCTGCGCATGCACGCGCGTTTTCCGCGGTTGCGTCGCCGTTAAAACCCCTCTGCTATGCTTGAGTCTCGCGTGTTTTCCGGAGACTTAACATGGATACTCAATCTGCTGCTGCGTTATGGCAGCAACTCTGGCAGGGATTGCGTGGTGAAAACCCGCGCCCTGCTCTCAGCTTTCTCCAGCCCGATACCTTCCAGTCTGCCTTCGCCGTCAGCGAACTGGCGGCCACCAGCATTGGGTTAGCCAGCCAGGCGCTGAGCGATTTACTCGGCCACTCAACCCCGGTGTGTGTTAATGTCCGGCTTGCCTCACGCTGGTTTCAACACAGCCTGACGCCACTCAATCGCCCACCTGCGGCATTGTGGGATCCCTTTGCCGGTGACTACGCCACTGCGGATGGATGGATTCGCCTGCACACCAATGCGCCGCACCATCGTGCCGCGATGGAACAGGTGTTAGGCCAGCATCCTGACCGTGCGGCATTGAGTCAGGTGGTCGCCAGCTGGCAGGCCGAAGCCCTTGAACACGCGGTGGTGATGGCGGGGGGTTGCGCCGCGCAAATGCGCAGTGAGCAGCAGTGGCAACAGCATCCACAAGGCATGGCGGTGAACAGTGAACCCCTGATTGCCCAACAGGCCACCGGAGAAGCCCCGACGCCGGGCTGGCGGTTGCCGACGGCACGCCCCTTACTCGGGGTACGCGTGCTGGATCTCACGCGCATTATCGCGGGCCCAGTTTGCACGCGCTTTCTTGCCAGCCTCGGTGCGCAGGTATTACGCATCGATCCTTATGGCTGGGAAGAGCCGACGCTGGAGGAGGAGATCACCTGCGGCAAGCGCTGTGCGCGGCTCGATCTGAAAAGCAAGTCTGGCCGTGAGCAAATGCGCGATTTAATCCAACACGCTGATGTGATGGTGCATGGCTATCGTGCTGACGCACTGGAAAAACTGGGGCTGGATGACGACACCCGCCGCTTACTTGCCCCCGGACTGGTGGATGTCAGTCTCAATGCGTGGGGCTGGAGCGGTCCCTGGCGTAACCGGCGTGGCTTCGATAGCCTGGTGCAAATGGGATGCGGCATTGCCGAGCGCGGGATGATGTGGAGCGGTAGCGCGAAACCGCACCCGTTGCCGGTGCAGGCGCTCGATCATGCCACCGGTTACATGATGGCCGCCGCCGTGCTGGAAGGGCTGCGGCAGCGACGTGAGAATCATGTGGGCTGGCAGGCACGCTTGTCACTGGCACGCACGGCTCGGCTGCTGCAACAACAGGGGTCAGCGCCGCAACAGCCGCAAAGCGGCATTACCGCGCAGCGCGATGATGCGCTGAGTGCGCTGGAGATCAATGCCTGGGGGATTGCGGAGAGGCTGCGTGCCGCCGCGTATCTGCCCGGCACGCCAATGATCTGCGCCACACCGGGTGTCAGGCTCGGCAGTAGCGCAGCCAGCTGGTAATCAGGCTTCTTCTTCGTTGCCTTCGTTCAGCTCATCGTACATGGTTTGGATTGCCTCACGACTCAGCGCAGCCAGCGTGCGGTAGAACGCACTGGTGGCGTGTGCTTCGACTTTTCCGAGGAATGCACCGCACCACGGCAGCAGATAGTCATCGAACAGCGCCAGCTGCGCAGCTGACTCATCTTCTGCCGACTGATCTTCCAGCCACGAAGCCGCCAACAGCAGCACACCAAAGTGATCGGCAGGCGCATCGCTCAACAGCATGCCACGTGAACTCAGAAACGCACGCACATCCGCTTCGGTTGGACCGTTTGGCCACTGTGAAGCGTACGGCGGCACGCTGCACTCACTGCCCACGAACAGCGCGTTGTAATCCGCGGCCAGCGCCTGAGGATCGCTATTTTGTTGCAGACGGGTCAACAGTTCATCCTGCTCCAGCGGCCACTGGTCTTTCAGTTTGCCTTCACGCAGCACGGTGAAAAGCGGCACCAGCAGCGGATCTTGCGGCTGGCGGTTGAACAGCGAGCCGATGACGCGGCAGAGAATGGAAAACTCATTCATGCAACAGAATTCCTTGAGGCAAAAAGTTAAAAGTCTGCAAATTCAGCAATATGCTTCCCGGTACGCTGTTCGAGGAAATCGAGCAAGCGGCGTGGCGTGACATTTAACACGCGATCCTCGGGAAAATCCACTTCACGCGTAATACGGATGCAGTGTTCAAAGTGGCCCAGCGTAAAGGCAGTGTGGGAATCAGAACCAAAGGCCAGACGCCCGCCGGCATCGCGCACCGCTTCGGCGATGGCGCGGCAGTTAGGTTCACTGCCAGGTCGTGAATGGGTAAACGAGGAGTTGTTAATCTCCAGCGCGACATCATAATGCGCCGCCGCTTCAGCAATCGCGCGGATATCGACCGGGAATTTCGGATTGCCAGGATGCGAGATGATGTGCACCAGTCCACCGGCCATCGCCGCAATCATCGCTTCGGTGTGATGCGCTTTATCACGTGGCGCGTACACTGGCTCGTGGAAGCCTGCCACAATCAGATCCAGCGCATCCAGCATCGGGCCACTGCAGTCGATCTCGCCCTGCTGGTTTTTGATGTTGGCTTCAATACCGCGCAGCACGCCCACGCCATCGATCACGCGTGGCCAGATGCGCATATTGACGAAGTGCCAATAATGCGGCGCATCCGCCATATCCGGACCGTGATCGGTAATAGCAAACAGCTTCAGGCCATTCTGCTTAGCCTGTACGACGTAATCGTGCAGCGTACTGTAGGCGTGGGTGCTGGCAACGGTGTGCATGTGCAAATCGACGGGATACATCCTCTTCTCCTGACAAAATGTGAATTAATAACCGCGTTGACGATCGACTAAACCGCCCGGCTGCTGACCTTGCTCCAGAGCAAGTATGGCACCCGCAATGAAATCCATCGCCTCGCCCGGCAATGTTATGGCAGCAGTATGTGGCGTGATTGTGACATGCGGATGCGACCAGAGCGGGTGATCCTTGGGCAAAGGTTCCGTCTGGAACACATCCAGCGCGGCACCTGCCAACTGGCCGCTATTCAGGGCCGCGAGCAAATCGGCTTCCACCACGTGCGCACCGCGCGCCATATTGAGGAAAAAGGCGCCGTGCGGCAGTACGCTTAGCACGTGCTCATCAATCAGGTTGGTGGTCTCCGGCGTGGTCGGCAGCAAATCAATCAGCACTTGCGTGCCATCGAGAAAGGCATTCAGCTGCTCGCGACCGTGGAAGGTTTGCACGCCTTCAATGGTTTTTGCTGAACGGCTCCAGCAGCGTAGCGGGAAGCCCCACTGACGCAGACTCTCCAGTACGCTGCGCCCCAGCACACCGGCACCCAGAATACCGATGGTAAAGTTCTCGCGTTCATAGCCCTTCAACTGCTGCCAGTGCGCCCGTTGCTGCTGTTGACGATAGTCGGCAAAACGACGGAACCAGCCCAACACGCACCAGTTGGCATACTCTTGCATCTGACGCGCCATTCCGGTGTCTTCTAAACGTATCAGCGGCACTTCATCGGACAGCATTTCCGGATGGGCGTGCTGTTGTTTAAGAATCTCATCCACGCCAGCGCCCATGGCGAATACGCCTTTCAACGGGCGTCCGGCGAGCATCTCTGTGGGCGGTGAACGCACGATGGCGTAGTCGGCCGGTGCATTATCACCCGGTTGCCAGTAGCGTACGTTGACGCCCGGTATACGTTGATGCAGTCCGTCAATCCAGCTCTGCGGATTGGATGAGGGGTGATACCAGATGATCTCCATACAGCTCTCCTTTTTTTCCTTCAGCCTCAGGCAAATACCGGCTCAGGGCAAGCAAAAACCTTAGGGTTAATGCAATTTCTCCCGTGATTAATTCCGAACGCTTCACATTTCCGCCCCCTTGGGGGGATAAGCGGCGGATTAACGACTAAAGTTGTCTGAGTGGTCAATGCGTTAGCGCACCACCTTTTCGGACAAGGAGAAAAACCGATGATAAAAAATGTCATATTCACGCCCGTGCGCTTCACCTTTTTACTGAGCGCCGCCCTGCTCGCCGGTTCTGCCGTTGCGCAGGCTGAAGATAACAGCCGCATGCTGAGCAACCAGCCCCAGCCACCGGATATCCGTTTGGGGCCACTGTTTAACGCCGTGCAGCAGGCGAAATTTTATCCGGACCAGAAAACCTTTGCCGACGCGGTCCCGAAGTACAACCCCTCTTCCATTCTGGCCGACTGGCAGATGCAAAAGAGCCAGCGCAACTTCGATCTGAAGCACTTTGTTGACGCCAATTTCACCTTGCCTAAAGAGCAGGACAAATATGTGCCGCCCGCTGGGCAGAGCCTGCGTGAGCATATCAACGGCTTGTGGCCGGTGTTGACCCGCTCCACGCCTAACGCCAGCCAGTATGATTCCCTGCTGCCGTTGCCTAAGCCTTACGTTGTACCGGGTGGTCGCTTCCGCGAAGTCTATTACTGGGACAGCTACTTCACCATGCTGGGCCTGGCGGAGAGCGGCCATTGGGATCGGGTGCAAGATATGGTGGACAACTTCGCCACCGAGCTCGACAAATATGGCCATATCCCGAACGGCAACCGCAGCTACTATCTCAGCCGATCGCAGCCACCGTTCTTTAGCCTGATGGTCGATCTGTTAGCCACTCACAAAGGTGATGACGTCTATCGCCAGTATCTGCCGCAGTTGCAGAAAGAGTATGACTACTGGATGGCCGACAGCGATAAGGTCGCCGCAGGACAAGCCAGCAAGCGCGTCATTAAGCTCAGCGATGGCACCTTGCTCAATCGCTATTGGGATGACCGCGATGCCCCACGCACCGAATCCTGGCTGGACGATGTGAACACCGCCAACAAAGCACCGGACCGCAATAAACAGCAGGTGTATCGCGATCTGCGTGCTGGCGCGGCATCGGGCTGGGATTTCAGCTCACGTTGGTTTACCGATGCGCATAATCTGGCCTCCATCCGCACCACACAACTGGCACCGGTGGATCTGAATAGCCTGATGTTCCATCTGGAGCAGGTGCTGTCTAAGGCATCCAAACTGGCGAAACAGGATGACCAGGCCAAACAGTTTGCTGCTGATGCCGAGAAGCGTCGGGCGGCGATCAATCGCTATCTGTGGGATGCAAAACAGGGCTGGTATGCCGATTACGACTGGCAGAAAAAACAGATCCACCCGCAGCTCACCGCGGCAACACTGTTCCCGCTGTA
Organism: Pantoea sp. CFCC18177; assembly: GCF_059412425.1. Classification (NCBI taxonomy): domain Bacteria; kingdom Pseudomonadati; phylum Pseudomonadota; class Gammaproteobacteria; order Enterobacterales; family Erwiniaceae; genus Pantoea; species Pantoea sp. CFCC18177. The sequence goes on from NZ_JBNBPL010000023.1 coordinate 90,816, forward strand.
TTTGCAGGTGGCGAGTGAGAAACAGGCCGATCGCACGGCGAAAGCGGTAGAAAAACAGCTGCTAAAACCGGGTGGGTTAGTGACCACCACGGTGAATAACGGTCAGCAATGGGACGCACCTAATGGCTGGGCACCGCTGCAATGGGTTGCCATTGAAGGACTGGAGCATTACCACCAGCCCAAACTGGCGCAAGAGATTGGCCAGCGTTTCCTGCAAAACGTGCAGGCCACCTATGACAAAGAGCATAAGCTGGTTGAGAAGTACGTGGTGGAAGGCGCACAGCTGGGCGGCGGTGGCGGCGGTGAATATCCGTTGCAGGATGGCTTCGGCTGGACCAATGGCGTGACGCTAAAACTGCTGGATAAGTATTGCCCGAAAGATAAGACCTGCAATAACGCTGGGGATATCCCGAATATGCCAGCGTTAAGCGCGGGGAAATAAGCGCTTTAGACAGGGGCGGCCTAAGGGTGCAGCAGAGGCGTCATGGCCTCAGACAACGTGCCCTTTTTGACAACGCGCACTGAAGCTAAGGAGCTGGCTGGGGTCGCACCGGGGCAGGCATCCGCAGCGCTGAGCTGAGCGAGTATGCCAGGAGAGCCCGCAGGACGCGGGCGAAAGGTGGCGCTGGAACATGGATGTTCCATCGTGAACTGAACCCCTTAACCTGGACTCTTTAAGTCAGCTTA
>NZ_JBNBPL010000024.1:0-91143 GCF_059412425.1 Pantoea sp. CFCC18177
AAAAGTATTATTCGAATCGACTGAGCACAAAAGTGTTACCTATGTGCCCGGTCTGATCTGTTACCCATGTGCCCGGTTGTACCTAAATGCGCACCCTACGAAAATCATACGAACGTATTGTAGGGGCGTCATTGATGACGACCTTTATTTAATTTTCGCTTATGCGATTCCCACAATGAACAAATCCATTGCCACTATTCTCGTTTTACTTTATTTCGGCGGATTTCAATAATTCCCTGCAGATAAATTCAGGAAACCCGCAGATGAGCCAATCTATTCAAATTGCTAAACCGGACGATGCCGACGAAATTTTTGCCCTGTTGCAACGCGCTTACGCATCGCTGGTGGCGTTGGATGTGCATTTCACCATTTCTCAAGGCAACGTCGAGCAGGTTCGTCGCGTCATTGAACAGGAGACGGTACTGGTGCTGCGCAAATGGAAACGGGCTGTGGCGACGGTGACCGTGCGTTTTCCCTGGCAGCAAGAAACCGATGCGCCCTCGTCGCTGCCGTTTATCCACTGGTTTGCCGTCGATCCAGACTACAAAGGTCAAGGCTATGGCCGCGAGATCATCAGCTATGCCGAAGAGACTCTGCTGAAAGAAACGCTTAAAGCGCCTGGCGTGTATCTGGCCACGGCGACTAAACATCCCTGGCTCAGTGAGCTTTACCTGCGTCGCGGCTATCAGCCGTTTTATCACCGCACCAATGCGTTGGGTGAAGCGCTGGTATTCCTGAAAAAGGAATTCAACCCGCAGCCCATCGCCAACATTGCCTGATTCACATCATTAAAAACAACAGGGACATTATGAAAGCGAATTCAATCACGCTGGCGCTGGGACTGGCGTGCCTGCTGAGTACGTTAAACACCTTCGCCGCAGAGCAACCGCGCAGTGGCGGCTCACTGACCTATGGCGTAGAAACCGAACCGGCACCGTTAAACCCGCAGTTGAATGGGCAATCTAAAGCCGAAGTCACCCTGCGTAATGTCTGGGAATCACTGCTGGCACGACGCACCGATGGCAGTTTTGTGCCGTGGCTGGCCACGGGCTATGAAGTGAGCCCGGATGGCAAAATTTATCGTTTCACGCTGCGTCGTGACGTCACTTTCTCCAACGGCGAGAAGCTGGATGCCAACGCGGTAGCGGAGAACTTTCGCCATGTACAGGACCCAAAATATTGCGCAGGAACCAGTATTTGTGCCCTGAGTGCCCGCATTGCCAGTGTGGAGACGCCCGACAATAGCACAGTGGTGATTACCCTGAAGCAGGGTTACGCGCCTTTCCTCTCTTTTGCCGCAAAGTTGCAGATCCTGGCACCCGCCAGCTGGCACTCTGCGCAGCTCAAGGCGGGGGGTAAAGAGATCGCGGGAACCGGGCCTTTCATCATCGAGAGTTACGAAAAGGGTCAGCAGCTGACACTGGTGCGCAATCCGCATTACCACTGGGCACCGGCCACCGCACATCACCAGGGCCCGGCGTATCTGGATCGCGTGACCTACCGCTTCCTGCCAGAGTCCTCGGTGCGCACCGGTGCATTGTTGTCTGGGCAGTTGGACGTGATTGAAGGCATCTCCGGCAACGATGCCAGCGCCTTCAAAGACAACCCGGATTTTGCCTATCAACATGCCTTGAACACCGGCACACCCTATTCGTTGTTTCTGAATGTGGAATATGGCCCCACGCAAGATGTGAAGGTGCGCCAGGCGTTGTTACAGGGGCTGGATATCGATCCGTTGCTGAAGTCGGTGTATCGCGGGGAGCGTACCCGCGCATGGGGGATCACCTCACCGGTTGATCCGCTTTACAACAACGATCTTGAAGGCCAGTACGGCAACAACCCCACGGCGGCGAATAAGCTGCTGGACGAGGCTGGATGGCAAACGCGTGATAGCGAAGGTTTTCGCACCAAAGACGGCCAGCGGCTGAGTATTGAAGTGATTCAAGCCCAGGCTACGGTGCGCGATCAGCGTGATGTGTTGTTGCAGGCGATTCAGGCCCAGGCGAGGCAACGGCTCGGTGTCGAGATCAAACTGCGTTATGTCGATTCCGGCACCTATGCCGAGGTGCGCAACAGCGGTCACTTTGGTTCGATCGCCAACTCCAATACGGAAACCGACGGCATCGATATTGAAAACCACTATCGCCCGGTTAATGCCGGTGGCGCGATTAACTACAGCCGGGTCAACAGCCCTGAAATCAACGGCTGGTTAGATCAGGCCGCCGCCACGCTGGATATCAATCAACGTCGCAAATTCTACAGCCAGCTTCAGCATTACGCGTTAGCAGAGCAGGCGCTGGCGATCCCGTTGTATGAGCCGGAAGACCAGATTGCCACCGCCCGCTATGTGCACGGCGCAGGTTTTCGCAGCTACAAACAGATGCCGGAAAACGCATACGACATCTGGCTAAGTGACCATTAATCAGGAGGCGAAGATGAGTCTGGAAAGCATCGTCACCCGCACACCGCGGCCGCGGAAGCCCGCTCTGTGGCGCAGTGAACTGTCGCGTCGTATTGTCGGTCGCCTGTTCGGCGGCGTATTGGTGCTATGGGCCGCCGTGTCGCTCGCGTTTCTTGGTGTGCATCTGGCACCCGGTGACATTGTCAGTTTGCTGATTGGTGAGCAGCTGCGAACCCCGGCAATTGAAGCCGCGATCCGTGCCGAGTGGGGGCTGAATGAACCGCTGTGGTGGCAATATTTGCACTACCTGTGGCGCGTGCTGCATGGCGACTTTGGGCGCTCCTACATGCTTAACACCGAGGTGAGCCATTTGTTGTCCACCCAACTGTGGCCCACCATCAAGTTAACCCTGGCGGCACTGTTGGTGAGCATTCTGTTTGCGGTAGTGATGGCGGTGGCAACCGCACATCGCCGCATCGGCCGTCGTGTCGCCAACAGCGTTGAGCTGCTGCTGGCTTCCACGCCCTCCTTCTGGATGGGCATTGTGCTGCTGTTTATCTTCAGTTTCACCTTGCGCTGGTTCCCAGTGGCCGGAGATCGCTCACTGTCATCACTGGTGCTCCCGGCGCTGGCATTAGGCATGGCGCAGGGTGCGGTGATGGCGCAGTTGCTGCGGCGCGAACTGGAGCGGGCGCTGGATGCTCCCTTTACGTTGACACTGCGTGCGTGGGGCGTGGGGGAAACCACGATTCGCCTGCGTCATGCGCTGCGCCATGCGGCCTTACCGGCTGTGACGTTAACCGGCTGGCTGGTGGGTGGCCTGCTCAGCGGTGCGGTGATCACTGAACAAGTGTTTGGTCGTCCTGGTCTCGGTAAACTCACTGTGGATGCGGTGCTGGCGAAGGATCTGCCGGTGGTGCTGGCGGTAGCCATCCTGTCAGCACTGATTTACGTGGTGATGAGCACCCTGGTCGATATCTTGTCGCTGTGGATCGATCCTCGCCTGCGTGGGGAGAGCAAATCATGATCGCTACACTGCAACGTCTGCCGACAGCACTGCCTGGCGCTGTGTGGCTGGCGATTCTCTATCTGCTTTTACTGGCGACAGCGGTAATCGCACCGGGCGTCCTCACTCATAACGATCCGCTTCTGGCCGATCCGGTTAATGCACAACTACCGCCATCGGCCGCGCACTGGCTCGGTACCGATCAACTGGGGCGTGATCTGCTTACGCGTGTGATTTACGGCAGCCGTTATTCCCTGTTAATCAGTGTGGCGGCGATGGCGCTGGCCGTGCTGTTTGGTACCCTGCTGGGGTTGATTGCCGCCTTGGCGCGCGGCGTGGTTGATGAATTGCTGAGCCGTGCGGTGGATGTGATTTCGGCTTTCCCCGATCTGCTGCTGGCACTGATGCTGATCGCCTTTACCGGGCCGGGTACCAATAACTTGATTATTGCCCTCGGTGTGGCCTCGGTGCCGCGTTTTGCCCGCGTGGTGCGAGCGCAAACCTACACCGTCATGACCTCTGATTACGTTGAACAGGCGCGGACGTTTGGACTTTCAAGATTCACGTTAATCACCCGCCATATTCTGCCGCACGCCATTGCACAGGTTCCGGCCTTAGCCACGCTGGGTTTGGGTACAGCCATCATCGGCACCGCGGGTTTGAGCTTCCTCGGCATGGGGCCGCAGCCGCCGACCGCCGAATGGGGCCTGATGCTGGCCGAAGGGCGCAACTATCTGCGTAACGCCTGGTGGATTGCGGTATGGCCAGGCGTGTTTATCACCCTGACGGTGATTGCCGTGAATACGCTTGGCCGCCACTGGCAGGCTCGTTTTGAAGGAAGAAACGCATGAGCCAGCCGTTTATTGATATCCAGAATCTCAGCATCCGTTTTGGGGCGCAGCAGGTGGTGAAGAATCTCTCTCTGCAAGTGTGGCCGGGTGAATCGGTGGCGCTGGTGGGCGAATCGGGATCGGGAAAAACCCTGACCGCCCGCAGTTTGCTGGGGTTACTGCCCGAAGGTGCGGTGCTCACCGCCGATCGTTTCAATATTGATGGCCGGGATATGCGTGATGCCAGGCGCGGTGACTGGCAGGCGCTGCGCGGGCGTCGTATTGGCTATGTGCTGCAGGATGCGCTGGTCTCACTCGATCCATTGCGGCGTATCGGACAGCAGTTAACCGATGCGTTAAGCGCAGCCGGACATCGCGAGGGATTGCAGGAAAAAAGTCTGACATTGCTGAAATCCGCCGGGATCCCCGATGCGGAAAGTCGGCTGACGCGCTATCCGCATCAACTCTCTGGCGGCCAGCGGCAACGTGCACTGATCGCCACTGCGCTGGCCGGCAGCCCGACCCTATTGATTGCCGATGAGCCCACCACCGCGCTGGATATGACGGTGCAGCGCCAGATCCTGCAACTGCTGGCACAACGCCGCCGTGACGGCCATGGCTTGCTGCTGATCAGTCACGATCTGGCGGTGGTGGCGGAACTGGCGGATCGCGTGCTGGTGATGCGTGATGGCGAAGTGGTGGAGCAGGGACACAGCGGGCCGCTGCTGCAACGTCCGCAACATGCCTGGACACAACGACTGCTGCGGGCGGTGCCGACACCGGCTACACGCGGGCTGCGTCTGAGTGCCACTGAACCGACGCCGTTACCGCCGCGCCCAACGCCGGGCCACGCGCCCCTGCTTGAGGGCATCAACCTGAACAAAGCCTACGGTGAACGTCTGGTGTTGAACAACATCAACTTCACTTTGCATGCGGGGGAAACCCTGGGTGTGGTCGGAGAGTCCGGATCGGGCAAAACCTCGCTGGTGAAAGTGGTGATGGGTTTGACGGAACCGGATAGCGGTACGTTACGGCTGGAAGGTGAGCGTTGGGATCGCCTGCCCGAGAAAGCGCGCCGTGCCCGTCGTGCCCGATTGCAGTTGATTGCGCAGGATCCGTTCAGCTCCTTCGACCCGCGCTACACGGTGGAAAAAATTATCGGCGAAAGCCTCGTTAGCGTGGGCATTTATGGCGATGCGCGGCGTCAACGTGTGCGTCAGTTGCTGGATGAAGTGCAGCTTGGCGATCGCTTCTTGCAACGTTATCCGCAGCAACTTTCAGGTGGTCAGCGTCAACGTGTAGCCATTGCCCGCGCGTTTGCCCCCAATCCCGCGCTGCTGGTGGCCGATGAACCGGTGAGTGCCCTGGATGTGTCGGTACAGGCGCAGGTGCTGGATCTGCTGGCCGAGATGCAAGCCGAGCACGGCACGGCGCTGCTGTTTATTTCTCACGATCTGGGCGTGATCCAACATCTGGCGGATCGCGTACTGGTGATGCAAAACGGTCAGATAGTTGAGAGCGGAGACCTGACGCAGGTGTTTGCCGCGCCTCAGCATCCGTGGACGCAAAAACTGTTACAGGCGCTGCCGGTGATACCCGACTGGCAGCCCGCACACGCATAAAAAGGAGCATGAGATGAGTCAGACACAACGCCAGCTGCGGCTGGGAGCGATTATTCAGGGCGTATCCGGCAATATGTCGGCATGGCGTCATCCCGATGCGATAGCGGATGCCAGCATCAATGTCGATTATGTGCTGGATCTGGCGCGCAAAGCGGAGCAGGCGAAAATCGATTTCCTCTTTGTTGCGGACGGGCTGTACATCACAGCACAATCGATCCCGCATTTCCTGAACCGATTCGAGCCCATTACCTTGTTGTCGGCACTGTCGTTGGTGACGCAGAAAATCGGTTTAGTGGCGACGCTCTCCACCTCGTACAGCGAACCCTTTACCGTGGCCCGTCAGTTTGCCAGCCTCGATCAGTTGAGCGGTGGCCGGGTGGGCTGGAATGTCGTCACGTCTCCGCTGGAAGGGTCGGCAAAAAACTTCTCGCGTGATACACATCCTGAACATGATGAACGTTATCGTGTTGCCAGCGAATATCTTCAGGTGACGAAAGGATTGTGGGATTCTTGGGAAGAAGATGCTTTTGTGCGTGATAAAGCCAGCGGTCAATTTTTTGATCATGACAAGCTGCATACGCTGAATCACAAGGGCAAATACTTTGCGGTGCAGGGGCCGTTAAATGTGGGTCGTTCACCGCAAGGACGACCGATCGTGTTCCAGGCGGGCGCCTCTGAAGCGGGTAAAGCCTTTGCGGCGGAAGCCGCGGATGCCATCTACACCCGTCAGGAGACGTTAGCAGAGGCGCGTGAATTCCGTGAAGATGTGCGCCGTCGTCTGGTCGCTCGCGGCCGTGATGCCGATGAAATCCGCGTGTTCCAGGGTATTAGCGTGATTATTGGCGATAGCGAGGAGGATGCAGAACGTCGCTATCAGCAGACTGCCGAGTTGGTCACCATCGATAAAGCGCTGGAGTATCTGGGGCGTTATTTCGAACATCACGATTTCAGTCAGTATCCTCTGGACGCACCGTTCCCGGATATTGGCGACTTGGGTGAGAACAGCTTCCGCAGTACGACGGACAAAATTAAACAGAACGCTCGTGAGCGCGGTTTAACCTTACGTCAGGTCGCGCTGGAAGAAGCCACGCCGCGCCCCAGTTTCCTCGGCACTGCCGAGCAGGTTGCTGACGGTTTAGCGCAGTGGTTCCTGGAAGGCGGCACGGATGGTTTTATCGTACGCGGCGGTACGCCAACCGCATTTGATGATTTCGTGGCGCAGGTGATTCCACTGTTGCAGGCGCGCGGAATTTATCGCACCGAATATGAGGGTGATACCTTGCGGGAAAATCTGGGATTAGCCACGCCAGAAAACCAGTTCGCCGCCCAGCGCCGCCAGCAGGTGGCGTGACATGTTGGTCGCCAGAAATGGCGACCTTAAAGCACAGTTACACCATATTCCGCCGCCTGATTCTCCCAGGCTTGCACCTCATCGTAAAACGCCCGTTCTGGTACTGCGAATCCGCTAATCAAACTCTGTGCCATCAGCGGCTGGTACTGTTTAGCCGAGGTCAGTTCGTTCAGCGCACTGCGCAACTGCTCAAGCGTAGTCGCATCCGTTTTGGCCGAGGTGATCAGCGGTAGCGCGGCACACAGTGGCGTTTCGCCAATGATCTCCAGCCCACTCAGTTCTGCAGGATAATGCGCACGCAACAGCGCCCAGGTGATGCAGTCAATCGCCGCCACGTCCGCGCGATTGTCGCGCAGCGCCGCCAGCGACTGACGGTGGCTGCCACTCAGCTGCGTTTCACTAAAGAAGGTACCTTCTTGCGCCAGCGGCGCGACCAGGTAACGCAATGCGTTGTAACCTGAGTGCGAATCAACACTGTTGCCCACCGCGCGGCGGCCACGGAAATCGCTGAGACTGAGGTTTTCATCTTCCTGACGTGCCACCAGCCAACTGCGGTAGCGCAATCCCTCACAGCCTTGTGCGCTGGACTGAAACGCGCCGACCAACTGCACATCGGGCAGTAACGCCACCAATGGATAGCCGCAGGTTTGACTCAGCAGCAGATTCTCATCGCGCCAGTGGGGTAACAGGTCGGAGTGCCATTCGACCTCAGCCTGCACGCCGCGTTGCGCCAGCAGCGTCGTTAGCGCTGAGGTCAGGCCGAGCGTCGTCGGGTGATGGATATCGTACATCGGTAAAGAGATGATCGGCATGCTGTGCATCCTTGTGCGTTCCCGGATGGGCGTTGACGTTGACCGCCTGGCGCCAAAAGCGCGTTAACCACTCGCCATAACCGGCGACGCGAAAACCCTGGTTGCGCTGATGATAGCCTTCGCGATACAGCAGATAGACTTTACGCAACCCGTACCACGGCAATCCGGGCAGATCGTGATGTACAGAATGATAGTTGAGATTCAGAAACAGCAAGCGCCATGGCCATGCGGCTTCGTTATTCACCGAGCGTGCCAGCGGCGCGTCTTCGGCGCGATGTTCATAGAAAGATCGCACTTTGGTGAGCGCCAGTGCGGGGTAACTCACGGCAATAACAAACCACAGTGGTGAGAATCCTTGCTGCTGCATCCAGTAAAACAGGCCCCCCAGCAAGGTCAAGTGAATCAACCACATGGCAATGTCTGCCCGCGCTCGTGCCTGCACCAGGGTCTTCATCGTGGCCGCGATATCCAGCAGCGGCCCCAGCATTAACCGTCCGGGAAAAGTATTGCGGAGGTGAACTACGCGTTGTTGCCAGGGCTTGAGTTGTGCCCAACGTTCAGGGGACAAGTAATAGGTTTCTGGATCTTCATCCGGCTCGGTCAGGGTGTGATTGCGATGGTGCGCCAGATGCGAATCGCGATATAAACCATAGGGATACCACACCGCCAGCGGCAAGGTCCCCAGCAACTGATTGAAACGTGGGAAGCGGGTGGGATGGCCGTGGATCAGCTCATGCTGCAGTGACATGTACCAGGTCGTCAGTACGATCAGCAGCAGGGTGGAGGCGAACAGTCCCAGCGTTTGCCAGAACATCACGCAGGCAAACCAGCCGCTATACACGGTGATGATCAAAAACCAAGTGGGCAACTCACTGCGCCACAGCCAACTGCGTGCCAGTTGATGCACCACGGCGCGTTGTTGTCCGTTGATATAATCGTTAGCCATGAAGATGAATAAACCTGCGATGCGCTGAAATTACCTGCACGATGCGGCAACCCTGTTCGCGACACAAAGACCGTGTTTTTATGACTTATGCAAAAAAGTTGATGAAGCGCGCGAAAACTATTGGCTATCAGTCACCTCACGCCTGGCGTAACCTCTCTCCATCGAAACTTAATCTAATACGTGCGGGCGAGTCAGGCCCACGAGGAGAAATTCACCATGAAAAAAATTGGCTTCTTATCCTTTGGTCACTGGACCCCGTCTTCACAGTCTGCCACTCGTTCCGCGCAGGATGTGTTATTGCAGTCCATCGATTTAGCCGTCGCCGCTGAAGAGCTGGGCGCTGATGGGGCTTACTATCGCGTGCACCACTTTGCGCGTCAGCTGAGTTCACCTTTCCCGCTGCTGGCGGCGGTGGGGGCAAAAACCAATCGCATCGAAATCGGTACTGGCGTGATCGACATGCGCTATGAAAACCCGCTTTATATGGCGGAGGATGCCGGTGCGGCAGACTTAATCTCCAACGGGCGTTTGCAACTGGGTTTAAGCCGTGGCTCCCCAGAGCAGGTAATTGAAGGTTATCGTTACTTTGGTTTTAACCCGAAAGAGGGCGAAACCGATGCCGATATGGGCCGTCGTCACACCGAAGAGTTGCTGGAAGTGCTGCGCGGTGAAGGTTTTGCTAAACCGAATCCACAGCCGATGTTCCCGAACCCGCCGGGTCTGCTGCGTCTGGAGCCATTCTCGGAAGGGCTGCGTGAGCGTATCTGGTGGGGCTCAGGTTCGAATGCTACTTCCGTGTGGGCAGCGCAGCAGGGCATGAATCTGCAAAGCTCAACGTTGAAAGATGATGAAACTGGCGAGCCGTTCCACATCCAGCAGGCGAAACAGATTCGTGCATACCGCGAAGCATGGGAAGCAGCAGGTCACCAGCGCACGCCGCGCGTATCCGTCAGCCGCAGTATCTTTGCGCTAACCAATGACATCGACCGTGCTTATTTTGGTCGTAGCGGACAGGATCAGGATTCCGTGGGCTTCCTCGATGAGAAAACCCGCGCCATCTTTGGTCGTAGCTACGCCGCTGAGCCAGAGCAGCTGATCAAACAGCTGGCGCAGGACGAAGCGATTGCCGAAGCGGATACGCTGCTGCTCACCATCCCGAACCAACTGGGCGTGGATTACTGTGCGCATGTGATGGAAAGCATTCTGACTCATGTCGCGCCGGAGTTAGGCTGGCGTTAATTTTCGCAGGGCGTGCCAGGCACGCCCGCTAATTCATGGGATATTTTAAAAATTCGGGCAGTGCTTCCATTTGTTGTGCATACGCGTGCAAATGGGGATAAGCCTGTGCATCCACCACGTTCGGCACCACCAGTTGCATAAAACTCCATACGACAGCGCTGGTAATCGCCACTTGGTCCAGTTTAAGCGCTCTCCCCTCCATCGCTGCATTCCATAACGCGCAATTCGCGAGCAATTGCTGCGTCACACGCTCTATCCACGGTTGGTGCCACTTATCTTCCGGACGCAAGCGATGTTCATACACGTGCTGCACGGCTTTTTCACTGGCGGCGAGTGCCAATCCCAGCAGTTGGCTATCCTCGGCCAGCGCCGTGTCATCAGAAGGGTATAGGCGATGCCCGGACTGAGCGCGGGTATCCAGATAGTGCAAAATGAGCGTCGAATCCATTAGTACGGTGTCGTTATCCAGCACCAGTGTGGGTGCTTTAACGGCAGGATTGATTGCAGCAAATAGTGCGTAATCACCAAACACTGAAAGGGGGTGATGCTCAAATGCAATGCCGTAAGCTTCCAGAGAAATGGCGACTCTTCTGACGTAGGGTGAATCCAGCATGCCAATCAGTTTCATTAAAACTCCTTGTTAATCTGGCAAATTGAGATGTTCAACATTAACGGGCTGACAGCACGACGACCAGCGACGACTTATTAGTAAATTTGTTAGTAAAACTTACATCAGCTATGGCAGGCTGTGGCGAGATATGGTCGATCAGGAATTTGAGTATGTCGGATTTCCCCCCTGTTGCGATGCTGCGTGCCTTTGAATCTGTGGCAAGATTAGGCAGTCTGACTCTCGCAGCGAGTGAACTCAGTGTGACGCATTCAGCAATCAGCCAGCAGATAAAGGCATTAGAAGGGCTGTTAGGCGTGCGATTGTTTACCCGCCAGGTGCGCGGGGTACAAATCAACGAGGAAGGCCGCCTTTATGCGCTGCAAATCCGCGAAGCCCTGGCTCGTATTGCTGATGCCACACGGCAAGTTCAGGTCAGACCCAGACGGGCGGAATTATCGCTTTCGATGGTCCCTTCATTTGCCAGCCACTGGCTAATACCCAGATTAACGGGCTTCCAGGCACAATTTCCCCATATCTACTTACGGCTGCAGGCCAGCCTTAATGTGAGTGATGTTCAGCAGGAAGGCACTGATATTGCGATTCGGATGGGCAAGGGTGAATGGGCGGGGCTGCGAAGCCAGCAGCTATTTAGCGATCGCCTGATTGTGGTGGCAGCGCCTCACTTCAATGGAGGTGATCTACCTCGAACTCCTCAACAAATAGCGGCCAGTGAAATTCTTTTCACGCTTGAATCATGGAACGACTGGTGTGAAGCCGCTGGGCTGCAGCAATCTATTACGCCGCGCGGTTTGGTGATAAATGATTCCAATCTGATTATTCAGGCAGTCCGCTTGGGGCAAGGTATTGCTCTGGAACGTCTTTCATTGGTTCATGATGCGTTACAGCGCGGTGAGTTGGTGCAGTTAAGCCCTGTCAGCGTTGACTACCCGTGGCCCTATTGGCTGGTAACCCGAAAGGATCGCTCGACATCACCGGAAGGAGCAGCCTTTATAACATGGCTGGAGGAGGAGGTAATAAGGTATCAGGGAATGTTGAATTCATAACCCCAATAACTCTTAATATTGCATTTTAGAGTTATTGGGGTTATTTTGTTGTTTTCAGGACGCATCAGGGCAACGACATGGATAGCAGGTCATTAATGGCTGAGATTAAAGCTGATGGATGGGAGCTGATTCGAGTTAACGGTAGCCACCACCATTTTGTGCATCCCTCCAAGAAGGGCTTGGTAACAATTCCTCACCCCAAAAAAGATTTGCCCATTAAAACGGTGAAAAGTATTCGCAAACAGGCCGGGCTGATCGTCCACTAATTTGAGAGAGGTAAACCATGTTCTATCCGATTGCGATTGAAGCGGGTGATGAAAACACGGCGTATGGTGTAACGGTGCCCGATTTGCCAGGTTGTTTTTCCGCAGGTGACACGCTGGAAGAAGCGGTGAAAAATGCGAAAGAGGCGATCATTGGTCATCTGGAACTGATGGTTGAGTTAGAGCAAGATATCCCAGCAGTGTCAGAATTAAAAAGCGTGATGAAAGATCCGGCTTTTTCCGGCTATGTTTGGGTGTTAGTGGAAGTCGATGTGACGCGCATTCTCGGTGGTTCGGAGAAAATTAATGTGACGTTACCGAAGTTGCTGATTGATCGTATCGACCGCTGTGTTGCTACTCATCCCGAGTTTAAAACTCGCTCAGGTTTTCTCGCTCAGGTCGCACTGGAGCGCATTGCAAAAACCCGCTGATTAGGGCCTCGTACGATATTTTCTTTAGGCCGCCCCTACAGACCACGATGACCTCATGTAGGGGCGCCATTGATGGCGACCGCGTCCCTTATTTTACGCCCAACTCCCACCATAACTTGTCCAGCGCGTAGTAGCGATCGCGCTCGCTTTCGGGCTGGTTCAGGTCACGCTTCCAGGGTTTGGCCAAAATGAAATGCAGGTTTTTCACTTCATCCTCACGCCACATCGCGCTGTGCTGGAACGGCAACGTTTTCAGCGCATTATAAATATAGGGCAACGGCAGCCAACGGTTCTCAAAGACCTCGTTCAACAAATCCTGCTCGGAGAACGGATAACGGCGCAAATCGTCAATGGTTGCGACTTTCTGCTGCAGCCACGCGAAAACGCCCTGATCCGGTTTGAGCACCAGAAAACCGCCGTTGAGATATCGATCTAGCGTTGCAGGTGCCGCTTCACCACGATCTTGCCAAGTGTAATGGCAATTCTCGGGCTGCCAACTGGCGGGATAGCTGGCGATCTGATTGGGATTGCAGCGGCAGGCGTGACAGGCCGCCAGAGCGTTATCGCCCAAATCCAGGGTAAAAAGTTCGTCCATATTGCGCAGCACCAGCATGTCGGCATCCAGAAACACCACCCGATCGCAGCCGGTGAGTTCCCAGGCGCGCAGCTTGCTCCACACTTCGCCGAATTGCGCAGAAGCATAATGCTGTTCCAGTTCTGCGTTGGGCATCAGAGGCTCAACCGGATGAATCACACAGCCTAGCGCTTGTAAGTCTTCGCGGGTTGCAACATCAATCGCATCGGTGACCATCACAATCAGCGGCCACTGCGTTTCGCTGCGCTTTAACGAGCGGTGTAGCGCTTTCACGCCAATAAAGTAGTTTGGCTGCGTGAGCAGCGTTACCCAGGCAAACATAATTTCTCTCCCCATACCCTTCATACTTCAAATTGCAGGTGCGTTGGCTACGTGCATTCACCTCAGTCACTTACTTCAGTAAGCTCCTGAGGATTCATGCACTTGCCGCCTTCCTGAAATTCGAATTATTTTGGCTATCAACATTTAATCAAACAAAGCCGTGACATAGTCATTGCTAAAACGGTGCTGTGGATCGAGCCGATCGCGCACTGCACGGAAAGCATCCCACTGTGGGTAGATCGCCCGCCAGCTATAACGCTGTGGATCGTAGTATTTGCCCCAGTGTGGACGTCCACCTTCCGCCGCCAGCAGTTTTTCCACTTCCGTCAGAAAATGCAGGCCATCTTGTGACAGTGAACCGTCATCTGCGTAATAGACCACAAAGCCAAAGAAGCAGGTCGGCTGCGCATAGGCAGGGCTGAGCCAGGCGTCAGACGCGCCGGTACAACGCAGAATGATGGGATAATGCATATGCGGATGATTCTTTGCGTACCAGGCTTTAATTTTGCTGATGATTGCGGGTGTTCTTTCCAGTGGGACACCGATCTCCACGTTGATTTGCGGCACCGCGATACCACGACAAAACAGCTGGTAGATATCGCCGCTCACATCGGTGAAGTCACGGAAGCGGGTAACAGTACGAAACTGCTTACCGCCTTTACCCTCGATTTGCGTGTCACGGTGCATCTGCGCCAGCGTTTGATCGATAGTGTCGTTGAGGCTGCTGTCGGTCTCATCACCGTGTTCAATCACCTCACGCTGATTGGCATACCATGTCTCCGCGTTCTGAGGACTTGCCGGATTCGCGTTCCACACGTGCATCAGGTTGTCATCAACAAACCACCAGGCTTTGCTCAATTCATACTGTTGATTCCAGTGCAGCAAATCCTGCTCCAGCGAATCTGCGGACGTGGCGAATTTGTGGCAGGTAAACAGCCGAAACGGGCGGGTACGCAGCGTGATCGCAGTCACCAGACCCAATGCACCCAGCGAAGTTTGTGCGGCGGAGAAATCGTCATCCTCCCGATGAAATACGCGTAGGCTGCCGTCGGCCAACACCATGCGGATAGCGAGCGCTTCATCCGCCAGTGAGCTTTGCCCCAGTCCCTGGCCGTGCGTACCCGTGGCCATGGCACCGGCCAGCGTTTGCACTGCGATGACGCCGGGGGAGGAAGCCAGCATGCGATCCATTGCGGTCAGCGTGTCATAAACCGCTTGTAGAGGCGTGCCCGCGGCAAAGGTCACGCTTTCAGCATCCTGCGCCAGCAGGCCAGTAAAAAGGCTGAGATCGATCAACACATCGTCGGGATTGACACACAGCATGCGACCGGGTGACAAACGGCTGCCCGTGACGCGCACTTTGCCTTTTGTACTCTGCATCAATTGCTGCAGTTCGGCTTCATTTTTCGGCTGAAAAACCTGGCTGCGCTGACCCACCACGGTGTTCTGCGCCCAGTTCCACAGTTTGCTGTCACGCTCGGTGTTTTGCGTGTTGCGAAGGGGGTAAAGGAGGGGATCTTTGTTCACTACGGCGTTCCTTAGACTGAGGTCTGTGACGGTCCCAAGGCTTTAAGCGTAGACCATCACAGCACTGCCCATGTCTAAGGCGCTTTGCGGATGTAGCGCATGGTGGCTGTGACAGCCAGTTGGCGGTTACGGCGGATGCTGTCCTCTTCCGTGTCTTCTGGCGTAAACAGGAAATGGAAGGTGTAACGGTTGGCCACATGGTGCACACAAATACTGCTGAGTAAGCGGTGCACGTCAACCGTGTTGAGGCCATCGATAAAGATGCCTTGCTGCTGCCCGCGTGTCAGGATGTCATCCAGCAGATCGAGGGTGCTTTTGTTCAGCGCTTTAATGCGTTCTGACTGCACAATGTAGCGGCCGCGCAACAGGTTCTCGGTACACACCAGGCGCATAAAGTCTTGATGCGTAGCATGATAATCAAAGCTGGCTTCCACCAGTTTTATCATCGCTTGTTCAGGTTCCATTTTGGCAAGATTCAGCCCTGTTTCATGCTCGCGGATCGCCTGGTAAACCTGCTCCAGAACTTCGATGTACAACTTCTCTTTATTAACGAAGTGATAAACCACCATACGTTTGGTGGTTTGTGCGAGCTCAGCGATCTGCTCAAGACGTGCGCCCTGCATGCCAAACTCGGCAAATGTCTTTAAGGCACCCGCTAAGATGCGTTTTTTTAGCCCTTCAGGGTCATTTTTACGTTTAGGGGTGGTGTCCGACATAGCGCTCAATATCAATCCAATCAAAACATCATGGTATCACAGCCAGATTGTCGCTTGTGGCGATGCGAGCGGCTGCGTGTCTTTATTCATTTCAGGAATAGCTTTTCCAGATAAATCATAATGCAGGAATAAGCATCTGCGTATACTGCGGCTAACTGTTCATCACGACAGTGTACTTTGACGACCGCAATGATAACTATCAGGAAATACTTTATGCACACACGCCCGGCTTCTGCCAAAAATAAATTCTTGTTATCCGCTGGCGCTTTCCTGCTGGCCAGCACGGTTTTAGCGCCACTCTCGCTGGCCCACGCCGCAGATAAAACCTCAGTAAAAGTCGGCATCATGAGTGGTGAAGATGAGGACGTCTGGCGCGAAGTGATTAAACAAGCTGCCGCCAAAGGATTGACGGTGAAAACGGTGGTGTTCAACGACTACAACCAGCCGAATGAAGCCCTGCAAAATGGTGAGGTGGACGCGAATGCCTTCCAGCATCAGCCGTTCTTAAACAATCAGATCAAGGTTAATCATTACGACATCGTGCGCGTGGGTGACACAGCCGTGTGGCCGATTGGCCTTTATTCGAAAAAAGTGAAAAGTGCGGCGGAACTCAAAGATGGTGCGGTGATTGGCGTACCGAATGATCCCTCAAACGAAGCGCGTGGGCTGGTGCTGTTGCAACAGCAAGGTTTGATTAAGCTGAAACCGGGGGTCGGTATTGCCGCGACCACCGCCGATATCACCGCCAACCCCCACCATCTGCAAATCAAAGAACTGGATTCCGGCATCATCGGTCGTTCGGTTCCCGATCTGGATGCTGCGGTGGTGAACACGGATTGGGCGCTGAAAAGTGGCCTGACGGCTGGCGATCGCATCGCGCAGGAGCCGGTGAAAGACAACCCATACAATAACTTTATCGCGGTGAAGAAAGAGAATGTCTCTGCACCGTGGGTGAAAACGTTGGTGTCTTCTTATCAGAATGACGCCGTGAAATCCGTTTTTAACAAGGTTTACAAGGGCACGGGCGAAACGGCCTGGTAAGGAAAGAGCATGACGATATTCTCAGGGGCCGAAACGCCTTTCCACGCCGTGGCGCGTGGCGTGGTGGAAAATGCGCAAGACCGTGAACGCGCTACGCGAGACGACGTTAGTGTGGTGCGTTTACAGGGCGTTTCCCGCCGGTTTGGGCAAACCCAGGCGCTGCGTGACGTCTCGCTGACGGTACAAAAAGGCGAAATTTTGGGCTTGATTGGCCGCAGCGGCGCGGGCAAATCCACGCTGATTCGTTGTCTGAATGGGCTGGAGCAACCTGATGAAGGCGTCATCGAAATTGAAGGCCGGAACATTACCGGCCTGTCGGAAAAACAGCTGCAAACTGTGCGCAGCCGCGTGGGCATGGTGTTCCAGCACTTCAATCTGTTGTCAGCGAAAACCGTAGCGCAAAACGTGGCGTTGCCGTTGAAGATTGCCGGTCTGGATAAAGTGCAACGTCATCGGCGCGTGGCTGAATTGCTCGAACTGGTGGGATTGACGGATAAGGCGCAACACTACCCGGCGGCGCTGTCAGGGGGACAGAAACAGCGTGTCGGCATTGCCCGTGCACTGGCGGCCAGTCCGGCACTGTTGCTGTGCGATGAAGCGACCTCGGCGCTTGATCCAGAAACCACCCGTTCGATTCTGGCCTTGCTGAAGTCGCTGAATCAAAAACTCGGCATCACCATTCTGCTTATCACCCATGAGATGGAAGTGATCAAATCGGTGGCGCATCGTGTCGCGGTGATTAATGCCGGTGAGATCGTCGAACAAGGCCCGGTGTGGCAGGTGTTTGCCCATCCGCAGTCAGATCTCACCCGTTCCTTGCTGCGTGGTTTGCTACCACAGCTGCCGGAGGCGCTTGCCACCCGTATCAGCGCGCAAAAACAGGGGGAGGCTATCTATAGCGTGCATTATGCCGGTGAAGATGCGCAGGGCGATCTGCTGACCCGCTTTGCCGCCGCGCTACCTGGCAAATTCCGTCTGTTACAGGGTGGCATCGACCATATTCAGCATTATGCCGTGGTGCGCTTCTTTATTGCGTTTCCGGCGAGCAACACGGCCGATGAACAACAGATTCTTAGCTGGCTGCATACGCAGCAGGCACAAGTGGAGTTAGTGGGCTATGTCGCCAGTGATGATTGATTTACTGCTCAATGCGTTGGGCGAAACGGTATTGATGACGGCCATTTCCGGGCTGTTCTCGCTGGTGGCCGGTCTGCCGTTAGGGTTGATTCTTGTAATGACCAGTGTGGGCGGGATTGCGGAGCATCGAGGCATCAACCGCGTGCTGGGGCTGATCATCAATGGCTTCCGTTCCCTACCGTTTATTATTCTGCTGGTGGCACTGATTCCGTTTACCCGGTTTTTGGTGGGCACTTCACTGGGCACCTGGGCGGCCATTGTGCCGTTGTCGATTACCGCAACGCCTTATTTTGCGCGCGTGGCGGAAGTATCGTTGCGTGATGTCGATCGCGGGCTGATTGATGCTGTGCGCGCCATGGGGGCCAGCAAACTGCGCATTGTATGGGATGTGCTGATACCGGAAGCGCTGCCCGGCATTCTCTCTGGTTTTGTCGTGACGCTGGTGGCCTTGATTGGCGCTTCAGCGATGGCGGGGGCGATCGGTGCAGGCGGTCTGGGCGATCTGGCGATCCGATATGGCTACCAGCGCTTTGAAACCTCAGTGATGATTGCGGTGATCGCGGTGTTGATTGTGTTGGTGTGCGGTATTCAGTGGCTGGGCGATCGGCTGGTGCAACGTATCGACAGACGGCATTGAACTCAGGTGCGCATTTATGCGCACCTGAAATGTAATACGAATTCAATGAGAGCAGTTGTGCATTTTCCCGCAATCCTTATCACTATTTCTTTTTAAACATCAGCAGCTAACGCGCTTAGAGTGATGGCAACGTCTTGCCTTGCCTCAGGAGAATCCGTTATGCCGCTGAACACACTTCAGCTCACGCTTGAAAGTCATCTCGAACAACACAGCGCCGACTATATCGCCGTGGCTCAATCAATCTTTGCCAGGCCGGAAACCGGTAACAATGAATACTTTGCCAGTGAGCAACTGACCAACTTACTTAGCGCTCAGGGATTTGAGGTCACCCGACATGTTGCCGGCCATGAAACCGCCTTTCACGCGGTGAAGGCCAGCAGTAAACCGGGACCGACCATCGCCTTTCTCGCTGAATACGATGCGTTAATCGGTATTGGCCATGCCTGCGGTCACAACCTGATTGGCACCACCAGCGTGGCCGCGGCGATCGCCTTGTCTCAGGTGCTGGATCAGACCGGTGGCCGCGTCGTGGTGCTGGGCACGCCAGCAGAAGAGGGCGGCTTAGCGGGGCCGGGCGGGCCTAAAGGCAACGTGAAAAAGCGTTTTGTTGAGGCCGGGTTGCTGGAGGATGTGGATGCGGCGCTGATGGTGCATCCCGCCGGTAAAACGCGTCTCACGGAAGCCACACTGGCAAACAACCATCTTTACTTCCATTTCTATGGCAAACCCTCGCATGCCGCCAGCGCGCCGCATGAAGGGATCAATGCGTTGGATGCGCTGGTGCTGCTCTATAACGGCATCAGCGTTCTGCGCCAGCAACTGCCCGATGGCGTGCGAGTGCACGGCATTATTACCGATGGCGGTCAGGCACCCAATGTGATCCCAGAATACGCTGCAGCGCACTACTATATCCGTGCCGATAGCCGTGAGCAGGTGGAGGCGCTGGAGCCACGCTTGCGCGCAATAGCCGAAGGTGTGGCGCTGGCCACCGGAACACGTGTGGAGATTGATCATCAAATTGGCCCACGCGATTTCAAACGCAATCCAGCGCTGGATGCGCTGCTGCTGGAAGCGTTGCGTGCAGCCGGTGAAGAGGTAGATCTGTCGCCACAACGCAATAAAGTCTCGACCGATGCCGGGGATATCAGCCACGCGGTGCCGACTGCGCACCCTTGGCTAAAGATCGGCCCCGACGATCTGATTTTCCATACCGTGCCGTTCCGGGAAGCGGCCAATTCTGAACGCGGTTATCAGGCATTGCTGATCGGTGCGCGCACGCTGGCCCGCACCGGATTACGTCTGCTTATTGATGCCGATGCGCTTCACGCCGTTAAAGCCGATTTTGTGCGCCAGGCCTAAAGGGGATCGTTATGTCACAAACTCATCGTAGAAAATTGAAAACTTTAGTCGGTGCCAGCAGCGTGATTTCAGCGGGCAATGACACCCAGCCGGGCGTGGGGATCGCGCGCGCCATCGAGCTGGCGAAAATCGCCGAGCGCGAGAAAATTACCGGTCTGTTCACCGCAGATTTGTTGCAGGCCGATCCGGCGGGCTTAGCTGGCACCACCGGCACACAGGACCCATTGATTGCCCTGGCCGCGTTAAGTCAGGCAACATCGCAGATCGGGTTGATCGCTACCGTCAGCACCAGCTGGTTGCATCCTTATCACTTAGCGCGTCAGGTTGGCACCCTTGACCATATCAGCGGTGGCCGAGCGGGCTGGAACGCCGTGACCTCATCAGTCGGTGAAGAGAACTTCGGTGAAAGCCAGCTCCCGCCGCCGCAGGAGCGCTATGCGCGCGCCACCGAGTTTATCGAAGTGATGAATGCCCTGTACGACGCTAACGAACGTTCAGCGGTGCAGCGCACGGCCAGCGGTGGCATCCGCCTCGATCACCAAAAACTGCATCCCATTCACTATCGAGGCGACTTCTTCCAGGTAGCCGGTCCACTGAATGTGCCGCCACCGCCGCAGCGACGTCCGGTGCAGTTTCAGGCCGGGCAATCCGAGGCGGGGGTGACACTGGGCGCACGCTATGCGGAGGTGATTTACACTTCGCAGCCTACCTTCGAGGCGGCACAGCAATTTGTCGCGGATGTTCAGCAGCGTGCACGTCGTTTTGGCCGCGAACAGAATCCCCCTCTGATCATGAACTCATTTCACGCCATCATTGGCGACAGTGAGGCGGATGTGGCGCGTCGGTTACGGGATAAGCACGAGAAAATTAACTACGAGCAGGGCAGGCTGCGCGTAGCGGATATGCTGGGAGGGGAAGTGGATCTGCGTGAAGTG
This sequence comes from Pantoea sp. CFCC18177, assembly GCF_059412425.1. Classification (NCBI taxonomy): domain Bacteria; kingdom Pseudomonadati; phylum Pseudomonadota; class Gammaproteobacteria; order Enterobacterales; family Erwiniaceae; genus Pantoea; species Pantoea sp. CFCC18177. The sequence goes on from NZ_JBNBPL010000024.1 coordinate 20,844, forward strand.
CCGCTGGACCAACCGTTACCCGGCGCGTTAATTCCGCAGTTGGAACAGGTACACCGGCGCCAGGGACGTGCCGCCATCTTCCGGCAGTATGCACTGGAAGGTTTGACATTGCGTGAGTTGATCATCAAAGCCGAAGAGACCGGGCACTGGTTTGTTGCCGGTACGCCGGAACAGCTTGTCGATGCCATTGAACAGCGCTACCACGCGGGCGTATTAGATGTGATCTCATTGCACGGCTTGGGTAATCCAGATCAGCAAGATTTGCTGCTGAATGGCTTGCTGCCCGAACTGCGCCGCCGCAATTTGCTGGATACCGACTATCAAGGTAATGACTTCCGCAGCAGCCTGGAGCTGGCTCCGCTACCTAAAGTCACCGACTAACATCGCTTGCTTTAAGAAGGCCCTTCCAGAACAGCGGGAAGGGCTTTTTTTTTGGAAACCTGCTCCACAAATCATTTCAGAACAGATGCCCTCTGGGCAATACCCGACCACACTGCCTATCGCATTGAACCTATATAGCATTTAACCTATATCGATGAGGGCGTATCATGTGGCAGATAATAACAACAGACACTTTTGATCAATGGTTAATGACGCCAGGCGACACGGATCGAGCATGTGTCATCGCGGCAATGTTGGTTTTACGCCAGGCAGGGGCTGGATTAAGCAGGCCTTATGCAGACACAATTAAAGGTTCGCGCTACAGCAATATGAAAGAGTTGCGTGTACAGAGCAAAGGCAGTCCCATTCGGGCTTTTTATGCTTTTGATCCATGGCGAAAAGGTATTTTGCTTTGCGCTGGTCATAAGGCTGGCAATGAAAAACGATTTTATAAAGAGATGATTACACAAGCAGATCAAGAGTTTACTCAACATCTCAATCGCAGCGAATTTAAGGAGTAATGTGATGGGCAGAACACTCGAACAGATTCTTACGGCTGAAAAACCTGAAGTGGTCGCGGATGCCAACGTCATTGCTGAAGACATTCTGCTGAATATACATCTTGCAGAGCTACGCGAACGTGTAAGCAAAACGCAGGTGGAAATGGCACAGGCGCTAAACATCAAACAACCAACGGTGGCTGGAATGGAAAAACCAGGGCGCGATCTCAAACTTTCCACTCTAAAACGTTATGTTGAAGCAGCTGGTGGCAAGCTCCGCCTGGATGTTGAACTGCCTGACGGGTCGCATTTTGAGTTTGTTGTTTAGCGATTATCACCACAAAACATCTCATTAGGCTGAGTTTGTGACGGGACTATGTATCAGCCAACACGATTACTACTGCCAAGAAAGGCCTTCCCAAAAGACAAAACCCCGCTCAGGTTTCCCTGAGCGGGGTTTTTGAATTTGGCTCCTCTGACTGGACTCGAACCAGTGACATACGGATTAACAGTCCGCCGTTCTACCGACTGAACTACAGAGGAATCGTGTGAACGAGGCGCATATTAGCGATGCCGATCTGCGTTGTCAAAGCCCTATCGCACACTTCTGGTTTAAGTGCGCGTAAAAGCAGCGGAATGCTGCTTTTCTGCCTTGGATGTGCAGATTTCAAACTGCCAACAAGATCTCACTTTAAGCGCATTTCCTTTGAGATGTTAGAGGCGTGTCAAAGTTTTGTTATTTGCCGATTTTAAAACAATCATTTCAGTGCTTTTATGATGAAAATTTCAAATGATGATTAGATGAAACAAATGAACTGCTTATCATCACGGGCGAAACGAGTTTCCAGTCCTGAAACATCATTTTGAAAATAACTTGTTGATAAGGAAGATGTTGCAACAAGGAGCTGTACGGAATCGATAGCGTTAGACCAGAAGCCTTACCTCTACAACCAGATAAATAACGCCAGCGACGTTGAGTGAATGTAAAAAATTTTTTTCATTCGTCGTATCAGCCAACTGCGCATGTTAACGAATAAGAAGGGTTACCCATGAAATTCAAAAAAGCGTTAGTGACTTCCCTGTTAGCTTGCATGTTACCTGCCGCAGTAATGGCGAAAGACCTTCAGGTGGGCGTTTCAATGGCGCTGTTTGATGACAACTTCCTCACGATTCTGCGTACCGGTATGCAGAAAGAGATGACCAAAGATGGCATTAAAGGCCAGGTAGAAGATGCCAAAGGCGACGTTTCACAGCAGCTGCAACAGGTACAGAACTTCATTGGTCAGGGTGTTGACGCCATCATCGTCAACCCGGTTGATACCAACGCCGTTAAACCGGTGATGGATGCGGCAACCAAAGCGGGCATTCCACTGATCTTCGTGAACCGTAAACCAGCGGGCGAACTGACTGACAAAATGGCCTATGTCGGTTCGGATTCTGAACTGGCGGGGCGTTTACAGATGGAAGCATTAGCCAAAGCAATGAACGGCAAAGGCAACGTCGCGATTCTGATGGGCGACCTCGCTAACGAATCCACCCGTGACCGTACCAAAGGGGTTGAAGCGGTGGTCGCTAAATACCCAGGCATCAAAGTGGTTCAGAAACAGACCGCCAAATTCACCCGTAACGACGCGGTGGATGTGGTGAGTAACTGGCTCACCGCCGGTGATGATATCCAGGCGATTGCGTCTAACAACGATGAGATGGCCATCGGTGCCCTGCAGGCGCTGGGTAAAAACCCGAACCACATTCTGATTGCTGGCGTGGATGGCACACCGGATGCCTTGCAGATGCTGAAGAACGGCAAGATGGTTGCCACCGTGTTCCAGGATGCGAAAGGTCAGGGTGAAGGTGCAGTTCAGGCAGCGATTAAACTGGCGAATGGCGAGAAAGTGGAAAAGATCATCAACATCCCTTACCAGCTGATCACCAAAGACAACATGGCGCAGTTCGAATCTCGTAACCAGAAATAATCGTTCCCGACTCAGCCGTACGGAGGTGATGTATGACCGCATTTGCGCTTGAAGCCGAAGGCATCAGCAAGTTCTTCCCCGGAGTGAAGGCACTCGACAATGTCTCATTGCGAATTAAACCGGGGTCGGTACATGCCCTGATGGGTGAAAATGGCGCGGGCAAATCCACTTTAATGAAATGCCTGATCGGGATGTATCGTCCCGATAAGGGCACCATCCGCATTAAAGGGGAGCCAGTTCAGTTTCAGGACACCATGGACGCGTTGCGTTCTGGGATCTCGATGATCCACCAGGAGCTGAATCTGGTGCCTTATATGACTGTGGCCGAGAACATCTGGCTTGGTCGCGAACCGATGAAGTACGGCTTTGTTGACCATGCGTTGCTGAATAAGCAAACGCAGGAACTGCTCAACAAACTTAACATCCGCCTCAAGGCGGATCGCATGGTCGGTGAACTGAGTATCGCCGCCCAGCAGATGGTGGAAATTGCCAAAGCGGTGTCGTGGAACTCTGACATTGTGATTATGGATGAACCGACCTCGGCACTGACGGAAACTGAAGTGGCGCATCTGTTTACCATCATCCGTGACCTGCGCGAGCAGGGTAAAGCCATCATTTATATCAGTCACAAAATGGATGAGATTTTCACCATTACTGACGAAATCAGCATCTTCCGTGACGGCACATGGGTGGGCAGCAACAACACCACTGAATTTACCCGCCAGTCGCTGATTACCCAGATGGTGGGACGCGAACTCACCCAGCTGTTCCCGAAATTCAACGGTGAAATCGGTGGAGACGTGCTGACGGTGCGTAACCTCACCTGCAAAGATCGTTTCACCGACATTAACTTCACGGTACGCAAAGGCGAGATCCTTGGCGTGGCGGGTTTAGTCGGCGCGGGACGCAGTGAAGTGATGGAAAGCTTATTCGGTATGGAAAGCTTCGACAGCGGGGAAGTGCTGATCGATGGCGTGCCAGTGAAGATTGATTCGCCGTCAACGGCGATTGAAAAGGGTATGGCCTTCCTGACGGAAGACCGTAAAAAATCCGGGCTGTTCCTGGTGTTGTCGGTGATGGAGAACATGAGCATCGTCAACATGCCGGATTACGTCAGTAAAGCTGGTTTCGTTAGCCACATGAAGATGGCGCAGGACTGCATGGAGCAGATCCGCAAACTCAATATTAAAACGCCGACCATGGATCAGATCATCAACAACCTCAGTGGCGGTAATCAGCAGAAGGTGCTGATTGCGCGTTGGCTGCTGGCACAACCGAAGATCCTGATCCTCGACGAACCGACACGCGGTATTGATGTCGGGGCAAAAGCCGAGATTTATCGCTTAATCAGCGAACTGGCAAACCGGGGTGTCGCCATCATTATGGTGTCCTCTGAACTGCCTGAAATTCTTGGTATGAGCGACCGCGTGATGGTGATGCACGGCGGGCGTATAACTGGCATCCTCGATAAAGAAGAGGCCAATCAGGAAACCATTTTGTCGTTGGCATCCGAGTGAGGCGCGAGACATCTATGAGTAACGTAAAAATTACGGCCCCGCAGGCCGCAGAATCGACTTCCTTCTTTGGCAACCTGCGCCATAAGTTGCCGAAAGATACCGGCATCTTTGTGGTGATGTTAGGGATTGCTTTGATTTTCGAAATTGCAGGCTGGTACGTCCGTGACCAATCTTTCCTGCTCAACACCAACCGCCTGGTTCTGATCGTTCTACAGGTGGCCATTATCGGGATTATCGCGGTGGGGGTGACGCAAGTCATCATCACCACGGGTATCGATCTGTCATCCGGTTCGGTCATCGCACTGACCGCGGTGGTCGCGGCCAGTCTGGCGCAAACCTCGGACAGCTTGTCACCGATGTATCCGTCATTAGTTAACCTGCCAGCCGTGATTCCGATTGTGGCCGGTATTGGTGTGGGTTTGTTGTGTGGAGTAATGAACGGTTTCCTGATTACCAAAACCGGGATTCCTCCTTTCATTGCCACACTAGGCATGATGGTGTCGGCACGTGGTCTGGCGCAGTATTATACCCAGGGTAACCCGATCAGCTTCCTGTCAGATGGTTTCACCTCCATCGGCCAGGGCGCAATGCCGGTGATTATCTTCCTGGTGGTGGCCTTCCTGTTCCACATTGCCCTGAAACATACGCGCTACGGCAAATATGTCTACGCGATTGGCGGCAACATGACGTCGGCCAAAGTATCCGGTATCAACGTCAACAAATACCTGATCATCGTTTACACCATTGCCGGTGCGCTCTCTGGTTTAGCAGGTGTGGTGCTGGCGGCACGTGTCAGTAGCGGCCAGTCAAGCATGGGTATGGCCTATGAACTGGATGCGATTGCCGCAGCGGTTATCGGCGGTAGCAGCCTGATGGGCGGCGTAGGGCGCATCACTGGTACGCTGATTGGTGCGGTGATCCTGGGTCTGATTAAGAGCGGGTTCACCTTTGTGGGGGTCGATGCCTACGTGCAGGACATCATTAAGGGCATCATTATCGTAGCGGCAGTTTCCATCGATATGCACCGCAACCGCAAGAAACGCTAATACGCTTCATACTTCACACTGTAGCTGCGTTGGCTGCGCCCGTTTACCCTGGTCACATAGTGAACTATGCTCCCAGGGCTAAACGAGCTTGCCGCCTTGTTGCAGCGCGAATTATTTTGCGTATCGGTATGTGATGAACACATTGTAAATCTCTTTCGCTCGCTTCCCTCTCTCTCACAATAAGTTTTCCCACTGGTTGATCCTGTTCTTTTCCCCGCGTTTGCTTTCGATTTGCCCCTTTCTGCTCATTTTTTGCCACTTCTGCACCATACCAGCGCTGTTGGTCATCACTTTTTTGCACATCTGATACGCAGTTTGTGCACCAATAGAGTGCAAGGTGGGTTCTTTTTAAACACCTCGGGTCATGCATTGAGCTTATTAACTCCTTCGAGGTAATCAGAAAGGCTTATTTTCCGGGCCGTTAGGAATAATCTGGATAGCCTTTTTTGCGTGCGGAATAAACCTGGCCTGCATATTGCAACTTCATGAACACAAGCCAGCAGGCTGAGACACCCATATTTGGGCATTCGGGGATTGACGGAGGCAATATGAACTTAAGACGACTGAAGTACTTTGTAAAAATCGTCGATATCGGCAGCCTGACTCAGGCAGCAGAAGTGTTGCACATCGCGCAGCCTGCGCTTAGCCAGCAAGTTGCAACGCTGGAAAATGAACTCGATCAGCAACTGCTGATTCGCACCAAACGCGGCGTCACGCCAACCGAAGCCGGTAAAATTCTTTATGCTCATGCCCGCACAATTTTACGTCAGTGTGAGCAGGCGCAGACCGCAGTGATTAATGCCGGTCAGGCACTGAATGGTCAGGTATCCATTGGCTTGGCACCGGGTACGGCCGCATCGTCTTTAACGATGCCGCTGCTGCAAACCGTGCGTGAGCAATTCCCTGATGTGCTGGTGTATCTGCATGAAAACAGCGGCACTTCATTAAATGAAAAAGTGATGAACGGCCAGCTGGATATGGCGGTGCTGTACGATCGTGCGCCGACGGCAGGCATCAACAGTATTCCTTTGATGAAAGAAGAACTCTATCTGGTGGGCGCAACGGCTTGTCCGGGAGCCACCGTCGATCTGGCTGATGTCGCACAGATGAATCTGTTTCTGCCACGTGATTACAGCGCCGTGCGTAAACGTGTTGATGAAGCCTTTTCCCTGCGTCGCCTGAGTGCGAAAATTATCGGTGAGATTGAGTCAATCTCTACGCTGACAGCCGCAGTTTCCAGCGGTATGGGCGTGACCGTGCTGCCAGAGTCAGCGGCTCGTGCGCTGGTAAGTTCAACCCATGCGTGGATGGCGCGTATCAACAGTCCGTCATTGAATCTGCCTTTGTCTTTGAACATCTCGGCACGTTTACCGTTGTCGCCATCTGCGCAAGCGGTGAAAAATATTCTGCTGTCATTGCTGAATAAGCCGATGACCGAAGAACGCGAGTTGATGTTAGTGGGTTAAGCGTTCAATTACTGACTGTAAATTTTAGCGGCGCAATTTATTGCGTAATGCATGTCAGTTAAGGACTCAGGCTGCTTCTTGATAAGTGGCCTGTCTTTTCAGTGCGGGCTCTGCCGCCACTACTGCCCCCTCTGGGCCGTCCTCGCGCCGCTAAAGCGGTGCCTTCGACTTCCACGTCGTGCCGGACGGACCGTTCGCGGATGACCCTCCATGGTCGGCCGCGAACTGCCCCACGCCTCCCCGCGTGGGGCTCCTGGCCCAACGTAAAAGTCTCAGCGCTGCGGATAGCCCTGAGGGGGCAGCAGAGGCGTCAGAGCTTCAGACGATGTGCCCTTTTTGACAACGCGCACTGAAGATAATGAGCCGGCTGGGGTCGCACCGGGGCAGGCATCCGCAGCGCTGAACGGAGTGAGTATGCCAGGAGAGCCCGCAGGACGCGGGCGAAAGGTGGCGCTGGAACATGGATGTTCCATCGGCACCGGTCCGTAAGGCAGACGAATGAAGTGAAGGTACCGCGTAGCGGCGTGAGGACCGCCAGCCACGGTGCGACCCCAGACGGCGTTATCGTCAGTCGCTTAACTGACGAGCATTACGCAATTTATTGCGCGATAAATCGCGCCGCTACCGATATGTATCAGGCTATCAGGCGCCAGCCTTAGCGAACCTGTAACCTTCCCCTTATTACTATTCCGCATAACACACCGTTTTTTATTATTTGTTGCAATCACACCAACTTCATAACATGGACGAAACAGGGCAGGAAACAGGAGAAAGGGTGTGAATTTCCAGCAACTTAAAATTATACGCGAAGCGGCACGTTGCGAATTCAACCTGACAGAAGTGGCGAATACGCTTTTTACCTCGCAATCCGGGGTCAGTCGCCATATTCGCGATCTGGAAGATGAACTCGGTGTCGAGATCTTCATTCGTCGCGGCAAGCGACTGTTAGGGATGACCGAACCGGGCAAGGCGCTGTTAACCATTGCTGAACGCATCCTCGATGAAGCCGGAAAGGTGCGTCGCCTGGCGGATGTGTTTACCAATGAGACCAGCGGCGTGTTAACCATCGCCACCACGCACACCCAGGCGCGCTATAGCTTGCCACGGGTGATCAAAGCGTTTCGTCAGCTCTACCCGAATGTGCGTCTGGAGTTGAATCAGGGTTCGCCGCAGGAGATTGTCACCATGCTGCTGGCCGGTGAAGCGGATATTGGCATTGCCTCCGAGCAACTGGTGAATAACAGCAGCCTTGCGGCCTTCCCATGGTTCAGCTGGCATCACTCATTGCTGGTGCCGCACGACCACGAGTTGCTGCAGCATCAGCCGGTGACGCTGGCCAGCCTGAGCCGCCATCCATTAATCACCTATCGGCAAGGAATTACCGGTCGTTCACGTGTGGATCGCGCTTTCCAGGCGGCTGGCATCAAACCCGATATCGTCCTCAGCGCACAGGACTCGGACGTGGTGAAAACCTACGTTGAGTTAGGGCTGGGTGTCGGTATTCTGGCTGACCAGGCTTGTGACATTTACGACGGTGAAGATTTAGTGAAAATCGATACGCATCACCTGTTCGATGCCAACACCGTGTGGCTCGGTTTGAAGCGCGGTCAGCTGCAGCGCAACTATGTTTGGCAGTTTCTTGAGTTATGTAATGCCAATCTGTCGCTGGAGGAGATCAAACGTCAGGCGCTCTCTTACGAAAGCGAAGCCGAGCCGGCCATCGATTTCCAGATTTAACCTGTCAGGTCGTCATTCGTGGCGACCTGATACAGCATAAAATTTCTTTTCCCGCCGCAAAACACACACCTGCTTTGATTCCATCCCCCAGAAAAACATCCTGCGCTGTCACGTCACGATAAAGTGAAATGAACAGGACACAGGGGATGAACATGTCGCGAATTCAGTTGAAAGATGCAGAGTTATTGCGCCAGCAGGCGTTGTTTGGCGGATGCTGGCAGGATGCGCACGCGGGGGCCACGCTGCCGGTTATCGATCCCGCCACCCAGCAGCAGATTGCCACCATTCCCGCCTTGGGTGCGGCTGAAACCGAGCAGGCGATAGATTATGCTGAGTCGGTGCGCGTCAGTTGGGGTAAAACCCCTAATGCCACCCGTGCGGCGCTGCTGGAAAAATGGCATCAGCTGATTATCGACAACGCCGATGATTTGGCGATCATCATGACCGCCGAACAGGGCAAACCGCTGGCAGAAGCCAAAGGTGAAGTGCTCTACGGGGCCAGCTTTGTGAAGTGGTTTGCCGAAGAAGCGCGTCGTATCTACGGTGACACCATCCCGGCACCGAGTGAAGATCGTCGCATTCTGGTATTAAAGCAGCCAGTGGGTGTCGCAGCGGCGATAACACCGTGGAATTTCCCGATTGCAATGATCACCCGTAAAGTGGCCCCTGCGCTGGCCGCAGGCTGTCCGATCATCGTCAAGCCTTCTGAACTCACTCCTCTCTCTGCACTGGCACTGGCGGTGCTGGCAGAGCGAGCGGGCTTCCCTTCCGGCGTGTTGCAAGTGCTGACCGGGCTACCGACAGAGATCGGCAGTGCACTCACGGCCAGCCGTACGGTGCGCAAAATCTCCTTTACCGGTTCAACCCGTGTAGGTCAGCTGTTGATGCAACAAAGTGCCGATAGCATCAAGCGCCTCAGTCTGGAACTGGGTGGCAATGCGCCACTGATAGTGTTTGATGACGCCGATCTGGATGTCACCATCCCAGGCGTGATGGCGAGTAAGTTCCGCAATGCCGGACAGACCTGTGTCTGCGCCAACCGCATTCTGGTGCAGCGCGGCATCTACGAACGTTTCAGTGAAAAACTGCTGGCAGCGGTTGCTACCCTAAAAGTCGGTGATGGCTTTGAGCCGGGCAGCACCCTGGGTCCGCTGATTAACGATCGTGCCGTCGAGAAGGTTAACAGTCATATTGATGATGCGCTCAGTCAGGGGGCAACCTTGTTGCACGGCGGCATCGGTGCGCCAAACGGCACTTTTGTCGAGCCAACGGTGTTGGGCAATGTCACCAGCACTATGCGTATTGCGCATGAAGAAACCTTTGGTCCGGTGGCACCGTTATTTGTTTTCGATACCGAAGAAGAAGCGATTCGCATGGCGAATGACACGCCTTACGGCTTGGGTGCGTATTTCTTCACCGAGAATATACGGCGTGCCTGGCGCGTGGCGGAGTCTCTGGAATTTGGCATGGTCGGTTTTAATACCGGTGCCATTTCATTAGATGCGGCTCCTTTCGGTGGAATTAAATTATCCGGATTAGGGCGCGAAGGATCGCGCTATGGAATTGAAGAGTATCTGGAGCAGAAAACATTTCATATGGGGAGCCTGTAAATATCGGTCGCCATAAATGACGACCCTACAGTAGGGCGCGCATTAATGCGCACCAAAATAAAAACAGCGCCGATGGCCTCAGGTTAACGGCGCTTTTTGTTTTGTGCGCGCCGTCATACTTTTCCCACCCATCCCCGTTTTAGTGCAAGTTTCATGCGAGCTGCACCGCTGCGATGCACGAATTTTGTGAAGTAAATCATCTGTTTATTCCTTCGGCAATTCCGCAAAATTTCGCTCAACAATACGGCAGAAAATTTTTTTGGCGTGTTTTTTACGCATTTTTATTTTTCACTGGGCTGGCATACTTTCTGCATTAGCTTATTAACGTGACAGATAAATGTGGTGCAAATCGTTAATTGGCGCACATGTGATGGGTGTAACAAATAAGGAATTTTCCATGTTAAGTTTCGACCCTGAAAAAGTTTCTCTTCCTTTAGGCCATTATATTGGTGGCCAGCATGTCACCACACAAGGTGCGCGCTTCGCCGTGAAACGCCCGTCCGATGGCAAAGTCTATGCCGAGCTGAGTGAAGCGCAGGCAGAAGACGTGGATCGCGCCGTGACACTTGCCCATCACACCCTGAAAACCAGCGGCTGGCGCAGTTGCTCACCGCGTGAACGTGGCAGGGTGTTACGTCGCTGGGCAGATCTGATTGAAAACGACCTGCTGCTGGCACAACTGGAAGCGCTGGGTTCGACGCGCCCAATCAGCGATGTCGTGCAGCATGAAATTCCGTTCACGGCGGAAGCTATCCGTTTCTACGCCGAGTGTGCAGATAAATACAGTGGCGACCTGTTCCCGACGCAAGAGAGCAGTCTCGGCATGTTGGTTTCAGAGCCGTATGGCGTGATTGGCGCGATTACGCCATGGAATTTTCCGCTGTCGATGGCGTCCTGGAAATGCGGCCCGGCATTGGCAGCAGGTAATGCGGTGGTGCTGAAGCCATCCGAACTGACGCCATACTCCACGGTGCGTATGGCGGAGTTGGCGGTGCAGGCCGGATTACCCGCCGGCGTACTCAACATTGTGCAAGGTAGCGGGGCGGTAACGGGCAGCGCGCTGGTAACACACCCGCTGGTACGCAAGGTTTCCTTTACCGGATCAACCGTGACAGGCGCACGCATTATGAGCGACGCCGCGCAGCACGGCATGAAGCCTGTGACGCTGGAGCTGGGGGGCAAAAGCCCGCAATTAGTCTTCGATGATGCAGGCGATATTGATGTGCTGGCGCAACGTATTTTACGTGGTTTCACCGCGAACGGCGGTCAGGCATGTGTGGCAGGCACCCGCCTGATTGTACAGCGTGCTATCGCCCAGCCTCTACTGGAACGTTTAGTGTCCCTGTGCCAACAGCCGCGTCCAGGTATGACCTGGCAGGACAGCAGCCGCTACGCGCCATTAATCGATGAACGCCAGGGTAACAAGGTGGCTTCGGTGATTGCCGAAGCCAAAGCGCAGGGCGCGGAAGTGCTGGTGGGTGGCGAGCGCTTTGCGGATACCGACGGCGGTTGGTTCTGGCAGCCTACGCTGTTGTGCGGTGTGGCGGCAGACAACCCGGCGGTACAGCAGGAGATTTTCGGCCCGGTACTCACTGTGCAGGAGTTCGACAGCGAAGAAGAGGGTCTGGCGTTAGCGGCGCATGAAACCTATGGCCTGTGCGCAGGGGTGCATACCCTCAGCCTGCCGCGTGCGATGCGGGCGATGCGGGCCATTGAATCGGGCACCGTATGGATCAACCGCTATGGCCGCTCCGGCGATTTTATTATTCCCACCGGTGGCTTCCTGGGCTCCGGTATTGGCAAGGATCTGGGACGTCAGGCATTTCAGGCCTGCCAGCGCCAGAAGAGTGTATTAATCGATTTCTAAATTCACGTATCAGATAACGACGAGGTCGCGTCATGGCACTGTTTAAACCGAAATTCATCACCTTTGATTGCTACGGCACCCTGATTAATTTTGATATGGCAGGAGCAGCAGAGCGCTGCTTCAAAGATCGCGTGTCAGCGCAGCAGATGCTGGCATTCACCACGGATTTCGCCATCTACCGCCGCGATGAAGTCTTGGGTGCGTGGAAACCTTATTACGACGTGGTCAGCGATGCGCTGCAGCGCACCTGTAAAAAATGGGGCGTGCAGTGGAGCCAGGCTGACAGTGATTTTATCTATACCGATTGCGCCACCTGGGGACCGCATCCGGATGTCCCTGCCGGGCTGGCAAAAGTGGCGAAAGAGTTCCCACTGGTGCTGCTGACCAACTCCATGAACGATTTGATCCCGCATCACGTGCCGCGTCTCGGTGCGCCGATCCACATGACCATCACCGCTGAAGAAGTGGGTGCGTACAAGCCGCAGATGAAAGGCTTCGAATACATGCTGGATAAGCTGAACTGCGGACCAGAGGATATTCTCCACGTTTCCTCCAGCCTGCGTTACGACCTGATGACCTGCTATGACATGGGCATCAAGAACAAGGTGTGGGTCAACCGTGGCCACGATCCGGCCAATCCAGCTTACGAATATACCGAGATCAAAGATATCGGCGGTCTGCCCGCTGTGGTTGGACTCTAAGCCCGGAGGCGGCGATGAAACTCGAATCATTCTGGCAAGACACGGCACCTGCTTTCACCGGTGCCGCCAGTGGCGCACTGCCCGCCGTCGCGGATGTGGTGGTGATTGGCGGTGGCTTTACCGGCGTCTCGACGGCACTCAATCTGGCGCGCAGCGGCATCAACGTGGTGCTGCTGGAGCGTGGCGAAATGATGAGTCAGGCCTCGGCGCGTAACGGTGGTCACTGCAATACCGGCGTGGCGCAGAACTTTGCTTCGCTGGTCGAGAGCCAGGGTATCGAGCAGGCCAGCCGCTTTTATCGTGCGTATGACGATGCGGTGAGCTATGTCGAACAGCTGGTGCGAGAAGAGCAGATTGATTGCGATTTCCGCCTGTGCGGCAAACTGAAGCTGGCCAGCAAAGCGTCGCATTTCCCTGGCCTGCGCAGTGCATGGCAGCTGATGCGTGACACTGTGGACCCGGAAATCGAGCTGATCAGTCAGGATGAGATTCGTCGTGAAGTGGGCAGTGACAGCTTCCATGGCGGTTTGCTGCAGAAACGCGGCGGCCAGATGCACATGGGCAAGTTTGGTATTGGCCTGGCGAATGCGGCTGCGCAGGCCGGCGTGAAAATCTTCCCGCACCATGCGGTGACAGGCTTAACGCGGCTGGAGGGTCATCGCCATCGCGTCACCACCACCAAAGGCGAAATTATTGCCGAAAAAGTGATGATGGCGACCGGCGTCTCCAACGAAGGACCTTTCTCTTGGTTCCAGCGCCGCATTGTACCCGTTGGCAGCTTTATCGTGGTGACGGAACCGTTGGGCGACGCGTTGATCGAGCAGATATTGCCAAAAGACCGTACTTACGTCACCTCACTGAATATCGGCAACTATTTCCGTACCACTGCCGATCGTCGTCTGGTATTCGGCGGACGGGCGCGTTTTGCCGTCAGTAACCCCACTTCAGATACGCGCAGCGGTGAAGTGTTGCGTGCCGCGATGACCGCGCTGTTCCCTCAATTGGGCAAAGCGCGCATCGACTACTGCTGGGGCGGCATGGTGGATATGACCGCCGATCGGCTGCCCCATGCCGGTGAGCACGAAGGCGTGTTCTATTCACTCGGTTACAGCGGTCACGGCACGCAGATGTCGGTGTGGATGGGCCGTGTGATGGCGGACTTACTGGCCGAAAAACGTAACGAAAATCCCTGGCAGCGCGACGCATGGCCTGCGCTGCCGGGTTACCACGGGAAACCCTGGTTTTTGCCTCTCGCAGGGCTGTATTACAAGGCTAAGGATCGGCTCTCTTAATAGGTAACCCGGTGCGCATGAATGCGTCATCACGGCTGGTGCTGTTTTTGGCCAGGTGCGCATGAATGCGCACCCTACTGGCGACCCTACTGGTGGCCTGTAGGGTCGCCATTTATGGCGACCAGGTGGGTGGGACAATTTACAAAATATACAACTTTTCATATTGAGGGTGTGCAGATGAGTAAATTCGATAAAGAGTCTGACGCTGTGAATCCGGCCCTGACACGCATGCTGACCGAAGGGTCAATGTCTCGTCGTGGCCTGATGAAGTTGTTGTCTGCCGGTGCCGTGATGAGCAGCGGCTTAATCGGTTTTCCGCAGATGAGTTTTGCGGCAGAAACGCCGGTCAAAGGCGGCAAAATGCGTGCTGCCATGTCGAACGCCTCAGCAACGGATACGCTTGACCCAGCCAAAGGCAACAACAGCGGCGATTACACCCGCCAGTTTATGGTTTATAGCGGTTTAACCGAGCTGGATAAAAATCTGGCGGCGCAGCCTGCGTTGGCAGAATCGATTGAATCCAGTGATGGCATCACCTGGCACATCAAACTGCGTAAAGGTGTGACCTTCCACGACGGCAAACCGCTCACGTCCAAAGACGTCATTTACTCATTAAGCCGCCACAAAGATCCGGCCGTCGCCTCCAACGCCTTTAAGCTGGCCGATCAGTTCAAAACCTTCACCGCCGTCAATGACAACGAAATCACGCTGGAACTGAGCAGTGCAAACTTCGACGTGCCTTTCATGCTGGCGAGCGCACCGTTCCTGATCGTGCAGGATGGCACCAAAGACTTCAGTAAAGGCATTGGTACCGGACCATTCAAACTGAAAGAGTTCTCGCCCGGCGTGCGTTCTGTCGGTGTCAAAAACCCGAACTACTACAAGCCTGGCCTGCCTTACCTGGACGAGGTCGAACTGCTGGGCGTGACCGATCAGGCGGCGCGTGTTAACGCCTTGATGTCTGGCGATCTGCATGTGGTTTCGACCCTCAGCGCCGCAGACTGCAAGCGCATCAAAGCCACCAGTGACTTCGCGGTACTGGAGAGCAAATCAGGGATGTATACCAACCTGATTATTCGTACCGACATGAAGCCAGGCAGTAATGAAGATTTCGTGCTAGCGATGAAGTATCTGCAACCGCGCGACATTATCGTGAAAACGGTCCTGCAGGGCTATGGCGATGTCAGTAACGATACGCCAGTCCCGCCGTGGCATCCGCTGTATAACACCGATTTGAAACCGCGTCCGCTTGATGTCGAAAAAGCCAAATTCCACATCGAAAAAGCCGGTATGAAAGGCGCCACGGTCGAGATCATTACCACGCCAAATATTGAGGGCGCGGTGGAAGGTGGTCAGTTGATTCAGCAAGTTGCGCGTAATTCGGGCCTGAAGATCAACGTGCGCCGCGTGCCATATGACGGTTACTGGTCAACCCACTGGACCAAAGATCCTGTGGGTTACGGCTCAATCAACCCGCGCCCAACGCTGGACATGTTGTTCTCGCAGTTCTACCTCTCCAGCGCCGCAAACAATGAGTCAGGCTGGAAGAACCCACAGTTTGATCAGCTGGTGGTGGCTGCGCGTGGTGAGCGCGATCAGGGCAAGCGCAAGCAGATGTACGGCGATATGCAGAAGCTGATTTACGACCACTGCGGCACCATTATCCCGACCTTTATCAGTAGCACTGACGGCTACAGCAAGAAAGTCGGCGGTATTGAGGCCTGGCCGAGCGGCATGATGATGGGCTATCGCTTCCATGAGTTCGCCTGGCTGAAAGCCTGATTTATCACCCGTAAGAGGAGGTCGCCGATGAACCGATACATGTTGTTCCTGATTGCCCGGCGCGTAGGTGCCGGCATCCTGACCTTGCTTATCGTCTCGGCGGTGGTGTTTTTTATCACCAGTCTGCTGCCTGGCGACGCCGCGCAGATGATTCTGGGGCAGAACGCCACGCCGGAAACGGTGGCGGCGTTACGCCAGCAGTTGGGGCTCGACCAGCCGTTGCTGGTGCGTTACTTCAGCTGGTTAGGAGGCATGCTGCACGGCGATTTCGGCACCTCGTTCGCCAGCCATCTCCCGGTAACGCAGTTGGTGGCTCAGCGCATTCCGGCCACGTTCGAGCTGGCGGCGATCACCACGGTGATTTGTGTGCCGCTGGCGTTGGTGATCGGTATTGTCGCTGCGATGAAACGGGGATCGGCGCTGGATCGTTTCCTGGCCATCAGCACCATGGCGACGGTGGCGGTGCCGGAGTTTCTGGTGGCGACGGTGGCGGTGTTGATCTTTGCAGTAAAACTGCATTGGGTATCGGCGATGTCGGTCGGCAGCCCGGATATGGGTCTGGTCAGCTACCTGAAAGCTTATGCGCTACCGGTGATGACACTGTGCTGCGTACTGGTGGCGCAGATGGCACGCATGACGCGCTCGGCGATCATCAACCAGCTCGACAGTCCCTATCTCGAAATGGCGCTGCTGAAAGGAGTGTCGCCGTTGCGCGCGGTCCTACGCCACGCGCTGCCAAATGCGGTGGGGCCGATTGCCAACGCGATTTCGCTGAGTCTGTCATATCTGTTTGGCGGCGTGATCATCATCGAATCGATTTTTAGCTACCCAGGCCTCGCCAGTGCGCTGGTGGATGCAGTCAGTAACCGCGATCTCCCAGTGGTGCAGCTGTGCGTGATGATGTTCGCCGCCTGTTATCTGGTACTGCTGCTGATCGCGGACGTGCTGACCATCGCCTTTAACCCGAAATGGAGGAGCTGATGAATAACTTACTGCTTCCTGTACGTCTCTTTCAGTCGCTCTCGGTGTCGGGTCGTATTGGCTTATTGATCTCACTGTTCTGGGTAGCGATGGCGCTGTTCGGTAACCAGCTGGCACCGCATAACATCGACGATATTGGCGGTGGCCCGATGTTGGGCGGGATGACGACCGATAATCTGCTGGGAACGGATTACCTCGGTCGCGACATCCTGAGCCGTATTCTGTACGGCGCAAAATTCTCGATTGGTCTGGCACTCACTGCCGCGTTGGGTGCCAGCCTGATCGGCACCTTGCTGGCGTTACTGGCGGCGGTAGCGGGGCGCTGGCTGGAGGAGCTGCTGGGCCGCATTAACGATGCGATGCTGGTGCTGCCGGGCAAAGTGCTGTCACTGATGATTGTGGCGGTATTTGGTTCGTCGCTGCCGATGCTGATTCTCACCGCAACCTTTACCTACTGGCCGGGCGCGTTTCGTATCGCCTTTGCCATGGCCAGCAGTCTGCGCAATATGGATTATGTCCGGGCCTCGCGCTTGCGGGGTGAAAGCCGCTGGTACGTCGCGATCCACGACATCCTGCCCAATATGGTGCATCCGATGTTGACCGACTTCGGTCTGCGTTTTGTCTACATCGTACTGCTGTTGAGCGGCTTGAGTTTCCTCGGGCTGGGTGTTCAACCGCCGTACGCCGACTGGGGCACACTGGTGCGTGAAAACCTGCAGGGGCTGTTCAACGGCTCGCCTGCGGTGCTCATGCCTGCGGTGGCGATTGCCAGCCTGACCATTGGTGCCAACCTGTTTATCGACAGCCTACAGCAGATGCGCCCGCTGACGCTGGCGAAGGAGGGAGCATGAACGTGACACCCCATACCGCCATGCCGGTAATTTCAGTAGAAAATCTGCGAGTTACCGCAGAGACCGACAAAGGTGAAGAGATTGATTTGGTCTCTGATATCCGTTTTACCGTGCAAAAGGGCGAAGTGCTGGCGCTGATTGGTGAGTCAGGTTCCGGGAAAACCACCATCGCCATGGCCTTGATGGGCTATGCGCGCCATGGTTGCCGCATTGCTGACGGCAACATTCACATGGCGGGCACCGATGTGCGCAGCTTGTCGCCCGGCCAGCTAAGGGAATTTCGTGGCAACAAGGTGGCTTATATCGCTCAGAGTGCGGCGGCTTCTTTCAACCCCGGCATGCGTATTCTTGACCAGGTGATAGAGCCGGTGGTGATCCACGGCACCATGAAGCGCAAAGCGGCAAAAGAGAAGGCGATAGCGCTGTTTCGTGAACTGGCGTTACCCAATCCAGACACCATTGGCGATCGCTTCCCGCATCAGGTTTCAGGTGGGCAGTTACAACGCCTGATGACCGCGATGGCGCTGATTGGCGATCCTGATGTGGTGATCCTCGACGAACCGACCACCGCACTGGATGTCACCACACAAGTTGAAGTGCTGAAAGCGTTTCGCCGCGTGGTGGCGCAGCGTGGCGTGACGGCGATTTATGTCAGTCACGATTTGGCCGTGGTGGCGCAGATGGCCGACCGTATTCTGGTGCTGCTGCGCGGAAAAATGGCCGAATACGGCACCACCGAAACCTTGATTGGTGCACCGCAGGCAGAATACACCCAGCTGTTGATGGATGCGGCACGTCAGAAAGAGCGTGAAAGTAGCTGGACCTGTGCCGAAGCGGATGTGCTGCCGCTGATGGAAGTGCGCGATCTCAGCGCGGGTTATGGCCCGCGTGACAAAGAGGGTAAGCCGAAAACGCTGATTCTCGAAGACATCAACCTGAAGCTGTGGAAAGGGCAGGCGATTGGCATTATCGGCGAATCGGGTTCGGGTAAAACCACGCTGGCACATGCGATTGCCGGACTGAATGCGCCGAGTCACGGTCACATTCTGTTTAATGGTCACTATATCAATGGCGACATGCACAAGCGTCCGGATAACGAGCTGCGGCGTATTCAGTATGTGTTCCAGATGGCCGATACCGCGTTGAACCCGGCGCACAGCGTTGAGTGTATCCTTTCACGCCCGCTGGCGCTGTTCCACGGCTTGAAAGGGGCCGATCTGCAGCGCCGCCTGCATCAACTGCTGGATCTGGTCAAACTGCCGCGCACGGTGCTGTGGCGACGCCCGTGGGCGCTGTCAGGGGGGCAGAAGCAGCGTGTCAATCTGGCACGCGCGTTGGCGGCAGAGCCTGACTTAATTCTGTGTGATGAAGTGACTTCCGCGCTGGATACCGTGGTGGCAGCAGCGGTACTGGATCTGATCAGTGAACTGCGCCGTGAGCTGGGACTGTCGGTGCTGTTTATCAGCCACGATATGCACGCGGTACGCGCCGTGTGTGACGATATCGTGGTGATGAAATCAGGCCGTATTGTCACGCAGATCGCCCGTGCAGATTACGACAAGCCCACCAGCGAGCTCTATTTCGAACGTTTGAAACGGGCGGTGCCAGAGCTGCGTCAAGGCTGGCTGGATGAGCATGAAGAAGTGTTGAAGGCGGAGTAGGTGCGCCAGCACCGGCATCTGCTTAACCCGTGCGCATAAATGCGCACCCTACGATCTTATGTCGGGTCGCCATGAATGTGCACCCGAAATACCGTAGGGTCGCCATGAATGTGCACCCGAAATACCGTAGGGTCGCCATTTATGGCGACCGTCTCTAAAAGATAATGAGGTCGTTACCCTATGCCTGCACCGATTCGTTATGTACAGGACAGTGCAAATTTCCCGGAATCCGCTGATGTGGTAGTGATCGGTGCCGGTATTGCCGGTTCAGCCGCCACCTGGGAGCTGGCGAAACAGGGACTCAAGGTGGTGTTGATCGAAAAAGGCTTAGTCGGTGCAGAACAGTCGAGCCGCAACTGGGGCTGGTGCCGACAGCAAAACCGTGATGAGCGCGAACTCCCGCTGATCATCTATGCCCTGCAGCGCTGGGGGGAGCTGGCTGCCGAAACCGGTGAGGAGCTGGGTTTTCGTCGCAGTGGACTGGTGTACGCCACGCGTGTTGAATCGGATATTGCCGCCTGGGATAAATGGAACCAGATGGCGAAAAACTACGGCGTAAAAAGCGACATTCTCACCGCCGCACAGGCCAAAGCCATGACGCCGGGCAGCACCACCGCGTGGCTCGGTGGCGTTTCATCGCCCACCGATGGCCATGCTGAACCGCGTCTGGCCGCGCCGGGATTGGTCATCGGCGCACAGCGTCTCGGTGCCTTGGTGTTTCAGCAGTGTGCGGTACGTGGGCTGGATATCGCGGCGGGCGCCGTCAGCGGCGTCTGGACCGAACGTGGCCTGATCAAGACCACCCGCGTGATTTGCGCAGCAGGGGCATGGACCTCGATGTTCTGCCGTCGCCATGGTATCGACCTGCCGCTCGGTAACGTAATCGGTACGGCGTTTCGCACGCAGCCGATCGACCAAGCGATCGGTATGCCGCTCTATACCCCCGGTTTTGCCTGTCGTCCGCAGATGGATGGCAGTTACACGGTGGCGGTTTCCGGACGAGGTCGTCTGGAGCCGGGTGCCCAGGGTATTCGCTACGCGCGTCAGTTCTATCCCACCTTTAAGAGTCGGCGTAAGAACCTTAAAGTTAACCTCGGTCTTAAACCCTTTTTCACCGGACCAGAAGCGTTGGGAGGATGGGCATTCGACCGTGAATCGCCGTTTGAGCGCATGCGCATTCTCGATCCTGCAGCGGATGCCAGCATCGTGCAGGAAGGGTTAGCCGCGATGCGTAAAGAGTATCCGGCTCTCGCCAACCTTAAACTGGCGCAGGCGTGGGGCGGCATGATTGACAGCACTCCAGACGCTATCCCCGTGATCTCCACGGTGGCCAAATTACCGGGGCTGGTGCTGTCCGCTGGCTACAGTGCGCATGGCTTTGGTATCGGACCTGGGGCAGGTCGGTTGGCGGCCGATCTCGCGACCCACAACACACCGGTGGTCGATCCGACCCCGTATCGTTATTCCCGCCTGGTGGACGGCAGCGGCCTTGATGCGCCAGGCATGATGTAAGGAGCAGAACATGAGCATCAGATTACGTGCCATGACGCAGGCCGATATTGAACATGGCTATGCCATCACACAGCAATTGAAGTGGCCGCATCGCCGCGAAGACTGGCAGCAGGCGCTGGCATTAGGTGAAGGCGTGGTCGCCGAAGAACAGGGTAAATTTGTCGGCAGTGCCTTTGGCTGGCGCTGGGGCGATAGCGCCGCCACCATTGGTCTGGTGGTGGTGAACCCTGACTGCCAGGGGCGCGGTATCGGTAAGCAACTGATGCTGGCAGTGATGGAGAAATTCCCGGATTGCTGCATTCGCCTGCACGCGACTGAAATGGGTCAGGGACTGTATGAAAAGCTCGGTTTTGTGGTTACCGGTGCTATTCAGCAGCACCAGACGCGCGAACTGGCGGCTGAGCCGGCCGTCAACCTGCCGACCGGCCTCACGCTGCGCAACGTGCAAGTGGGGGATGCGGAAGGGCTGACTGAACTGGACCATCAGGCACACGGGATGTGGCGAGCGCGGTTGATCAATACCTTGATCGCCGAGCACCAGACGGTGTTACTGCAGGATGCGCAACAGCGGATACATGGCTTTGCCAGCCTGCGCCGTTTTGGTCATGGCTGGGCGATTGGTCCGGTGATTGCACTGAATGTGGACGTCGCACAGGCGCTGGTCTCCGCCCTGATGCAGGGCTTACGCGGCGAGTTTGTTCGCATCGATACCGACAGTGCGTTGCCGCTGGCGAGCTGGCTGGAAAGTATTGGGTTGGTCAAAGTGGATGCACCTACCACCATGTATCGGGGAATGCCGTGGTCACCGCAGGCCGGTGAGATGCAGGCGTTTGGGTTGATGACCCAGGCGATGGCCTGATGCATATCGTCTATAAATCCGAAGCGACACGCGGCGCACACTGGCAGCGTTGGCTGGCCAAATATGCACCGGATGTGCAGATGCATATCTGGCCGGATGTGGGTGACGCAGAGCAGGTTGAACTGCTGGTTGCCTGGCAACCGCCAGAAGATGTGATGGCAACCTTCCCGAATCTGAAAGCACTGCTGTCCGTAGGCGCGGGCGCAGATCAATTCGATCTCAGTCAGCTTCCCGCTGAGTTACCGGTGGTGCGCATGATCGAACCCGGACTGACGCAAGGCATGGTCGAATACGTCACCTTTGCCGTGCTGGGTCTGCATCGTGATATGCCGCGCTATTTCCAGCAGCAGCGTGCTGCGCAGTGGCAAACCCATCCGATTCGTACCGCAAATCAGCGTCGGGTTGGGGTGATGGGCTTGGGGGAACTCGGCCAGGCATCCTTACAGCAGTTGGTTTCTTTAGGCTTTGACTGCGCCGGCTGGAGCCGCACGCCGCGTGACATCGCGGGGGTTCGCTGCTGGCATGGTGCAGATCAATTGGGCGAGTTTCTCGCCCACAGCGATATTCTGGTGTGCCTGCTGCCGCTCACGGAGTCCACGCGCGGTTTACTCAATGCTGAACTGTTTGCGCAGTTACCCAAAGGGGCGGCACTGGTGCAGGTGGGGCGTGGCCCGCAACTGGTTGATGACCATCTCCTCACGGCGCTGGACAGCGGGCAGCTGAGTGCGGCGGTGATCGATGTCACTGACCCAGAACCTTTACCGCCGGACCATCCATTCTGGCAGCACCCTACCATCTGGTTGACACCGCACATTGCCAGCCAGACGCAAACCGACAGCGCAGTGGCGGCACTGCTGGATAGTCTGCGCCGCTATCAACGCGGCGAACCGATGGTCGGCCTTATCGATCGCAAACGGGGATATTGAGATGCAGCTGGAACAGTTAGTCGCTCTGCGACGGGATTTGCACGCCCATCCCGAGCTGGGATATCAGGAAACACGCACCAGCAACCTCGTGGCGCAACGGCTCGAGGAGCACGGCATTGAGGTGTATCGCGGTCTGGGCAAGACTGGCGTGGTTGGTGTGCTCAAACGCGGTAGCGGCTCACGCACGATCGGCCTGCGTGCCGATATGGATGCACTGCCGATGCAGGATAACGGCACCCAAGCCTGGAAAAGTGTGCATGCCAATGTCTGCCACGCCTGTGGCCATGACGGTCATACCGTGATGTTGCTGGGGGCGGCGATCCAGCTGGCGCAGCAGGGGGATTTTGACGGCACGCTGGTGTTTATCTTCCAGCCCGCCGAAGAGGGTTTGGCGGGCGCGAAGGCGATGATCGACGATGGCCTGTTCCAGCAGTTTCCCTGTGATGCGGTGTTTGCCCTGCACAACTGGCCAGAATTGCCGCTGGGCGAGATACAGACGCGACCAGGTGCGATCATGGCGGCGGCCGACCGTTTCGATATCACCGTTAAAGGGGGTGGCGGACATGCCGCGCAGCCGCACCTGACGCGCGACACCCTGCTGGCCACCAGTGAACTGGTGGTGCAACTCAACACACTGGTGGCACGCGCACTGGATCCTTGCGAACCGGGCCTGTTGACCGTCACGCGCATGCAGGGCGGTTTCTCACACAACATGATTCCCGCGGAAGCCAGCATCACCGGCACGGTCAGAACCTTTAGCCCTGCCGCGCAGGACATCATTGAAACGCGCCTGCGTGAGATGGCGCAGCATGTTACGGCGGCGCACGGTTTACAGGCGGAGGTGAGCTATCTGCGCTACTACCCGGCCACCGTGAATAACAGTGATGCGGCACAGCTGGCTCTGGAGGCGCTGGACGCAGCCGGTATGCCCGCACAGCAGGCAAAACAACCGGCTCTCACTTCGGAAGATTTTGCCTTTATGTTGCAGGCCAGGCCCGGTGCTTACCTGTGGTTAGGGTCGGCCCCCAGCCAGCCTTTGCACCACTCCTCTTACGACTTTAACGATGCAGTAATCCCGCACGGTATTCAGGCACTGACGGCGATTGCCCGCCATGCGCTGCGTGCAGAATTTCCCGGCTGATTGACAGAAGATTTTGACAGGAAATGCCGCTGCAGTAGTGATTACAGCAGCGTGAGAAACCAACGGGTTGCGATACTTGAGCCAACCGAACGTTATGTGGATGAGGGTTTTGAGAATGCAGAATGTCATGGCGGAGCAGCAAACGTATACCGATAACGGCTTGTTACTGGATGCACGTGAGCAGAATGTGCCACGTGGTGTGGTCACCGCGCATCCGTTGGTGATTGAGCGGGCGAAAGGCAGTGAAGTATGGGATGTCGAGGGCAATCGCTATCTCGATTTTGTCGGTGGTATTGGTGTGCTCAACGTCGGGCATAACCATCCGGCGGTGGTCAATGCGGTGACAAAACAGCTCGGTCTGGTATCGCACGCCTGTTTCCAGGTGGTAGCTTATCCGGGTTACATTGAGCTGGCGCAGCGCCTGAATGCCTTAGTGGGCAATGGAGAAGCCTATAAAAGCGTGTTCTTTACCAGCGGTGCGGAAGCGGTAGAAAATGCCGTGAAGATCGCCCGTGCACACACCAATCGCAGCGGTGTGATAGCGTTTGACGGCGCATTTCACGGTCGTACGCTGCTGGGCTGCACCCTGACGGGCATGAGCCAGCCTTACAAACAGAACTTCGGACCTTTCGCGTCAGAGGTTTACCGCCTGCCGTATCCGAATGCTTTCCACGGTGTCAGTGATGATGACTGCCTGAAGGCACTGGATCAGCTGTTTGCGGTACAGATTATGCCGGAACGCGTGGCCGCCATTATTATCGAGCCGGTGCAGGGTGACGGCGGATTCCTGCCTGCGGGCGCTAACTTTATGCAGGCGCTGCGTCGTATCACGGAAAAACACGGCATCGTGTTGATTCTTGATGAGGTGCAAACTGGATTTGGACGCACCGGCACCATGTTTGCCTTCCAGCAGCTTGGCATCACGCCGGATCTGGTGACGGTGGCGAAAAGTCTCGGGGGTGGTTTGCCGATTTCAGGTGTGGTGGGTAAGGCCGCGATCATGGATGCGCCGTTACCGGGAGGCCTCGGCGGCACTTACGGCGGAAACGCGCTGGGTTGTGCGGCGGCACTGGCGGTGCTGGATCTGCTGGAGCACGACAATCTGCTGGCCCGCAGTCATCAGCTGGGTGAACAACTCAATGCGCGTCTGCAGCAGTTGGCGGAAAAATATGCCTGCATTGGTGAAGTGCGCGGCGTGGGCTTTATGCAGGCGGTGGAGATCATCGACTTCGAAACCAAACGCCCTGATGCGGCGATGACGCAAAAAATCCTCGATTGCGCCTGCCAGGAGGGACTGCTGCTGATTAAGTGCGGACTGCATCGCAACGTCGTACGCTTCCTTGCACCACTGGTAACCACAGATTCACAACTGGAAGAAGCGCTGCATATTTTTGATATTGCATTGGCGCGTGCCAGCGGTCGTCTCGGATAAATCCCGCTTCCTCATTGATATCTCTGGAATTATTTACTGGACCAAAATAAAACGTGGTGCGCGCAGACGCTAGCGCCGCCACGTCAAAGCGTGTTATACCATCGTAACAACCTGCGCGATTGGTCAACAATGAGGGGTGCTATGAACGGCTTAATGAAACTCGACCGCATCGACATCAATATTCTGGTGCAACTACAAAAAGATGGCCGTATCAGCAACGTCAATCTCGCCGACGCCGTAGGTCTTTCGCCCAGCCCCTGCTTGCAACGGGTGAAACGCCTTGAGCAGGCGGGTTTTATCACCGGCTATGAAGCCCACATCAATCTGACCAAAATCACCGATTCCGTAACAGTTTTCACCGAAGTGACGCTTTCGGGCCATCGCCGCGAAGACTTTATGAAATTTGAAAATGCCGTGCGCGATGTGGATGAGCTGATGGAATGCCATTTAATTACCGGCGGTTATGACTATTTGCTGCGCTTTATTACCCGCAGCATTGAGCACTACCAGGAAGTGATTGAGAAGATGCTGGATGCGCAAATTGGCATCGATAAGTACTTCAGTTATATTGTGATTAAGTCACCGATTATGAAGAGCAGCGTGCCGTTGCGCTCGTTGATTTCGAAGCATAATCCGGTTGATTTTGGTGTGTAATCTGCCCTCATCCTGACCTTCTCCCACCAGCGGGAGAAGGGACCGCGTGTGCCCCTTACAGCTTTGGGCTCTGACCTTATCAATTGCGCCGATCTGCTCCCCATTGGGCTCTGGTCCTAACATTCGCACCGATCGGCTCCCTCGCCCGCTTGCGGGAGAGGGCTGGGGTGAGGGGCGCCGCGCCCACCCAATCCCCACAGCATAAAATTTCTTCCCCGCCGTAAATTCCCTTTATCTTTACTGTTCAGGCCATGGCTTCAATCACGCCGTGTTCCTGCGCACCCGTACACTTAATTTATCCCTTTACAAGGAGTTGCCATGACCCTCTTAACCCTTGCCGATCACAGCTGGCAGCGCGATGACTTCACTGTCTCCACCGAACGTCAGCGTCTGGACATGGACTACATCCACCAACAGCTGGTGGAAAAGTCGTACTGGGCCAAAGACCAGCCACGAGCCAAAACCGAACGCGCTTTTGCCGGCTCACTGCCGTTTGGTGTCTATCACCAACAACAGCAAATTGGCTTCGCGCGCCTGGTGACGGATTACACCCGCTTCGGCTGGCTGTGCGATGTGATGATTGACGAAAACTGGCGAGGTCATGGATTGGGAAGCTGGCTGGCGACCTGCGTGCGTGCGCACCCGGAACTCGCCACCGTACACCGCTGGATGCTCTCCACTAATGATGCCCATCAGCTGTATCAACGTCTTGGCTGGCGTGTGGTGCAGGACCCACAAAAACTGATGGAATTTCCTCTCTCCTGATAACGGAGCTTTCTCACCATGGGTTACCGCGTTGGCGTTGATATTGGCGGATCGTTTACCGATTTCGCCGTGCTGGATGAACAGACCAATCAGATTCATACCTTAAAAGTGCTGTCGCGTCCGGATCAGCCGGGCAGTGAAATTCTGACCGGACTGGCACAGTTGCAGCAGCGAGACGGGATTGAACCGCAGCACATTGATTACTTCACCCACGGCACCACCGTGGGTATCAACGCGGTGATCCAGCGTCGCGGTGTGCGGTTGGCGCTGTTCGCCACCGACGGTTTCTGCGACGTGCTGGAGCTGGCGCGCCTGAAGATCCCGAATATCCACGATCTCTTCTCACGCCGTCCCGCGCCATTGATTTCCCGCGATCGGGTGTTTGCGATTAAAGAGCGCACCGACCGCCACGGCAATGTCTTGCAGCAGGTGGATCGCCAAAGTGTGTTAGAGGCGATTGAAAAAGCCCGCGCGTCGGGTTGTCAGGGGATTGTGGTGTCGTTGCTACACAGCTATCGCAACCGGCACAACGAAGCGGCGGTGAAAGCCATTATCGATGAGGTGGCCCCCGAACTGCTCACCTCCTGTTCGGCCGATATCTGGCCGATTATCCGAGAATATGAGCGCACTATTACCGCCACCATCAATGCCTATGTGCAGCCGATGGTGATTCACTACCTCGAGTCATTTGAACGCGCGCTGCACACCATGGGCGTGCAGCCAGCCCCGCGCATCACCAAATCCAACGGTGGCGTGATGGGGGTTGAGCAGGCCAAAAGCGAGTGCGTCCAGATGGTGCTCTCCGGCACGGCATCGGGGGTGATCGGAGCCAGCTTCCTCGCCAGCGCCTGCGGTTTCGACAAGATTCTCAGCCTCGATATCGGTGGAACCAGTGCCGATGTGGCGGTGATCATTGATGGGCAAGTGGCGCAGGGCAACGGGGAAATCATCGGTGATTTTCCGATTTATATTCCGTCAGTGGCCGTGACCTCGGTTGGGCAGGGCGGCGGATCGCTGGCGTGGATCGATAAGCAAGGCGTGCTGCAGATGGGGCCAGATAGCGCCGGATCGCTGCCGGGTCCGGTGTGTTTCCAACGCGGTGGCACGCAACCCACCGCCACCGATGCCTTTGCGGCTTGCGGCATGATCGGCCACGGCGATCTCGGTTACAACGCGGTGAAAGTGGATGTCGCCGCCGCACGTGCCGCATGGCAACCGCTGGCGGACCAACTGGGCATCACGGTGGAAGAGACGGCGGAAACCGCCATCGAACTGGCGATCTCCAGTATGTACGGTGACACCAGCGGGCTGTTGTCACGTTTTGGGCTAGACCCACGTGAGTTTTGGTTCCTCGCCTTTGGCGGTGCCGGGCCGATGATGGGTTGCTTCCTCGCGCGTGAACTGAATATGAAAGGCGTGATTGTGCCACCGACGCCGGGCGTGTTGTCAGCCTTGGGGGGGCTGGTGGCTGATATCCGCAATGATTTTATCCGCACGCTGTACAGCGATCTGGACAACGTACTGGCAGATCGTCTGGCAACCGAAGCGGAGGCACTGAGCCAACGTGCACGTGACTGGCTGACCGAACAGCACGGTGCCCAAATGCCCTTTACGCTGCAGTACAGCGCCGACATGCGCTATCGCGGCCAGTCGTTTGAAATTGAAGTGGCACTGGAACCGCAATGGCTGGCTCAGGCCGATAAGGTTGCACTGCATCAGGCGTTTGATCGCCAGCATCATCAGCTGTTTGGCCATTTTGATGCCAAAGCGCCTGTTCAGATCATCAACCTGCGTTTAGTGATTGCCTCGCCCACGCCGAAACCTGAGTTGATTAGGTTACCCGCAGCGGAAGCCCCGGTTGAGGTGGTGAAATACGTTCCGGCCTGGATTGATGGCGCGTCGCATCAGGTGGCTGTTATCGCCCGTAGCACGCTGCGTGCCGGGCATCAGCTGACGGGGCCGGTGATTATTGCGCAAGACGACTGCACTACCTGTGTACCACCACAGATGCAGGTGGACGTGGATACCTTTGGCAACCTGCTGATCACCCCAGTGGAGGCGAACTGATATGGCTATTGATGGACGTAATCTGCAAATCCTGGCGAACTACTGTGCCGCCGCCGCGGATGCCATGGCCTTCACGCTAATGCGCACGGCACACTCCACCTTCGTGAAAGAGACTGAAGATTTTTCCTGTCAAATCGTCAGCCGTGACGGTCTGGCTTTTGCGTCTCCGCGCAGCTTTGGCGCGCCCTGGTACAGTGGCATCGATTACGGCCCAGTGCTGGCGTTGATCGACAGTTATGACGAGGGCGATATCTGCATCACCAATGATTCCTACGCGGGCAACGTGGCGACTCACACGCCCGATATTCACATCTGGAAACCGGTGTTCCATCAGGGGGAGATTGTCTGTTTTGTGGTGGGGCACATTCACAACACCGACGTCGGCGGTGCCGTACCGGCTTCTCTGTCGCGCTCTTTGACCGACATCGCGCAGGAAGGGATTCGCATTCCGCCGCTGAAGATGGTGCGCAACGGCGAAATGAATGACGAAGTGGCGCGCATTATGCGGCTCAACGTGCGCGCGCCGGATCAAAACTGGGGCGATTTCAAAGCGCAGATTGCTTCGGTGAACGTCGGCGAGCGCAAGATCCATGACATCATCGCGCGTTTTGGCATTGAGGATTTCCGCCGGGGGATTGCCGGCATTCTGGATTATGCGGAAGCGCAGGCGCGCAGCATCATCGCCACCATTCCCGACGGGGAATACTTCTATGCGGACTTTGCCGATGAGGATGGTGAGGGGGGCTTCCCCTGTCGTGTGGCGATCACCCTACGCATCAGCGGTGATACGCTGGAGCTGGATTACACCGGCAGCGATCCCCAGCTGACATCATCACTGAATATGCCAACCGGTGGACGCGAACGCCATCCTCTGGCGCTGGTAGGGGTGACTTACGTGCTTTCCACGCTGGATCGCCAGTTACTGCTTAATGCGGGTACGTTACGGCCGACGCGCGCCATTCTGCCGCCGGGGACGGTGATGAACTGCGAGGCACCTGCTGCAGTGGGGATGCGCTCGTTGACCTGCGCGTTATCGCAGATTGCGACCATTGGGGTGTTCTCGCAGGCGCTGCCGGAACGCCTTCCGGCCAACTCTCCGGGCGGAAACTCAATCATGAACATTCGCACCAGCGACAGTTTGAATCGCAGCGTGGTGGCGTCGCTTGGCCCGGTGGGTGGTGGAGCGGGCGGCACGCCGCGTCACGATGGTCCAGACGGATCTGGCGGACTGTCCGCTTTCCTGAAAAACACGCCGATTGAGATCAATGAGGCAGAAGTGCCGATTCATTTTCATCGCTATGGTCTGGCGGCAGACAGCGCCGGCGCGGGGCGTTATCGCGGCGGTCTGGCGACAGAGATGGCGTTCGAAGTGTTCGCACCGAATACCACGGTCACAGCGCGTAACCGCAACCGATCGGTGTTTGCTTCGGCCGGGGTGCTGGGCGGCGAGTCGGGCGCACTGTCGCACTTCCGCACGTTACGGAACGGGCAAGCCATCGAACACGGTAATACCGATGTGATCCGCTGCCAGCCGGGCGATATCGTCGAGGTGCGCGGGCCTGGTGCAGGGGGCTACGGGTTGCCAGCAGAGCGTGACGCTGAGGCGGTGCTGCAAGATGTGCGCTGTGGATTTGTCTCTGCGCAGGTTGCACGAGACAGTTACGGGGTAGCGATGGTGTCGGGCGAAATTGATCAGGTAACCACTGCACGCTTGCGCGCCGAGATGCGGGTGAATGTTTCTCAGCACTTCGACCACGGTCCGGCACGGACGGCCTTTGAACAGGTTTGGACCCTGGCGCGCTATCAGTTGCTCACGGCGTTTCTGGCATCAGCGCCAATCAGCTGGCGGCATTTCCTGAAACAACAGGTGTTTGCAGCCGTTGCGTTGGATGCCGGGCGGCCGATGCCCGAGATTTTTAGTGAACTGCAGCAGCGCTATCCCGCCATGATGCCCGCTTCGCACTAAGCGCTAATCTCAGCGGCGCGGCTTTGCCATAGTTATTGACCTTGCCCGATGACGGTTCATCGGGCGCCTTTAAGGGGATTTCATAATGGCTTCAGCAAACACACCGGTTTGGTTTATTTCGGGGTGCTCCACCGGCTTTGGTCGTGAACTGGCACAGCAAACCATTGCGCGGGGTTTTAATACCGTGGTGACCGCACGCGACCTCAGCAAGGTGCAGGATCTGGTTGCGGGCCACCAGAACGCGTTGGCGGTAGAGCTGGATGTAACCGATCAGAGCAGCATTCATCGCGCTGTCCACGCCGCACAGGAGAAGTTCGGCAGCATCGATGTGCTGGTGAACAATGCCGGTTATGGTTATCAAAGTTCGGTGGAAGAGGGCGATGAAAACGAAATTCGTGCGCAATTTGATGCCAACGTGTTTGGCCTGTTCGCCCTAACCCGTGCGGTACTGCCAGGGATGCGCAAGCAGCGTCGTGGGCATGTGATTAACATCACCTCTGTGGCCGGTTTTATTGGCTTTGCCAGCTCGGGTTACTACTCTGCCAGCAAGCACGCGGTTGAAGGCTGGTCTGATTCTCTGGCGCTGGAAACCGCGCCTTTAGGCATTCATGTGACCTGTGTTGAACCGGGTCCGTTCCGCACCGACTGGGCGGGACGTTCGTTGCATCAGACCCCCAGTACCTTGCCAGAATACGCCGATACCGCTGCCGCACGTATGAAAGCCACCTCCGCCTACAGTGGCACGCAAGCGGGCGACCCCGCACGCGCCGCGACCGCGATGATTGCCATCACGGAACATGACAACCCTCCCCGCCATCTGGTGATGGGCGCATGGGGTTATGATGCGGTGACGAACAAACTGAAAGAGCGTCTGGCACAGATTGAGGCATGGAAACAGGCGTCGTTAGACACGGATTTCCCGTCATAATTTTATAGTAATGCTAGACAGTTCAGCGCTGATGATAACGCCGTCTGGGGCCGCACCGGGGCTGGCGGTCCTCGCGCCGCTTCGCGGTGCCTTCACTTCACTCGTCTGCCTTACGGACCGGTGCCGATGGAACATCCATGTTCCAGCGCCACCTTTCGCCCGCGTCCTGCGGGCTCTCCTGGCATACTCACTCCGTTCAGCGCTGCGGATGCCAGCCCCGGTGCGGCCCCAGCCTGCTCATTAGCTTCAGTGCGTGTTGTCAGTAAGGGCTCATTTCCTGAGGCCATGACGTCCTCTGCTGAATGGACTACACCATCTTCTCAATCTCTTCGTACGGCACTGCCTGGCTGAATAAATACCCCTGCAATTGATTGCAGCCAGCGTCGGCGAGGGCGTTTTTCTGGCCTTCGGTCTCGACGCCTTCGGCGGTGACGGTTAAACCCATGGCGTGTCCGAGCCGCACCACCGATTCGATAATCGCGGTCGAGTTTTGCGCGACACCCAATGATTGGGTGAACGAACGGTCGATCTTGATTTTATCCACCGGGAAAGTGCTGAGGTAATTCAGGCTGGAGTAGCCAGTGCCGAAATCATCCAGCGCGATGCGGAAACCGGCTTCGCGCAGCGCAATGATATTGTTACGCGCTTCGTGTTCATCTTCGATTAACACGCCTTCGGTGATCTCCAGCTCCATATGCTGCGGGTTGGCGCCTTCTTCGCGCACAATCTCAATAATCCGTTCAACAAAGCCGCTGGCGCGGAACTGCACCGGTGAGACATTCACTGCCACTATCACCTGCGGCAGCTTTAACGAGGTTTTGCAGGCTTCGCGTAACACCCATTCACCGAGCGGGATAATCATCCCGGTCTCTTCAGCGATGGCGATAAAATCACCTGGCGAGACGTCACCGCGAACGGGGTGGTGCCAGCGCAGCAGGGCTTCCAGGCCGACCACGCGCTGCCCACTGATCTCCATCAACGGCTGATACCACACGCGCAGCCCAGCGAAATTGACCAACGCATGACGTAAGTCTGTCGCCATCTGCTGACGGGTGCGCAACGATTCGTCCATCACTTTCTCAAATTGACGATACTGGCCGCGTCCGCTGTTTTTAGCTTCATACAGCGCGATATCCGCTTTGCGCATCAACTCCAGACGATCAATGCCATCTTTGGGTGCTAATGCCAGCCCAATACTCACGCCCACCCAACCCTCACTGCCTTGCAGATCATAGGGTTCACTAAGCTCGCTGATAATACGTTTTGCCAGCGCCTGCACCTGACCAATGTTATCGACGTCCGGCATAATAATGATGAACTCATCGCCGCCAATGCGTCCGACAGTATCACTGGCTCGCAGAATGTGGGTCAGACGTCGTGCAACCTCTATGATTAGCTCATCGCCGGCATGATGGCCGTAGGTATCGTTGATGTTTTTGAAACGGTCGAGATCGAGCAGCAGCAACGCCACCCGCTGATCGTGTCGCGCGGATGCGGCCAGCGCCTGGGTTAAACGATCTTCCACCAAGGCGCG
Source organism: Pantoea sp. CFCC18177 (assembly GCF_059412425.1). Lineage (NCBI taxonomy): Bacteria > Pseudomonadati > Pseudomonadota > Gammaproteobacteria > Enterobacterales > Erwiniaceae > Pantoea > Pantoea sp. CFCC18177. Next base: position 53,993 of record NZ_JBNBPL010000024.1, read on the forward strand.
ATTGGGCAGACCGGTCAGCACGTCATGAAATGCCAGATGCTGTGCCTGGGCTTCGCTGGCACCCAGTTTCAACAGCGACTGTGACAGGTTCAGCGATGACGTCCAGATACGCCGCACCATAAAAAGGCAGAGCAAGGTAATCAGAATCACGGACAGCAAGGTAGAAGGCCCCAACATCCGCAACATTTGTGCGCCCGGCTTATCAGGCTGCCAGGTGAGGTAGCCCACGGCATCACCCTGTTGGGAATTGAGTTGGTAAAGTGCATCGGTGCCTTTCTGCGGCGTACCGTCGCTAAAGTGTAACTGCTGTAACTGACTGCGATCGGCCAGATTACGCAGATAGCCGTCATCGAGGAATTTAATGCTCACCAGCCGATAGCGACCCGCCTCCCGCGTGCTACTGATATCTCCCACCGCCAGTGCGGCCGCACGCGGACCAATACGGACAAAGTCGGCGCGATCGCTGGGTCCCGCCACTTCATCGCTGCTCACTACCAGTGGGCTACGCAGCATCTCCAGCAGGTAATGGCAGATGCTGTCGGCGGATACACGCTGGCCGTTGCGCCACACTGCCAGCGGTTGATTATCCCGATCCAATAGCAGAATCAGTTGATGATCGAACATATCGTATAGCCAGCCGCCGATATTTTGATCCAGCCAGCTTTGGTCAGGTGTGCCTGAAGCCAGCTGATTCGCCAGCGGCGACCAGCGCGTCAGGCTGCGGAGCTGGCGCAGGTGTTCGCTCAGACTTTGGGCAAACGACGCCTCAATCATTCGCTGCTGCTGCGAGCGCGCTTGATCGTTGGTCAAAGAGGTGCCCCAAAACAGGCCAACACCTGCTCCGGCAAAGGTTAAAACTAAAATCGCCACTAAAGGCAAAATCACTTCCCGAACAAAATTGCGGCGAAAACCGTCGGACAGTTTTATTGTGTTAATCATTTCAGGGTTCGCGTAACAAGGAGGGGTCACTTAATAAGTTAGCAGAGTTTCTGCAAGCTGCATCCTGTAAGGCTATAGATAAATGAGTGAAAATAAGTGAAATTTTTTTGATGACTGTCACAAAGGCAACAGTTAAAAATATTTTATTGAAACGCCAGCCGTTTCGCTTCAATTCTTCTGTCCTAATTCAAATTCATCCTCGCGTCATTGAGCCGTCACGGCGTTGTCATCTGGCTCGCGCACTGTAGTCGCCATCCCGCAGCAACCTTCGCTGCGTTCCTCAACCTGAAGCGAATGAGGTATTGAGCGTGATGGAGATATCCAGACATCCGACCACTGTATATCAGGCGGTCGCCGCCCAACTGGAGCAGGCACTGCAAGAGCGTTATCGCTGCGGTGACTATCTGCCTTCCGAACAACAGCTGGCCGATCACTACGAAGTTAACCGCCACACACTGCGTCGTGCGGTGGATGAACTGGTCAATAAGGGGCTGCTGCAGCGTCGCCACGGTGTCGGCATATTGGTGCTGATGCGCCCTTACGATTACCCACTGCATGCGCAGGCGCGTTTCAGCCAGAACCTGTTAGAGCAGGGCAGTCATCCCACCAGTGAACGCTTGTTAGCAGTGCTGCGCCCGGCCAGCAGCGATGTGGCCAGCGCATTGGCCATCAATGAAGGCGACAACGTGATTCACCTGCGCACCCTGCGCCGTGTCAATGGCGTGCCGGTGTGTGTGATTAACCACTTTCTGCCTGAATTAAGCTGGTGGCCGACGTTACAACAGTTTCAGAGCGGCTCATTGCACGACTATATGCAGCAGCATCTGGGCCTGGATTTAACCCGTTCGCAAACCCGTATCAGTACCCGTCGCGCACAGGCGAAAGAGTGTAAACAGCTGGAGATTGCACTGCAGTCACCACTGTTGTGTGTGCGCACCCTGAATAAACACCGTGACGGTCAGGTAGCGGAATACTCCGTCAGCCTGACGCGTGGCGACATGATTGAACTCACCCTGGAGCATGAATGAAACAGCAAACCGCCCGCCAGCATTGGCTTGCGGTGCTGGCGCACAGTGACGCCAACACCCTGAATGCCCACTGGCAGTCGCTGCACCTCAATAGTGATTTCGAGTCTGTGCGTCCGGCTGAAACCGGATTGACTCGCCTGCAAGCGCGCATGGGGGGAAGCGGTAAACGCTTCGTGATGGGCGATGCCACCGTCACGCGTGCAGTGGTGAAACTGCACGATGGCACCCTGGGTTTTAGTTATGTGCTGGGACGCGATAAAGCGCACGCCGAACGTTGTGCATTGATCGACGCGCTGCTGCAACAGCCAGAAACCCACGCGCTGTTGCAGGAAAAATTAATTGCCCCGCTGGCGGCACTGCGAGAAGAGCAGCGTCAGCTGCGCGCGCGTGAAATCGCCAGCTCTAAAGTGGATTTCTTTACGCTGGTTCGCGGAGATAACTCATGACATTACTGGCCAGTTTTAACCATCCGGTTGCCGATTCACAGCGTGCCTTCCGCCGCATCCTGAAAGCCATGAGCGAGCCAGGCGTTATGGTCTCTCTGCCCTTGCAACAGGGTTGGGGCGATTTGTCGCCTGCGGCAACCGCCGTGTTACTGACGCTGGTGGATCAGGAGAGCGCGTTGTGGATAGACAACCGCATTGACAGCGAGATGCTGCGCAGCAACCTGCGTTTCCATACCGGTGTGCCGATTGTTGAACACCGTGATGCGCCTTTTGCCCTCACTCATGCGGCTGCCAATCCCGATCCGGCGCAGTTTGCGGCCGGCGACAATATGTCACCGGAGAAAAGCACCACGCTGATCATCGAAGTGCCTGCGCTTAACGGCGGTTTAACCTTGCGTCTGTCTGGCCCTGGGCTGCGTGAACCCCGCGCGATTGCACCACAACTGCCGGAAGCGATTCTGACCTATCTGCGTGAGCGCCCCCATCCCTTCCCATTGGGTGTTGATCTGATTTTCACCTGTGGTGAAGCGATGATGGCACTGCCTCGCACCACCGATGTGGAGGTGTGCTGATGTACGTCGCGGTTAAAGGGGGCGAAAAGGCGATAGCCAGTGCGCACGAGCTACAGGCGGATTTACGCCGTGGCGACCGCGATGTGGCCGAGCTGGGGTGCGATCAGGTTGCTGGCCAGCTCGGTCTGGCGGTGGATCGCGTGATGACCGAAGGCGGTATTTACGATCCACAGTTAGCCGCGTTAGCGATTAAGCAAGCCAGCGGCGACATGGTGGAAGCCATTTTCCTGCTGCGTGCCTACCGCACAACTTTGCCACGCCTGGCCGACAGTCTGGCGCTGGAAACCGATGAAATGCGCATCGAACGACGTATCTCTGCGGTTTATAAGGATTTACCTGGCGGTCAGGTACTGGGCCCCACATACGATTACAGCCATCGTTTGCTTGATTTCACGCTGCTGGCCAATGGCGAGACGCCTGCTGCACCGCGCGACGATCAGTCGCTGCCAGAGCATTGTCCGCATGTGTTCAGCATGATGACCCGTGAGGGGCTGGCGGCGCGTGAAGAGGATGACGGCAGTGAGCCTTGTGACATCACCCGTGAGCCACCAGGTTATCCCGCCAGCCGCGCTGCCCGTCTGCAACAGCTGGTGCGCGGCGACGAAGGCTTCCTGCTGGCGTTGGGCTACTCGACCCAGCGCGGCTACGGACGTAACCATCCGTTTGCTGGTGAGATCCGCACCGGCTATCTCAGCGTATCCATCTGCCCGGAAGAACTGGGTTTCGAGATTGATATCGGCGAAATCCTGCTGACGGAGTGTGAAATGGTCAATGGCTTTACCACGCAAACCGAAGGTGCGCCGCACTTCACCCGTGGTTACGGCCTGGTGTTTGGTCGTTCAGAGCGTAAAGCCATGGCGATGGCGCTGGTCGATCGTGCCTTGCAGGCCCCCGAGTACAACGAACGGATCGCCGGCCCGGCGCAGGACGAAGAGTTTGTGCTGTCACATGCTGACAACGTTGAAGCGGCAGGTTTTGTTTCGCATCTGAAACTGCCGCACTACGTTGATTTCCAGGCGGAGCTTGAGTTGCTGAAACGGCTGCGCGAACAGGTTCAGGAGCAAAACGATGAGTGAGTTAACCGGCTATAACAACGGTTATCTGGATGAGCAAACCAAGCGCACCATTCGCCGCGCCATTCTGAAAGCGGTCGCGATTCCGGGTTATCAGGTGCCGTTTGCCGGGCGTGAGATGCCAATGCCGTACGGTTGGGGTACCGGGGGTATTCAGATCACCGCCAGCATTATTGGTGACAGCGACGTGCTAAAGGTGATTGACCAGGGCGCGGATGACACCACCAATGCGGTGTCGATCCGTCGTTTCTTCCAGCGTGTCAGCGGTGCAGCCACCACCGAAGCCACCAAAGACGCAACCTTGATCCAGACGCGTCATCGCATTCCTGAAACGCCACTGGAAGAGGATCAGGTGCTGATCTTCCAGGTGCCGATCCCGGAGCCGCTGCGCTTTATTGAGCCACGCGAAACCGAAACCCGCACCATGCACGCGCTGGAAGAGTACGGAATTATGCAGGTGAAACTGTATGAGGATATCGCCCGTTATGGCCATATCGCCACGACCTATGCCTATCCGGTCAAGGTCAACGATCGCTACGTGATGGACCCCTCACCGATTCCGAAATTCGACAACCCGAAGATGCACATGATGCCTGCACTGCAGCTGTTTGGTGCCGGACGTGAAAAACGCATCTATGCGCTGCCGCCGTACACCAAAGTAGAAAGCCTCGATTTCGATGACCACCCGTTCACCGTGCAAAGCTGGGATGAACCCTGCGCACTGTGCGGTTCGCGCCACAGCTATCTCGATGAGGTGGTAATGGATGATGCCGGTACGCGCATGTTTGTCTGCTCCGATACCGATTTTTGCCACCAGCAGCAGGAACAACAGCATGCACAGTGAACAGCCGCTGCTTGCGGTCAACAATCTGACGCACCTTTATGCGCCAGGCAAAGGCTTTGAAGATGTCAGCTTTGAACTCTATCCGGGTGAGGTGTTGGGCATTGTCGGGGAATCCGGTTCGGGTAAAACCACTTTGCTGCGCAGCCTGTCGGCGCGGTTAGCGCCGCAGCAGGGCAACATTCTTTATCGCGCCCAGGATCTCTATCAACTGAGTGAAAGCGATCGTCGCCGTCTGCTGCGCACGGAGTGGGGGGTGGTGCATCAGCATCCGCTCGACGGCTTGCGCCCGCAGGTCACGGCAGGCGGCAATATTGGCGAGCGCTTAATGGCCGTGGGTCAACGCCATTATGGCGACATCCGCAAAGAGGCGATGCGCTGGTTGCAGGACGTTGAGATCCCGGCCAACCGTATTGATGACTTGCCGACCACCTTCTCTGGCGGCATGCAGCAGCGTTTGCAGATTGCGCGCAACCTGGTGACCCAGCCCACGCTGGTGTTTATGGATGAGCCAACCGGTGGTCTGGATGTGTCAGTGCAGGCACGACTGCTCGACCTGCTGCGCACTCTGGTGCGTGAGCTGAACCTGGCGGTGGTGATTGTCACTCACGATCTCGGCGTGGCGCGCTTGCTGGCGCACCGTTTGCTGGTGATGAAGCAGGGCAGAGTGGTGGAGAGCGGTCTCACCGATCGGGTGCTGGACGATCCGCACCATCCTTACACCCAACTGCTGGTTTCATCGGTATTGGCGTAACGTTTTTGCCAGGTGCGCATCAATGCGCACCCTACAACATCGGGTCACGACCGTGAGTAAGAGTGGGCTTGGAGCGTTGTAGGGGCGCCATTTATGGCGACCGCGAATCAAACATCAGGACATCAACATGCAACCTTTATTGCGCGTAGAGAAACTCAGCAAAACCTTTGTGCTGCACAACCAGAGCAGTGCCGCGCTGCCGGTGTTACAGGACGCCAGCCTTGAAGTGTGCGCCGGTGAATGCGTGGTGCTGCACGGCCGTTCGGGTAGCGGAAAATCCACGCTGCTGCGAGCGCTGTACGGCAACTATCAAGCCAACAGTGGCCACATCTGGCTGCAACACCAGGGCGAATGGATCGATATGGCACAAGCCCCTGCACGCCAGATCCTGGCGATTCGCCGCGAAACCGTGGGCTGGGTAAGCCAGTTTTTGCGCGTGATCCCGCGTGTGCCGACGCTGGAAATCGTGATGCAACCGCTGTTGGAGCGAGGCGTGGAGCGCGCGTTCTGTGAAAAGCGAGCCAAAGAGCTGCTGACGCGGCTGAATGTACCAGAGCGTTTGTGGTCGCTCGCGCCGTCCACCTTCTCTGGTGGTGAGCAGCAGCGTGTGAACATTGCGCGTGGCTTCATTGCCGACTATCCGGTGCTGTTACTGGATGAGCCCACTGCCTCACTCGACAGCGCAAACAGCGCCGCCGTGGTGGAATTGATTGAACAGGCGCGTGCACGGGGTGCCGCCATTGTAGGTATTTTCCATGACGAAGCGGTGCGCGCACGCGTGGCCGATCGCCTGCACGTCATGCAGCCGGTAAAAACAGGAGCAGAAGCATGATCGTCAACAACGTCCGTCTGGTGCTGGAACAGGAAGTGGTGTCGGGTTCACTGGAGATCCGTGATGGCCGCATTGCCAGCTTCAGCGACAGCACCAGCCAACTGCCGGGTGCGCTGGAGGGGGAAAACGCCTTCCTGCTGCCTGGGCTGGTAGAGCTGCATACCGATAACCTCGATAAATTTTTTACCCCTCGCCCGAAAGTCGATTGGCCGGCGCATTCAGCCATGAGCAGCCACGATGCACTGATGGTCGCCAGCGGCATCACCACGGTATTAGATGCCATCGGCGTGGGTGATGTGCGCGACGGCGGCCATCGCATCGAAAACCTCAGCAAAATGATCAATGCGATTCAGGACAGCAACCGCAAAGGCATCAACCGGGTTGATCACCATCTGCATCTGCGTTGTGAACTGCCACACAACACCACGCTGCCGCTGTTTGAAACGCTGATGAGTACACCGGAGTTGTCACTGGTATCGCTAATGGACCATTCACCAGGCCAGCGTCAGTACGCCTCTCTTGAGATGTACCGCACCTACTATCAGGGCAAGTATTCGCTGAATGATGAGCAGATGGATCAGTTTGAGCGTGAGCAGCTGGCGCTGGCCGCTGAATTCTCCACGCCGAACCGCAATGCCATCTCCAGCCTGTGCCGTTCACGTGGTATTCCGATTGCCAGCCACGATGATGCGACAGCGGCACATGTGGCGGAATCATATGATGTAGGCAGCACCATCGCTGAGTTCCCGACCACCCTTGAGGCGGCACGCGCTTCACGCGAGTGCGGTATGCAGGTGCTGATGGGCGCGCCGAACATTGTTCGTGGGGGATCGCACTCCGGGAACGTGGCGGCATGGGAGTTGGCCAGCCATGGCCTGCTGGATATCCTGTCATCCGATTACTATCCGGCAAGCCTGCTGGATGCAGTGTTCCGCCTGGTGGCCGACGAGCGCAACAGCCTGACGTTGCCACAAGCCGCCGCGCTGGTGACACGTAATCCGGCTCGCGCGATCGGCTTGCACGACCGCGGGGTGATTGCCGAAGGACAGCGCGCCGATCTGATTCTGGCGCATACCGAACATGGCCATCCGCACATTCGCCACGTTTGGTCGCAGGGCAGGCTGGTGTTCTGATGGCACGGCTGATCTGGCTAACCGGGCCTTCGGGCTCGGGTAAAGACAGCTTGTTGAACGCGTTACGCGAAGCGCCGCCCGAAGGGTTGGTGATTGCGCATCGTTACATTACCCGCCCGGCGGATGCTGGGGGGGAAAACCATGTCGCACTGAGTGAAGCGGAATTCCGGCGACGTGAAGCCCTCGGCTTGTTTGCCATTAGCTGGCAAGCGCATGGCCTGCATTATGGACTGGGCGAAGAGATCGACCACTGGCTGGCACGCGGGTTAAACGTGTTGGTGAATGGTTCACGTCTGCATCTACCCACAGTGCAACAGCATTACGGTGCCCGGTTATTGCCGCTGGTGTTGCAGGTGACGCCTGCGGTGCTGGAAGCGCGGCTGCGGCAGCGTGGACGTGAAAGTGAAGCAGAGATTAGCAAACGACTGGCACGCGCAGCGGAACCCTTGCCTGCGCACTGCCATCCGCTCAATAACGATGGCGCACTGAGTGATACGCTCGAGAAGCTGCGCCAACTGCTGGAACATCCGCCATGAAACTCACTTTTCTCGGAACCGGCGGCGTGCAGTCCGCGCCGCTGTTCGGCTGTGATTGTCACGCCTGTGAACGCGCGCGCCGCGAACCCCGACATGCACGCGCGGCCACCAGCGCAATAATCGACACTGGCAGTGAGCGCATTTTGCTGGATGCAGGACGTCACGATCTGCATCAACGCTTTCGCCCCGGTGAATTGAGTCGCATCCTGCTCACCCATTTTCATATGGATCATGTCGCTGGACTGTTCAGTCTGCGCTGGGGAATTGGTGAACCGATCCCGGTCTGGGCACCGCCGGATGAGAAGGGGTGTGATGACCTGTTTAAGCACCCTGGATTACTCGATTTCCGCCCGGCACTCACGCCTTTTGTGCCCCATCACTTCGGTGCGCTGCAGGTGACGCCGTTGCCGTTACAGCACTCAAAACTCACCCATGGCTATCTGTTTGACTGGCAGGGTACACGCCTCGCCTGGCTGTGCGATACCTGCGGATTACCACCGGAAACCGCAGATTTTCTTGACGGTCAACCCCTCGACCAACTGGTGATTGACTGCAACGACCCGCCCCGAGAAAGCGTGCGTAATCATAATGATGTGACACGCGCATTGCAGATTATTGAACAGCTGGCACCGCGCCAGGCCTGGCTTGTCCACCTGAGTCATGAGATGGACCGCTGGTTACTGAATAATCGCTTACCTGACAATGTGCTGGCGGCAACCGATGGGCAAAGCATTGCCGTCGGCTCTGTTCACGCTGTCACCGTTTAATCACTTTACTGTCATCAAGTCTTCATCGGATTTGCCCGTAATAACGGGCAATCAAGACCTCAGAGAGTGGAGTGCATCATGGCACAGGCATTACTGAAAACCGTTATCGACAATCCTTACGTTCCACACGCCGGTCAGGGTAACAAGGTGCTGTCGGTACAGGGACTGTGCAAGGCGTACGGCGAAAACCGCGTACTGGATAATGTCAGCTTCGATCTGCATGCGGGCGAGCTGGTGGCCGTGATTGGTCGCTCTGGCGCAGGCAAATCGACACTGTTACACATGCTGAATGGCACCATCAGTGCGTCACAGGGGGCGATTCTCAGCAACCGTCCCAATCAAGCGGATCGTGATGTGGTGACGCTCAACAGCCGCCAGATGCGTGAGTGGCGTAGCGAATGCGGCATGATTTTCCAGGACTTCTGTCTGGTGCCGCGTCTCGATGTGTTGACCAACGTGCTGCTTGGCCGTCTGAGTCAGACCTCGACGCTGAAATCTTTCTTTAAAGTCTTTTCCGAAGCAGACCGCGCGCAGGCGATTGAGCTGCTGCAGTGGATGAACATGCTGCCGCAGGCGCTGCAGCGTGCTGAGAATCTCTCGGGCGGACAGATGCAGCGCGTGGCAATTTGCCGTGCACTGATGCAGAACCCGCGCATCCTGCTGGCTGATGAGCCTGTCGCGTCGCTCGATCCGAAAAACACCAAACGCATCATGGATGTGTTGCGTCAGGTGAGCGAGCAGGGCATCAGCGTAATGGTGAACCTGCACTCGATTGAACTGGTGAAGCAGTACTGCACCCGTGTTATCGGCATTCAGCGCGGCAAAGTGCTGTTTGACGGACATCCTTCTCAGTTGACCGACGGCCTGCTGCACGAGCTGTACGGCGACGAAATTAACCAGCTCCACTAACTCCCACGGCAAGAGAAAAACCACGAATGAAACTGACCTCTTTAGCTTTACTGACTGGCGCTCTGATGGCTTTTGGCGTTAACGCAGCGGATGCACCAAAAGAGTTGAACCTCGGGATTTTGGGTGGCCAGAATGCCACTCAGCAGATTGGCGATAACCAGTGCGTCAAAGATTTCTTCGACAAAGAGCTGAATGTCGATACTAAGATGCGCAACTCCTCTGACTATGCAGGCGTGATTCAGGGCCTGCTGGGCAACAAAATTGATATGGTGCTGAGCATGTCTCCAGCATCCTATGCGTCGGTTTATCTGCAGAACCCGAAAGCCGTAGACGTGGTGGGGATCGTGGTGGATGACAAAGACGGTTCTCAGGGTTACCACTCTGTGGTGATCGTGAAAGCCGACAGCCCGTACAAAAAGCTGGAAGATTTGAAAGGCAAATCATTCGGCATGGCTGACCCGGATTCAACCTCTGGCTTCCTGATGCCAAACCAGGCATTCAAGAAAGAGTTCGGTGGCACCGTTGACGATAAGTACAACAACACCTTCTCTAGCGTGACCTTCTCTGGCGGTCATGAGCAGGACATCCTCGGTGTGTTGAACGGTCAGTTTGAAGGTGCGGTGACCTGGACTTCCCTGGTCGGTGATTACAACACCGGTTATACCTCGGGTGCCTTTGGCCGTCTGATTCGTATGGATCATCCAGACCTGATGAAGCAGATTCGCATTATCTGGCAGTCGCCGCTGATCCCGAACGGCCCGATCCTGGTCAGCAACAACTTACCCGCTGACTTCAAAGCGAAAGTGGTTGCCGCGATCAAGAAGCTGGATAAAGAAGATCACAGCTGTTTTGTTAAAGCGGTCGGTGGTGCTCAGCACATCGGTCCCGCCACCGTTGCGGACTATCAGAACATCATCGATATGAAGCGTGATTTGATGAAAGGTTCGCGCGGGTAATACCCATCGGTGCTGTCGTTGATAGAGGTGCGCATCAATGCGCACCCTACGTAGGGTCGCCATTAATGGCGACCAAATTCCCTCCTGCACCCTTTCCAACACAGGACATCCCCCTTGACCGATTTTGAACACTACTACCAACGTATCCGCCGCCAGCAAAAGCGTGACACTGTGCTCTGGTCGCTGCTGTTGGTCGCACTCTATCTTGCTGCGGGCAAGATGGCGGAATTCAATTTGGTCACTGTCTGGCAATCATTGCCTCACTTTTTCGATTACATCGGCCAAACGATGCCAGTGCTACATCTGTCGGTATTGTTCGCGGATGTGAAAACCGAAGGCTCACTGGCGTACTGGGGCTACCGTCTACACTTCCAGCTGCCGCTAATCTGGGAAACTCTGCAGCTGGCGCTATCGTCAACCCTTGTTGCAGTGATCGTTGCCGCAGTGCTGGCCTTTTTCGCCGCCGATAACACGCAAACGCCACGCAGCGTGCGTATCGCTATTCGCGCCTTTGTCGCTTTTCTGCGCACCATGCCAGAGCTGGCGTGGGCGGTCATGTTCGTGATGGCGTTCGGCATTGGCGCGATTCCTGGTTTTCTTGCTCTGGCACTACACACCGTGGGTAGCCTGACCAAACTGTTTTATGAATCGATTGAGAGCGCATCGGATAAACCCGTGCGTGGTCTGGCGGCCTGCGGTGCCAGCAAGTTGCAACGCATGCGTTTTGCCTTCTGGCCACAGGTGAAACCCACTTTCCTCTCATACAGTTTTATGCGTCTTGAGGTGAACTTCCGCTCTTCCACCATCCTTGGGCTGGTGGGTGCGGGCGGGATTGGCCAGGAGTTGATGACCAATATCAAACTGGACCGCTACGATCAGGTCAGCATCACGCTGTTACTGATCATCGTCGTGGTCTCGCTGCTGGATACCCTTTCCGGCTGGTTGCGCCGTCGCGTCGTGGAAGGAGAAATGAAATGATCGCCTTAGCGCCAGATGTGGCGAAACTGAAGCAGGAGCATCCCGCACTGTTCGCCGCGCAAAACCGTTACCTACGCCGTATTGCCATGGTGGCGCTCGCCGTGGTGCTGTATTACCTGTTCTTCTTTGAATTTTTCGGTATTGAGTGGAGCCGTTTTATCATTGGCTGCCAGCAGCTAAGCCGCTATTTCCTGCGCATGTTTGTCTGGCAGGACTTTGTTAACTGGCCTTTTGGCTACTACTTCACCCAAGTCGGTATCACGCTGGCCATCGTGTTCGTCGGGACGCTGACCGCATCCGCCATTGCACTGCCCGTGTCATTCCTGGCGGCGCGCAATGTCATGCACGATCCCATCGCCCGTCCGATCTCTTTAGTGGTGCGACGCCTGCTCGATATTCTGCGTGGTATCGACATGGCGATTTGGGGCCTGATCTTTGTGCGTGCCGTGGGCATGGGGCCACTGGCAGGGGTACTGGCGATTGTGATGCAGGATGTTGGGCTGCTTGGCAAACTCTATGCAGAAGGTCACGAAGCGGTTGAGCGTTCACCCAGTCGCGGGTTAAGTGCGGTGGGGGCCAACAGTTTGCAGAAGCACCGTTACGGCATCTTTACCCAATCGTTCCCCACTTTCCTGGCACTCAGCTTGTATCAAATCGAATCCAATACCCGATCGGCGGCGGTACTCGGTTTTGTCGGCGCGGGCGGCGTGGGCCTGGTGTATGCCGAAAACATGCGCCTGTGGAACTGGGATGTGGTGATGTTCCTGACCATTATTTTGGTCGGTGTGGTGATGATTATGGATGTGATCTCCAGCAAGCTACGGAAACGTTATATCACGGGGAAACCGTTGCCGTTGTGGCAGCCTGCCGCGCGCGACTGAGCCTTTCACTCCGCTGCCAGGCACGTTCCAGTGCCTGTGCCAACTGCACCTGTTGCCAGGGTTTCGCCAGCCGCTCACACAACGGCAAGGTGACCTGGCTTTGGCGTAAATCCTGACCGCTGATCAACAGCGTGGCCAGCGCGGGCCACTGCTGTTGTGCCTGGCGAATCACATCGGCACCGTTGAGCGGGCCGGGTAGCATCAAATCACTGATCAACAGTTCGATATCGGGCGTCTGGCGCAGCAGCGTGAGCGCGGATTCCCCATCGCCGCACTCGAGTGTCAGATACCCGAGCTGATGCAAATGCTCGCATAGTGTTTGTCGCACTGCCGGTTCATCGTCCAGCACTAACACCAGCCGATTGCTACTGTCGCCCGGAACAAAGGTGGATAAGGTGGCCTGAGGCTGTACCGCTTCCGGCGCACGCGGCAACAGCAGACGTATGGTCGTGCCCTGGCCGGGTGCGGTTTCGACTTCAATATGGCCGCCAGACTGTCTTACAAAGCCATACACCATCGACAAACCCAGACCACTGCCGCTGCCGGTCTCTTTAGTAGTGAAAAACGGCTCAAAAACCTGTTCACGCACCTCGGCTGACATGCCGCAGCCATGATCGATCACTTCAATGGTCACCCGATCACGTTTGCCTTCCGCCTCTTGTGTGCGCTGATTCCAGATGCGCAGGCGAATTTCACCACTCTGCTTCTCCATGGCATCACGGGCGTTGACCACCAGATTCAATAACGCGTTCTCCAGTTGTCCCGCATCGATCCATGCAGGCCAGCCGGGACGCTGCGCATCCACCACTAACTGCTGGCCGGGCAGCAGTGAATGTTGCAGCAGCGAATGCAGGTTATCGACCAACTCGACCACCGATACCGCACGCGGATAGAGTGCCTGCTTACGTGAGAACGCCAGCAGACGTTGCGTCAGTTGCGCCGCACGGTCTGCGGCCTGGCGCGCCCGTTCAACACGACTGGCGAGGGTGCCGGGTGGCAGTTGATCTACCGTCAATGCCAGACTGCCGATAATCACCGCCAGCAGATTGTTAAAATCATGCGCGATGCCGCCAGTGAGTTGACCCACCGCTTTCATTTTCTGGCTGTGCAGTAGCGCCTCTTCCAGTGCCTTGCGTGTGGTGCGCTCTAACACAGTGTTCACCATGCCACGGCGGGGCACCGGGCTGAAGCGCAACTCCAGCGTGCGACCATCTGGCAGACGCACTTCCTGCGCATCTTGCAGACCGTTAAGCTGCACATTCATGCGTGTCAGCAGACGTTGATAATGCAGACCGCGATGCAGTTCACGCGGTGAAATACCCAGCAGTTCGGCGTATTGCGCGTTCCACACCACCAGTTGACCACTGTTATCAAACAGGGCAAAGCCATCACGCATGGCGAGGAACGTCGATTCCAGCTGATTACTTTTCTCTTTTAACAGCCGGGAGGTGTGTGCCAGCGAGGCGGTGTTGCGCGCGAACACGTTAAAGGCGCGAGCCAGATCGCCCAGCTCATCACGCCGCGCCAGCCCCGGTACATTGACGCTTTTCTCACCCTGTGCCAGTCGGGTCATGGCATGGGCAATCGCCGTGAGGCTCGATCCCAGATTGCGATAGATGTAGTAGCCCGCGTAGCCGGTGATCAGTAACGCCAGCAGCATAAACAAACCGATAAAGCCGATGATGGAATCCAGTTCCTGATGCGTGACGGCACTGCGCGTATCGCTTTGTTGCGCCACCAACTGGACGTACCGGGTGATGTCACTGTTGAGCATCGCCACCAGCGCTTTGATGCGATACGTCGCGTAGGCGATAGTGATATCGCTCTGTTCTAACTGTCCGGCGACAGGTTGCAGGCTGTGTAGGGTGTCGACCAGACGGTCGCGTTGCATGGCCAGTGCGTCCTGTAACGGTAACGCTGACCAGACCGGCAGAACCTGTTGTAACTGCTGCTCTGCGGCTTGCGGTGCGGTGGATTGAATTGCCACTTTTAATAGCGCATCGGTTTGCTGACGCAGCGGCAGAAAAGCGGCGTTACTCGCGAGGGTATCAATACGATTCAGAAGCAATTGGGCTTGCCATAAACCACTTAGCATCACGTTACGCTGCAGATGGCGCTGGTGGCCCTCACGTAACAGCTGACTGATGCTCTGTTCCAGCATCTGGCTGCGTTCGCGAATTCGCGCCAACAGCGCCGGTTGCTGTGCGGCTAAAGGAGCGTTTGCCAGCATCGACAATGACCGCTGTAAGGCTTGTTGCGTTTGCTGCAAGCGCGCCGACTCGCTTTGGTACTCCAGCGCGCCCACCACCTGCGCCAGCCGCACGGCGGCGGTGGCCACATTGGCGGTGTCTCTCGCCAACGACAGGCTGCCGTTCATATCGGCGAGCGTTTGTGCCTGCGCCTGTTCCTGAATGTGACCGGCGTGGCGAAATCCAAAAATCGCCACCAGACTCACCGCCAGCGTGACGCTCACTACCAGCAGATTGAACAGCAGCAGGCGACCCCGCGCGCCAGCGTGCCAGTGCAGACTCTGACTCATTGCGGTCTCTCCTTACCACTCCACCTCCGGCGAGTATAGAAGCGCCATCCAGGCGCAATATGACAAATATGAATGGCCGCTGACATTTTCCATTTATCTGGCGTTGCCACACTCGCCGACAACAACTGGCAGCGGGAGCCTGGCGATGACGGCGACACCGATATTAGAAATGCGTGAAATCACCCGACGCTTTGGCAGCTTCTACGCGCTCAAAGGCGTGGACTTGACCGTATGGCCCGGCGAGGTGCACGCGCTGATGGGCGAAAACGGTGCCGGAAAAAGCACGCTGATGAAAATTCTGGCCGGTGCCTATACCGCCAGCAGCGGGGAAATTCTTATCGACGGTAAGCCGTATGCCATTAAAGGCCCGAAAGAGGCACTGGCAGCGGGGATCACCCTGATTTATCAGGAGATCAATCTGGCACCCAACCTGACGGTGGCAGAGAACATCTTTCTTGGCAGTGAGATCACCCGAGGGGGGCTGGTCAAACGTCGACAGATGGCGGAAGAAGCACAACTTGTCATTAATCGTCTGGGTGCTCAGTTTAGCGCCACCGATCTGGTCAGCACGCTCAGCATTGCCGAGCAGCAACAGGTGGAGATCGCCCGCGCGCTGCACCGCAACAGCCGCATTCTGGTGATGGATGAACCCACCGCAGCACTCTCTAATCGCGAAACCGAACAGCTGTTCGCTTTGATTAAGCGGCTGCGCAGTGAAGGCATGGCGATCATCTATATCAGCCACCGCATGGCAGAAGTGTATGAGCTTTCAGACCGCGTCAGCGTGCTACGCGATGGGCAATATGTTGGCAGTTTGACGCGCGATCAACTGAATGCCAGCGAGCTGGTGCGCATGATGGTCGGTCGGCCGCTCAGCGATCTGTTTAATAAGGACCGCACCATTTCCTTCGGCGAAATTCGTCTCGCCGTTAATCACCTGACGGATAACCGCAAAGTGCATCCCAGCAGCCTGGCGGTGCGCGCGGGTGAGATTGTCGGACTGGCTGGGTTGGTGGGGGCAGGGCGCAGCGAACTGGCACAACTGATTTTTGGTGTGCATCAACCCAAAGGCGGCGAGATCTGGATCGATGGGGAAAAGGTCAAGATCCACTCACCGCGTGATGCCATCGCGCGCGGTATTGGCTTCCTCACCGAGAACCGCAAAGAGCAGGGGCTGTTCCTTGAGTTGGCGGCACAGGAAAACATTGTGATGGCCACGCTGGAGCGCGATGCCAGTTACGGACTGCTTAACCGCCGTAAAGGTCAAAAGATTGCCAGTGAAGCCATTGAGTCGCTGAATATTCGCGTGCCCCATGCGCAGGTGCGCGCGGGCGGCTTGTCGGGTGGCAATCAGCAAAAGTTACTGATTTCACGCTGGGTGGCGATTGCGCCCCGCATCCTGCTGCTGGATGAACCGACGCGCGGGGTGGACGTCGGTGCCAAGAGCGAAATTTACCGCATGATGAATCAGATGGCGCAGCAGGGCGTGGCGATTTTGATGATCTCCAGCGAATTGCCTGAAGTGGTGGGAATGAGCGATCGCGTGTATGTGATGCGCGAAGGCAGCATTGCCGGTGAGCTGAGCGGCGCAGAAATCAGCCAGGAAAACATAATGACACTGGCCACCGGCGCACAGCCGGTTCAGGCCTGAGGAGACCGAGATGACCAGTGAAACCGCACGTGCCAAAAGCCCAACGCTCAAGCGGGCATTAATGAGCGATCTGCTGCAAACGGTAGGCATTCTGCCGATTTTAATCATCATCGTGGCGGTGTTTGGCTTCGTCACGCCAAACTTCTTTACCGAAGCAAACTTGCTGAACATTACCCGGCAGGCCTCGATCAACATCGTGCTGGCGGCGGGAATGACCTTTGTGATCCTGACCGGTGGCATCGACCTTTCTGTGGGATCGATGTTGGGCACTACGGCGGTGGTGGCGATGGTGGTGTCACTTGATCCCGCCTTTGCCGGTTTGACCATCCCAGCGGCGCTCGGTGCCGGTCTGATCATGGGATTGTTCAACGGCATCCTGGTGGCGTGGGCGGGATTACCGCCGTTCATCGTGACGCTGGGAACCTACACCGCGCTGCGTGGTGCAGCCTATCTGCTGGCGAATGGCACCACGGTGATTAACTCCGACATCAATTTTGAGTGGATAGGCAATGGCTATCTCGGCTCGATTCCCTGGCTGATCATCATCGCCTTCGCGGTGATTGCACTGTGCTGGTTCATTTTGCGCCGCACCACGCTGGGCGTGCATATCTATGCGGTGGGGGGCAACGTGCAGGCGGCGCGTCTTACCGGGATCAAAGTGGGTCTGGTGCTGGTGTTTGTCTATGCGATGAGCGGCATGTTGTCAGGGTTGGGGGGCTTGATGAGCGCCTCGCGCCTCTACAGTGCCAACGGCAACCTCGGTATGGGCTATGAGCTGGATGCCATCGCGGCGGTCATTTTGGGCGGCACCAGTTTTGTTGGCGGCATCGGCACCATCACCGGCACGCTGATTGGTGCGCTGATTATCGCCACGCTGAATAACGGCATGACGTTGATGGGCGTGTCGTATTTCTGGCAGTTGGTGATTAAAGGCGCGGTGATCATTATCGCGGTACTTATCGATAAATACCGCACACGTCATCATTTGAATTAACGGGCTATTTTACTTGCCATTTTGCCACCGGGCAGTGCGCGCAATCCTCACGTACTTCAGTACGCTCCGGTTGCTGTGCGCTGGCCGTTAGCAAACTGGCTGCGACAATAACGCCCGCGATTTCAGCTTACGAAAACAGGTTGTCACATCACGGCGTTCTGACCGATCGCCAACATAATCATAAAAGCAGGAGAACATCGACTATGCGTTTTAATCCGATTATTACCGGACTGCTGGCGGCGACGCTGTTGAGTGCGCCACTGGTGCAGGCCAAAGAGTTGAAATCCATTGGTGTGACCGTGGGTGACCTTGCCAACCCGTTCTTCGTGCAGATCACCAAAGGTGCGGAGCTGAAAGCGCGGGAGCTGGCTGGCGACAAGGTCAACGTGACGTTGGTGTCGAGCGGCTACGATCTTGGTCAGCAGGTGGCGCAGATTGATAACTTCATCGCGGCTAAAGTGGACATGATCATCCTCAACGCCGCCGATTCAAAAGGCATCGCCCCTGCCGTTAAGCGTGCGCGTGACGCGGGTATTGTGGTGGTGGCGGTGGACGTGGCCGCCGATGGTGCCAACGCCACTATCACCTCCGATAACACCCAGGCAGGTGCCATGGCGTGTAAATACATCTCCGATCGCCTGAAAAATAAAGGCAACGTGGTGATCATCAACGGACCACCGGTATCGGCTGTACAGAACCGCGTCGAGGGCTGCATGACCGAGCTGAAAACCCATCCGGATATCAAACTGCTCTCCTACAACCAGAACGCCAAAGGCAGTCGCGATGGTGGACTGGAAGTGATGACCGGTCTGCTGTCTGCTAATCCGAAAATCGATGCGGTGTTTGCGATTAATGACCCGACGGCGATCGGTGCCGACCTGGCTGCGAAACAGGCGCAGCGTAGTGAGTTCTTTATTGTTGGCGTTGATGGATCGCCAGATGGTGAAGAAGCCCTGAAACGCAAAGGCTCGCTGTTTGTAGCTACGCCAGCGCAAGACCCACAGGTGATGGCGGCAAAAGCGGTGGAGATTGGTTACGACATCCTGCAAGGCAAACCGGCACCGGACAAGCCGGTGCTGATCCCGGTCACCATGATCGATCGTAACACTGTCGGCAGCTACAAAGGCTGGACGGTGAAATAACCGATTCATCGCGATCTGTACTGGATGGGCGGGCCACGTCTCGCCCCTACCTGTGGAGAGGGACCCATGCAGCGATCAGAAGTTAACGTCATTCTTCAACTGACCCGCGAATTCTTCATGCGTCAGGATGTTCACCTGCCGCCCTGGGCTGATTATGGCCTCAGCCAGTGGCGTGCACTGGAGCAAAGCCGCGCGCAAGAGTTGCTGGCGCTGTACCTCGGCTGGGACGTCACCAGTTTCGGTGCAGATGATTTCAGCCAGACGGGCCTGACCCTGTTTACCTTGCGTAATGGCTCACGCGGTGGGCAGCCGTGGGGTAAACCCTATGCGGAAAAAATCATGCATGTTCGCGAAGGGCAGGTCACACCCATGCACTATCACCCACAAAAAATGGAAGACATCATTAATCGTGGTGGCGGCAATTTGATTGTCACACTGCATAACCGTGAGGGAACACAGCTTGGCGACACGCCGGTGAACGTGACGCTGGATGGCATCCGCCAAACGCATGCCGCGGGTTCGCAACTGCGCTTATCGCCCGGGGAAAGTGTCACCCTAATGCCTGGCATTTGGCACAGCTTTTGGGGTGAAGAGGGCTATGGCGATGTGCTGGTCGGCGAAGTGTCGATGCCCAACGACGACGAACATGACAACGTATTTCTCACGCCGTTAGCGCGCTTCAACCCGATTGATGAGGATGAAGAACCGCGCTGGCTGCTCTGCAACGAATATCACCGCTGGCTGGCATAAAGGAGCGCACCATGGCACTGATTTCACTGGCGCAGGGTCTTGCCCACGCGCAGCAGCATCAATACGCACTGGGCGCATTTAATGTGCTGGATACCCATTTCCTGCGCGCCCTGTTTCAGGCAGCAGAGCAACAACGTTCGCCATTCATTATCAACATTGCCGAGGTGCACTTTAAATATGTCAGCCTCGAACATCTTATCGCGGCCATTCGCACTGAAGCAGCGCTGCACGATATTCCGGTGGTGCTCAACCTTGATCATGGTTTGCATTTTGAAGCGGTGATGCAGGCGATCCGCCTCGGCTTTACCTCAGTGATGTTCGATGGCTCCACCCTGAGTTACGACGAGAATGTGCGTCAGACACGCGAAGTGGTGAAAATGTGTCATGCCATTGGCGTGTCCGTGGAAGCGGAACTTGGGGCTGTGGGCGGCGACGAGGGGGGAGCACTGTTTGGCGAAGCTGACAGCAACAAATTTACCGACCCTGCGCGCGCGGCAGAGTTTGTTGAATCAACCGGCATTGACTGTCTGGCGGTGGCCATCGGCAACGCGCATGGGAAATACAAAGGTGAACCCAAGCTCGATTTCGAACGGCTTGCGGCGATCCGTGCGGCAGCCAGGATTCCGTTGGTGCTGCATGGCGGTTCAGGGATCAGCGATGCGGATTTCCGCCATGCTATTAGCCTTGGTATACACAAAATCAATTTTTACACCGGTATGTCTCAGGCGGCGTTGGGTGCGATTGAAAAACAGATTAGTCAGCGTGATGCACGATACGACTCTTTCGCCGAGCTGCTGATGGCGGTAGAGCACGACATCGCCAACGTAGTAGCGCAGCAGATGCAGGTATTTGGCAGTGCCGGGAGGGCCTGAGATGGCGCAACGCAAGGGCATTTTGGGCGCAGGCAGCATGCTGGTAGACCATGTGCAGCGTATTACTCACTGGCCGGAGCAGGGCTGGCTGGCGGAGATTACCCACAGCGAGAAATGCAGCGGTGGGGCCGCGCTCAATGTGTTGTTCACGCTGGCGCGCATGCAGGTGAATGTGCCGCTGGCGGGGGTGGGGATGGTCGGGGAAGATAATGACGGCGATTACATCGTGCAGCTGTTGGACGACCATCAGATAGATCGCCGTTTTGTCCAGCGCACCTGCAGTGTCACCACCGCCATGACCCAGGTGATGACCACGCCAGATGGGCAGCGCACCTTCTTCCATGCGCGTGGCGCCAATGCACAGCTGGATCTGCCGCATTTTGCTGAGGTCGCGACACCGCATCGTATTTTCCATCTGGGTTATCTACTGTTGCTGGATAGTCTGGATCAACCCGACGATGAATACGCCACACGCAGTGCGCGGTTGCTGGCACAGATGCAGCAACGCGATTATCTCACCTCGCTGGATTTGGTCTCGCGAGCGGGAGAATATCGCCCCCTGGTTGTCCCCGCGCTGCGCTGGCTGGATTATCTGGTGATTAACGAGCTTGAGGCGCAAGCGTTGACGGGTATCACGTTACGCAACGAACAGGGGCTGGCAGCACCAGAAGCCTTTGCGCAAGCGGCAGCATGGCTCATTGCACAAGGGGTGCGTCAGCGGGTGGTGATCCATGCGCCAGAGGGAGCGTGGGGGCAAGAAGGTACAGAAGAGGGGATCTGGCAGCCCGCGTGGTGCCTGACGCCTGAGGAGATTGTTGGCAGCGTCGGCGCGGGCGATGCCTTCTGTGCGGGTGTGCTTTATGCCAGTCACGAGAACTGGACGATGTTAGACACGCTGAAGCTGGCACACACCTGCGCCTGTTTTAATCTACATGCAGCGAATGCGCTGGACGGCACGCGGCCATTGGCCGAGATGCAGCGCTGGATGAATCAGGCTATTTGTGTTTCACGTGATGCAGAAGCGGGGCGCATCACATCCGCAGAAAAAACGTAACCCAAACCGCGGATGGTGCGGATCAGGCTGGGCTGATGTGGATTAGTTTCGATTTTTCGTCTCAACCGCATAATCAGCACGTCAATTGTGCGATCAAAGACTTCCAGGCTTTCGCTGTGGGTCAGTTCCAGCAGTTGATCGCGGGTTAACACTTTGCGGGCGTGGCCCACTAAAGCGCGCAGTAAGGTAAATTCCCCTTGGGTCAGCGGCACACTCTCCCGTTGTGGATTAAACAACTGGCAACGGGCGTCATCCAGGCGCCAGCCATTGAACTGCCACCCCTCGTCATATTGCATCTCAGGTTGAGTCAGACGGCCGCAGCGGCGTAACGCGGCTCTGGCGCGTGCCACCACCACCCGAGGGTTAAAGGGTTTCGCGATATAATCATCGGCTCCCATTTCCAGGCCTACCACCATATCCGCTTCAGAACCCATCCCCGTTAACATGATGACCAGCAGGTCTGGACGCTGTCTTTGCATCTGTTGTAGCACCAGCAGGCCGTTGGTATCGGGTAGCATCATATCCAGCATCACCAGAGCGATCTCAGGATGCAGGCTGACCAGCGCCAGCGCATCTTTGCCTTGGTGGCAGCTGTAGACGGTAAACACGTGTTCACTTAATACATCGTGCAGCAATTCACACACGGCACGATCATCATCAACGACCAAAATCGCGGGCTTCATTGCGCTGTCTCTTTGTTGCGGAAGGGTTAAAAAGCAGTGTAACCCGATGTTTTTAGGCTGCCGATTCAGGCTGCAGAAACGTGAGCGCCATCGCCTGGCAGAGTGTGAAAGCGTGCGTTGCCGCAATATTTTTTGCCGTGCGCATGGCCCTTAGGGAAAACGATTGCGCAGTGATAGTGCAATGCACCATAATCGCGCCTCGTTCTGGTTCAGAATTATCTTAAGCTTAAATACATTCGCGTACGTAAACGATTGCGTACAGTGATGGCATAGCTATTGCTATATGGACAGGGGAAAGCGGAAGGCGTTCTTGCCTTACGTCCGGCTTAAATCGCTTTCATCAAAAAAATAATCACTAGCTTAACCACATTGGCAAGAGAGAACGTGCATCCGTGCCGTCTCCGCTCATGAGAGATGATGATGTTAGAAAAACTCTTCAAATTAAAAGCGCACAACACCACCGTGCGTACGGAAATTATTGCCGGTATTACCACCTTCCTGGCAATGGCCTATATCCTGTTTGTTAACCCGAGCATCCTCGGTGCAACCGGCATGGATAAAGGTGCGGTGTTTGTGGCGACCTGTCTGGCAGCGGCAATTGGCTGCGTGTTGATGGGTTTGATCGCTAACTATCCGATCGCTCTGGCTCCCGGCATGGGGCTTAACGCCTTCTTCACCTACACCGTGGTACTGCATATGGGTTACACCTGGCAGATTGCACTGGGTGCGGTGTTCCTCTCAGCAGTGATTTTCTTTGCTCTGTCGATTTTCAAGATTCGTGAGTGGATTATTGCCAGTATTCCTTTACCGCTGCGTGCCGGCATTGCCGCCGGTATTGGTCTGTTCCTGGCACTGATTGCGCTGGAAGGTGCGGGCATCGTGGTGGATAACCCAGCCACCTTAGTGGGTCTGGGCGATCTGACGAAACCGGGTCCACTGCTGGCGCTGTTAGGCTTCTTTATTATTGTAGCGCTGGAAGCACGTCGCGTTACCGGTGCGGTGTTGATCGGTATCCTGGTGGTGACCTTTATCTCCATGGGGATTGGCCTGACGCCATTTGGTGGGGTGTTCTCTGCACCGCCTTCGATTGCGCCGACCTTTATGCAACTGGATATCTCCGGTGCCTTCAACGTGGGCCTGGTAAGTGTCATCTTCGCCTTCCTGTTCGTTGATGTGTTTGATAACACCGGTACGCTGTTGGGTGTGACCAAGCGTGCAGGCCTGGCTGATGAGCAGGGCAACGTGCCAAAAATGGGCCGTGCACTGATTGCGGATAGTGCGGCTGCCTTGTTTGGTTCTCTGCTGGGTACCTCAACCACCACCAGCTACGTCGAATCTGCGGCGGGTGTCAGTGCCGGCGGACGTACCGGTTTGACCGCCATCGTGGTCGCGGTGCTGTTCCTGCTGAGCCTGTTCTTCTCGCCATTGGCGGGTAGCGTTCCGGTTTACGCCACCGCACCTGCTCTGCTGTTCGTGGCAGTACTGATGGCTTCCGGGTTGGCTGAAATTGACTGGAAAGACATCACCACGGCTGCACCAGTGACGGTAACGGCATTGACCATGCCGCTGACCTACTCGATTGCTAACGGCATCGCCTTCGGTTTCATTACCTGGACCGTGGTGAAGTTGCTGAGTGGTCGTACTAAAGAACTCAACGCCGCGTTAGTGATTCTCTCCATTCTGTTCGTGATCAAACTGGGCTGGCTGAGCGCTTAAGTTCTGGTTTACGGAAGCCCGCTCGGGCTTCCGTGTCATCTGTTACATCTCCGTAGTTAATTCCTGTGCGATGTCTCGCAATCCTCATTGATGCACGCTTCACGGATGTGTCGACCTGGTTTAACTTCTCGCGTCGTCATTCACTGCCTGACTTTTTTATCCCAATGGCGGGTTCGTGGAATGTTTAATCAGTTCGAATCTGTTTCACTAAGGTGATAGTGGGAAGATTGAACGAATACAGTAAAGGATTTGGTGATGGATAACCCCATTAACAACATGCCTCGTTTATCTCCTCCGCTTCTTTTGGGTATGCACAATCAAGGAGAACATCCCATGGAAACGTTAACGAAACGGGTTGAACATCTGGAAAAAAACACGCAAAAAATCCAGTTTGATGTTGCTCTGCTCACGGCACGATCCGAGCATTTTGCGACGAAATCAGACATTGAATGTTTGAGAACCGAGCAGGGGCAAATGCGTAATGAACTCATGGGCGAGATGGGCCAGTTGGATAGACGCATAGATCGCAAATTTGAAAGGCTAGAAGCCAAATTTGAAAAGCTGAATGACCGTTTAACGTGGTCGATTATGATCCCGGCCATCCTGGCTGTTGTGGCATGGTTTGTGAAAACGGCTGTGATGGAAATATGAGTGTTGAACCGGAAAGTCATTCCGACCTGCTAGCAGGCCGGAATGTACATATTTACCTGAACGGCGGCTCATTAAAGGTGCGCAACTTCCTGGAATGCAGCTTATCGCCCTCAGCACGCAGCAGCTCAACCGCGCAAATACCGATTTGCAGATGCTCTGAAATTGCCCCTTCGTAGAAACGATTTGCCTGTCCCGGCAGTTTAATTTCGCCGTGCAGTGGCTTATCCGAAACGCACAGCAAAGTACCGTAAGGCACACGGAAGCGATAGCCCTGTGCGGCAATTGTCGCGCTCTCCATGTCTACCGCCACGGCGCGGCTCAGGTTAAAGCGCAGCGCAGAAGCGGAATAACGCAACTCCCAGTTACGGTCATCAGTTGTGACAACGGTTCCGGTACGCAGACGCTGTTTGACCTCTTCCCCCGGCATACCGCTGACTGCTTTCGTGGCGTCATACAAAGCTCGCTGTACTTCAGCAATGCTTGGGATCGGAATGTCCGGCGGCAGTACGCTATCTAACACGTGATCGTCACGCAGATAAGCGTGCGCCAGCACGTAGTCACCAATGGTCTGGCTTTCACGTAGCCCGCCACAGTGACCAATCATCAACCAGGCGTGCGGACGGATCACGGCGAGGTGATCGCAAATAGTTTTAGCGTTGGACGGTCCCACCCCGATATTTACCAGCGTGATGCCGCGGCGGTTGGGTGAGGTCAGATGCCAGGCAGGCATCTGGTGCTTCTTCCACGCCAGGTCGGACATCATGGCGGTAGGGTCTTTGGTGTCGGCGGTGATGACCACATCCCCGGCGCACGCCAGACTGTCATAAGGCGTATTGGGATCCTGAACCTGTTCGATGGCCCAACGCACGAACTCATCGACATAGCGGGTGTAGTTGGTAAACAGCACAAACGGCTGGAAATGTTCTACCGCTGTACCGGTGTAATGACGCAGACGCGCGAGGGAGAAATCGGTGCGCAGCGCATCAAAGTGTGAAAGCGGGAAGATAGCATTGGCATGGAACAGACCATCCGCGGTTTCATCGCCGATTTGTGACAGTTCAGTGGTGGGGAAATGTCGCGCGATGCTGGCGCTCATTGAGCGGTCCAGCGTGAGGCCATCAATCACGTAGGGATAAGGGATTTCCTGTTGCGATGGGCCCACCTCAATTAGCACATCGTACTCTTTTTCCAGCATCTGTAACTGCTCGCTCAAATAATGGCGTAACAGTGCAGGGCGGGTGATAGTGGTGCTGTAACTGCCGGTATGGGTAAAACGGCCCCAGGCGCGCGTGCGATTCTGCTGTGGGCCTTCCCCCTGCCAGGTGATGCGCAATTCGGGATAAACAAACAGACCATTTTGACGCTCGGCTTCATCCGGCAGCGTACCCTGGGCGGTGAAATCACGAATCGCGTTGCGCAGTGCCTCTACAGCGCTCTCATACAGGCGTTCCAGCTCATCCAGTGCCTGCTGGCTACTCAATCCGTTCCGTTGTGTATTCATAGGTTCTCCTTCAGGGAAACATGGACCGATTTGACCAGAGCATAGCGGATAAACACAGCAGCACGATGAAGAATCTGTGATCGACCGCATTCTGCACCATCACGGTGCTGGTGCGCGGCGTAACTGTGGCTATGTTTATGATTAGCAGGGATGTCACCTCGCGCCGCTTCTACCCTGGCGCGATGCCACTGCAAAAACTGCCACCGACCGTCTTCTTTGGCGAGTTTCTTGCTTATTCCTTAACCGTGGTCCTGATGACCACTGAAAGTGCTGCAAAAGTTTCAGAAATTGATTTCTCCCAGGCCGTGGTATGGCTCCGTTCCTGACCCGTTGAGGATTGAAAGCATGTCTTTGAAATTCATGAAACACCCAGTGAAGGTGGTACTTGCAGGTTGCCTGAGCGTAGCATTTTACGCGCAAGCGGATGTCAAGATTGGTGTAGCGGGCCCGTTCTCCGGCCCCAATGCGACCTACGGGGCGCAGTACTGGAAAGGTGCAAGTCAGGCAGCCGACGATATTAATGCCGCAGGCGGTATTAACGGCGAAAAAATTGTGTTGGTGCAGGGGGATGATGCCTGTGAACCCAAGCAGGCGGTGTCGGTAGCAAACCGACTCGTTGATCAGGACAAAGTGATGGCAGTGGTCGGTCATTTCTGTTCGTCCTCCACCATGCCCGCCTCGGAAGTATATGACGAAGCGGGTGTGCTGGCGATTACCCCCGGATCCACTAACCCGCAAATCACCGAGCGCGGCATGAAAACCATGTTCCGCATGTGTGGTCGTGACGATCAGCAAGGGGCAATCGCCGCCGATTACATCATCGACAAGTTAAAAGCGAAAAAAGTGGCGGTAATCCACGACAAAGATACTTACGGTCAAGGCCTTGCCGATGCCACTAAAGCGGCGTTAGAGAAACGCGGCGTGAAAGAGGTGATGTATGAAGGGCTGTCTCGCGGTGAAAAAGATTTCAACGCATTAGTAACGAAAATCGGTGCGGTTAAACCTGATGTGGTCTATTTCGGTGGATGCCACCCGGAAGCGGGTCCGTTAGTGCGTCAAATGCGTGAGCAGGGCGTCAACGCTGCCTTCTTCTCCGGTGACTGTATCGTGACTGAAGAGATGGTGACGGCAGCAGGTGGCCCGCAATATACCAAAGGCGTGTATATGACCTTTGGTAATGACCCACGCACCATTCCTGATGGCAAAGCGGTGATTGAGAAATTCCGTGCCAGCGGTTTCGAACCGGAAGGCTACACCCTCTACGCTTATGCGTCAGTTCAGGCGATTGCTGCGGCCTACAAAGCTGCCGGTAAAGATAACGCCAAAGCCAGTGATTGGTTGAAAGCCAATAGTGTCGATACCGTGATGGGCAAAAAGGCCTGGGACGGTAAGGGCGACCTTAAAGTCTCGGATTATGTTGTTTATCAGTGGGATGACAAAGGCAAATATCACCAGCTGTAATATGACACGCGGCCCCGCCTGGCGGGGCTTTTCGCGATTGGACGCGAAATCTGCGTTCCTTTTACGTGCGAGAGATATATGGACGCTTTCTTCATACAGCAGATGATTAACGGCCTGACGTTGGGCGCGGTATATGGGTTGATCGCTATTGGCTACACCATGGTTTACGGCATTATCGGCATGATCAACTTCGCACATGGCGAGGTATATATGATCTCCGCCTACCTGTGTGCGATAGGGCTGGCATTACTGAGCTACTTTGGCATTCACTCCTTTCCACTGCTGATCTTCGGCACGTTGATTTTTACCATTATTGTCACTGCCGCCTACGGCTGGGCGATAGAGCGCATTGCCTATCGACCTCTGCGTAACTCCACGCGTCTTGCGCCCCTGATTTCAGCGATTGGCATGTCACTGATCCTGCAAAACTATGTTCAGTTGAGCCAGGGGCCAAACCAACAAGGGATTCCGACATTACTGACAGGCGTACTGCGCATGGAGATTGATGGCGGTATTGTGCAGATCACCTGGACCAAAGTGTTCATCCTTATCGCCGCCTTCTGCGGCATGGCATTACTGACCTGGATTATTCAATACACCAAACTGGGACGCATCTGTCGTGCGGTGCAGCAGGACCGACGCATGGCCTCGATTCTGGGTATCAATACAGATCGTATCATTTCTCTGGTGTTTGTGATTGGCGCGGCGATGGCCGGGTTGGCGGGTGTGCTGGTGACCATGAACTACGGCACCTTTGATTTTTATGCCGGGTTTATTATCGGCATCAAAGCCTTCACGGCTGCGGTGTTAGGCGGTATTGGTTCTCTGCCTGGCGCCATGTTGGGCGGGTTGCTGTTGGGCGTGGCGGAAGCGCAGTTCGCGGGGCTGGTGAACTCTGATTATAAAGATGTGTTCTCCTTTGCTCTGCTGGTGGTGATTCTGATCTTCCGTCCGCAGGGGCTGCTGGGACGTCCGCTGGTTGCAAAAGTGTGAGGATGCCGCGATGAATGCAATGACGCAAAGTACGGGCGTGCGCGAAGCACTGCTCGATACACTGCTGGCTGGCGTGATCGCGCTGGTGGTGTTTGGTCCCATCGTCGGGGTGGTGTTGGATGGCTATAGCTTTAAACTGTCGCCTCAACGTGTTGCACTGCTGGTGGCGCTGGTAATGGTGGGGCGCTTAGTCATCAGCCTGATTCTGCATACGCCCTTTGGCCAGCGCTTTAAGCGTAAGTTTGAAGGCAATGACGACGGTGTTTACGTCCGGGAACCGGGCTATCGTTCGCGGCTGCGTTGGGTGTTGCCGCTATTGCTGGTGGTGGCGCTGGCGTTTCCCTTTCTCTCAACAAAATATCTGTTAACGGTGGCGATTCTCGGGCTGATTTATGTTCTGCTCGGTCTTGGATTAAACATTGTGGTGGGTCTCGCCGGGCTGCTTGATTTGGGCTATGTGGCCTTTTACGCCATTGGTGCCTACGGTCTGGCATTGGGCTACGAATACCTCGGCTTAGGGTTCTGGAGTATGTTGCCGATTGCCGCGTTGCTGGCCGCTTTTGCCGGTGCGCTGCTGGGCTTTCCGGTGCTGCTCATGCACGGTGATTATCTGGCCATCGTGACGTTGGGTTTCGGTGAAATTATCCGTCTCGTGCTGACCAACTGGCTATCGTTTACCGGCGGCCCCAACGGTGTATCGGTTCCTTCACCGACCTTTTTTGGCCTTGAGTTTGCCCGACGCGCGCGGGACGGTGGGGTGCCTTATCACGAATTTTTCCACCTTGATTACAACCCCAATATGAAGTTCATCTTCATTTATGTGGTGCTGGTGCTGGTGGTGCTCCTGGTACTGTTTATCAAGCATCGCCTGACGCGCATGCCGATTGGTCGTGCCTGGGAGGCGTTGCGTGAAGATGAAATTGCCTGCCGCGCCATGGGGCTGAACCACGTTCTGGTAAAACTTTCGGCGTTTATGCTGGGCGCATCCACCGCGGGTATTGCCGGGGTGTTTTTTGCCAGCTATCAGGGATTTGTCAATCCAACGTCTTTCACCTTTTTCGAATCTGCATTGATCCTCGCGATTGTGGTGCTGGGGGGAATGGGCTCGACGCTGGGCGTGGTGCTCGCGGCTTTTGTGCTGACCGTGGCGCCCGAACTGTTGCGCAGTTTTGCAGAATATCGCGTCCTGCTGTTTGGCATGCTGATGGTATTGATGATGATTTGGCGACCGCGCGGTCTGGTGCGTACCGCACGTGTTGGCGTACCGGTGAGAAAAGGAGTGCGCCATGAGTGATGCCATTCTGCAAGTGGATAACCTGATGATGCGCTTCGGCGGCATCAAAGCGCTCAATGATGTCAGCCTCTCTGTAGAACGCGGTTCAGTCACCTCGCTGATTGGCCCTAATGGTGCCGGTAAAACCACAGTGTTCAATTGTCTGACAGGATTTTATCGCGCCACGGGCGGGCGCATTATGCTCAATGCTAACCAGCGCAGCACTGACGTGATTCAGGTGCTGGGGCAGAAAATTCACCCACAGGATTGGCTCAATCCTGCACGTCTGGGATCGCGAGTCTGGTACAAAATGTTCGGCGGAGCCCACTTGGTCAATCGCGCTGGGCTGGCGCGCACCTTTCAAAACATCCGTCTGTTTCGTGAAATGTCAGTGGTCGAGAACCTGCTGGTGGCCCAGCACATGCAGGTTAACCGACAGCTTTTAGCGGGGGTACTGAATACGCGTGGTTACCGGGAAGCGGAAAACCGGGCACTGGATCGCGCCTTTTACTGGCTGGAAAACGTCGATTTAGTCTCCAGTGCGAATCGGCTGGCGGGGACGCTCTCTTATGGCCAACAGCGGCGATTAGAGATTGCACGCGCCATGTGCACGCGTCCCGAATTGATCTGCCTGGATGAACCCGCAGCAGGGCTGAACCCGGTTGAGACCGATGCACTGAGCCAAATCCTGCATCGCCTGCGGGCCGACCACCGTATTAGCGTGCTGTTGATTGAACATGATATGCCGATGGTGATGCGTATTTCCGATCACATTGTGGTGTTGGATCATGGCGATGTGATTGCGCAGGGCACACCGCAGCAAATCCGCCACGATCCCAAAGTGATTGCGGCTTATCTCGGTGCCGATGAGGAGAGCGACCATGGCTGAGCCGATGCTGAGTTTTGAACAGGTGGATGTGTTTTACGGCCCTGTGCAGGCCCTCAAGCAGGTGTCATTGACCGTGAATCAGGGCGAAACTGTCGCCTTGATTGGCGCGAACGGCGCAGGCAAATCAACGCTGCTGATGTCGATATTTGGTCAACCGCGCATTGCCAGCGGTGAGATTCGCTTACGCGGAGAATCGATAAGCCACCGCAGCACCCATTTTATCGCGGCCAGTGGTATTGCCCAGGCACCCGAAGGGCGGCGCATCTTCCCAGACATGACGGTGGAAGAGAATTTGCTGATGGGCACTATCGCCGTGGGGGAACGCCACGTCAAAGAGGACAAGGAGCGAATGTATCAACTGTTCCCACGCTTACTGGAACGGCGCAAGCAGCGCGCCATGACGCTCTCCGGCGGTGAGCAACAGATGCTGGCAATT
The DNA here is from genome assembly GCF_059412425.1 of Pantoea sp. CFCC18177. Taxonomy (NCBI): domain Bacteria; kingdom Pseudomonadati; phylum Pseudomonadota; class Gammaproteobacteria; order Enterobacterales; family Erwiniaceae; genus Pantoea; species Pantoea sp. CFCC18177. The sequence continues at coordinate 85,243 of NZ_JBNBPL010000024.1, forward strand.
GCGCGGGCATTGATGAGTCGCCCGAAGCTATTGTTACTGGATGAACCCAGCCTGGGCCTGGCACCGATCGTGGTGAAGCAGATCTTCAACATCCTGCGCGAATTGACTCAGCAAGGCATGACGTTATTTCTGGTGGAGCAGAATGCTCGTCATGCGCTGCAACTAGCTGACCGTGGCTATGTCATGGTCAACGGAGAAATTAAATTGAGCGGCAGTGGGGAAGAACTCCTAAATAACGATGAGGTGCGTAGCGCCTATCTCGGTGGTGCAGCGGATCCTGCGGTGGTGGCGACAAAAAGTTTGTAATAATGATTAAATGGTGACGGGAAACACTTTGCATATTTCTCAGTGGCCTATCATCATTATTACTCTTCTTCTTCTCCAAAGTGATTTGGTACTCCCTTGCAAAATCCTGGCGTAGCAGTGATGCGTGCGGTCAGAAATACGGCGTGGTATCCCAAACGTCGCTCTTATCGCACGCTGTTGTGGCGTGAAATCACCCCATTGGCCGTGCCCATCTTTATTGAAAACCTGTGCGTGATGCTGATGGGCGTCCTGAGTACTTTCCTGGTGAGTTGGCTGGGCAAGGAAGCGATGGCGGGCGTTGGCCTGGCTGACAGCTTCAATATGGTGATTATCTCTTTCTTTGCGGCGATTGATCTGGGTACCACGGTGGTGGTGGCCTTCAGCCTTGCCAAACGCAACGGCAAACGCGCCCGTGCGGCGACGCGCCAGTCGCTGGGATTAATGACGGTGCTGGCCTTTGTGCTGGTGATCGTGATTGAGTTCTGGGGGCATTTAATCATTGATGGCATAGCCGGCAGCGCTGAACCCAAGGTGAAAGAGCTTGCGCTTAGCTATCTGCAAACCTCGGCGTGGAGCTATCCCGCAGCAGCGATTGCGTTGATTGGCAGTGGCTCATTGCGCGGTGCAGGAAACACCAAAATTCCAATGCTTATCAATGGCGGCATGAATATCCTTAACATCGTGATCAGTAGTGTGCTGATTTACGGTGCCATGGGGTGGGAAGGCATGGGATTTGTCGGGGCCGGGCTTGGGCTGACTATCTCCCGCTATATCGGTGCGGCTGCGGCCATTTATGTGCTGTATCGCGGTATCACGCCTGCGCTCAGAATCAGCATCGCCAGCTATTTTCGTCGCTGGAATCGTAACATCCTGATGGAAGTGTTGGGGATCGGTGTACCCGCCAGTATTGAGTCTGTGCTGTTTAACGGCGGTAAATTGCTGACGCAGATTTTTGTTGCGGGTATGGGCACCAACGAAATTGCCGGTAACTTTATTGCCTTCTCCATCGCCACGTTAATCAATTTGCCCGGGAATGCCCTCGGTTCGGCATCCACCATTATTACCGGCAAGCGCCTGGGCAAAAACCAGGTGATGCAGGCAGAAAGACAAATCAAACACGTGTTCTGGCTGGCAATGATTGGCTTGTGCACGCTGGCCTTAATCACGGTGCCTTTGGCGGGCACGCTGGCGAAGTTCTATACGCGCGATCCTGAAGTGATCGAGGTAACGAAACACCTTATCTGGCTGAACGCCGCCTTTATGCCTATCTGGACTGCCTCGTGGGTGTTGCCTGCTGGGCTGAAAGGCGCACGCGATGCGCGTTATACCATGTATGTGTCGATGTTTAGCATGTGGGGCGCACGCGTGGTGGCGGGGTATGTGCTGGGTATCATGTTTGGCATGGGTGTGGTGGGCGTCTGGCTCGGTATGTTCCTCGACTGGACTGTACGTGGCGTGTTCTTCTGGCTGCGCTTGACCAGCGGAAAATGGCTCAATAACTATCATCGAATGCTGGCAAAGAGCAGGGGATAGGCGTGTGATGGCCGCTGCAGAGTGCGGCCATCACAATATGCATTAACTGGGATTCCATCGCATATCTAATCGTTTTGGTTATCACGCGCTCTGCGCTTTACTGTCAGGGTCAACCATTACTGGAGAGCCTGACGATGAAAACCATCCTGTCGCAGTGGTTCAACCGCTTAATTAACGCTGATGTTAAGCCGCACGAAGAACGCGAGTTCGACCTCAGCAATCATATTGATTTGCTGATCCCAGTCAGCCAACTGTATGGCATTGAATTCCATCCGTCGGTGTATCGCTATTATGAAAGATGAACACTTCCTTCAGGTGATGCGCTACAGCTACTGGAATGAACTCTGCACTGCCCAATAAAAAACCCGCTGCCATGTCCAGCGGGTTTTTTCTGTCCGCATTTTCCCTCTTGTTGAAAAAATTTCGTCTCACCCCGCCGTCTCATTCAACCGTATTGATTCTGTAATCTTAACGTAAAGAAATGTATTCCCAATCCTCACATTGCGTGTAAAGATAGAAAAGTAAATGATAACCATTGGCGTTATCATTTAGGTGTTGCATGCCAAAACGGCCTTTTAGCTTTGATGGGATGTGATAAGCGCGTCAATAACGATAAGAAACCTTCCCTTTTAAAATGGATAAAAATCGCACTCTGCCGTTTGGCAGTTTCAATTCGCTGACCTTGTTCACGGGTCTCTGTATTGGTATTTCTCCTGCTGCCAGCCTGGCTGCTGACACCTCAACTAAAAAAACTGACGATACGTTAGTGGTGAACGCGCAGACTCCGTCGCTGTATGCGCCGAACGCCTCTGCTGACCCTAAATTTAGCCGCCCGCTGGTAGACACCACCCGTACCATGACGGTGATCAGCGATCAGGTGATTAAAGATCAAGGCGTGAATAATCTGACCGATGCGCTAAAAAACGTGCCAGGCGTGGGGGCGTTTTATGCCGGTGAAAACGGCAGCTCATCAACGGGGGATGCCGTCTACATGCGCGGTATGGATACCTCGAACAGCATCTATGTTGACGGTATCCGTGATATTGGCAGCGTGACGCGTGACACCTTTAACACGCAGCAGGTTGAAGTGATCAAAGGACCATCCGGCACCGATTACGGTCGCAGCGCGCCATCCGGCTCGATCAATATGATCAGTAAGCAGCCGCGTCTGGATACCGGTCTGGATGCCTCTGTCAGCGTCGGCAGTGCGTGGATGCGTCGTGGCACGCTTGATTACAATCAGGCAATTAACGATAACAGCGCTTTCCGTCTGAATTTGATGGGTGAGAAAACTCACGATGCGGCACGCGATAACGTGGAAAACGAGCGTTATGGCGTAGCGCCTTCACTGGCATTCGGTCTGGATACGTCAACGCGTCTGTATCTGAACTACCTGCATGTGCATCAAAACAATACGCCAGATGGCGGCATCCCGACGATTGGTTTGCCGGGTTACTCTTCGCCAACGGCAGCCACGGCGGCACTGAACAACTCAGGCAAAGTAGCGACCAGCAACTACTACGGGACTGATTCGGATTTCGACAAATCGACGACCGATACGGGCACCATTCGCTTTGAGCATGACCTCAACGACAGCACCACCATTCGCAACACGACGCGCTGGTCGCGTGTTAAGCAGGAGTATCTGCTGACTGCGGTGATGGGCAGCACCATTACCACGCCCAACCCTAACGATGTCGGCACCTGGACCTGGACGCGTAATGCCAACCTGAAAGATGTCAGTAACCGCATTCTCACCAACCAGACCAATATCACCTCGAAGTTCTATACCGGCTCGGTGGGGCACGATATCAGCGCAGGTGTCGAGTTCACGCGTGAAAATCAAACCAACTACGGCGTGAATGCGATCACTGCGCCTGCGGTGAATATCTATCACCCTATCAGCAGTATTTCGGTGGGTGGACTGGATCGTAACGGTGCAAATGCCAACGGCCAGACGGACACCACCGGCATTTATGCCTTCGATACCTTAGCCATTACCAAAAGCTTTGAGTTGAACGGCGGCATCCGCCTCGACAGTTATCACACCGAGTATGACAGTGCGACGGCTTGCGGTGGTACGGGACGCGGTGCATTGGCTTGCCCAGCGGGTACGGCACCGGGTACACCTTTGACCACAGTGGACACCGCGAAGTCTGGCAATCTGGTGAACTGGAAAGCCGGTGCACTCTATCGCCTGACAGAGCAGGGCAATGTGTATGTTAACTATGCCATCTCGCAACAGCCTCCAGGCGGCAGCAGTTTTGCGTTGGCGGCTGGTGGCACGGGTAACAGTGCTAACCGCACCGACTTCAAACCGCAGAAAGCCAAGTCAAGTGAAGTGGGCACCAAATGGCAGGTGCTGGATAAACGCCTGCTGCTGAATGCAGCGTTGTTCCGCACCGATATTGAGAACGAAGTGGATGCTAACGATGATGGCACCTACTCACAGACCGGCAAAAAGCGTGTCGAGGGCTATGAGTTATCAGCCACGGGTAACATCACGCCTGACTGGGAAGTTATTGCCGGTTACACCATGCAGCACGCCTCCGTGAAGGAGGGTGCAGCAGTGGCGCAAGACGGGTCGTCTTCGATTGCCTACACGCCTAAGCACGCGTTCACCTTGTGGACACAGTATCAAGCCACTGACGCGATTTCAGTTGGTGGAGGTGCACGTTATGTTGGCAGCTTGCGTCGCGGCAGTGATGGCGCAGTTGGCACGCCTGATCATACCGAAGGCTACTGGGTGGCAGATGCCAAGCTGGGTTATAAGGTGAATAACAACCTCGATCTGCAGTTCAACGTGTACAACATTTTCGATACCAACTACGTTGCTTCGATCAACAAGAGTGGCTACCGCTATCATCCGGGTGAACCACGTACATTCCTGTTGACGGCAAACGTCCACTTCTAAGTGCTAACGTGGGGCGTGCGCGCCCCATTTTTATTAGAGAGAACAACGCGATGATGTATCACATTCCCGCCGTACTGGCACCGGAAGAGGTGGCGAAATTCAGTGAGCTGTTACAGCAGGCTGAGTGGATTGACGGACGTGCAACGGTCGGTAGTCAGGGTGCGACGGTCAAAAATAACCAGCAGATTGACACACGCACACCGCTTTACGATCAACTGCAAGCGGCGGTGATGCAGGCGCTGAACACCAACCCGCTGTTCTTTTCTGCCGCGTTACCGCGATCGATTTCGACACCCTTGTTTAACCGTTACGAGCAGGGGGAAACCTACGGTTTTCACGTTGATGGTGCGGTACGCCATAACGGCGCGGCGGGCTGGATGCGTACCGATCTTTCCGCCACGCTGTTTCTCAGCGAACCAGACAGCTATGACGGCGGCGAGTTGGTGATTGAAGATACCTACGGCCAACACAAAGTGAAGCTGCCCGCCGGCCATCTGGTGCTCTATCCCTCCAGCAGCCTGCATTGTGTCACGCCTGTCACTCGCGGTGCTCGTGTGGCGTCATTTTTGTGGATTCAGTCGATGGTGCGTGATGATAAACAGCGCGCAATGCTGTTTGAGCTGGATCGTAATATCCAGAGCCTGAAAGCGCGCCATGGTGATAGTGAAGAGTTGCTGTCGCTGCTGAATATGTATCACAACCTGCTGCGTGGCTGGACGGAAGTGTAATCCCCTGACCGCGCATGGAGCGGTCTAAAGTGTTACCCATGTGCCCGGTTTGCACCTGAATGCGCACCATACGAAAACCGTGCACGTTCGGCGTAAGGTCGCCATTTATGGCGTAATGCTTGTCAGTTAAGCGACTGGCTATAACGCCGTCTGGGGCCGCACCGGGGCTGGCGGTCCTCGCGCCGCTATCGCGGTGCCTTCACTTCACTCGTCTGCCTTAACGGACCGGTGCCGATGGAACATCCATGTTCCAGCGCCACCTTTCGCCCGCGTCCTGCGGGCTCTCCTGGCATACTCACTCCGTTCAGCGCTGCGGAATGCCTGCCCGGTGCGGCCCCAGCCAGCTCATTAGCTTCAATGCGCGTTGTCAAAAAGGGCACATTGTCTGAAGCGCTGACGCCCCTGCTGCCCCCTCAGGGT
>NZ_JBNBPL010000025.1:0-90598 GCF_059412425.1 Pantoea sp. CFCC18177
GTCTCAGTCCAGGGCATAGTGAGTCTCCTCTGCTATACCAATTTATAACTGTTACCCATGTGCCCGGTCTAAAGTGTTACCTATGTGCCCGGTTTGCACCTCAATGCGCACCCTACGATAAATTAAGCGTATTTCACCGTGATGGACGCGCTTGCCAGTGCATGGAAGTGCACATTAAAGCCCACCATGGCACCACTCGCGCCGGCATCTACGTCAATCTTATCGGTATCCATCGCGTGTACGGTAAAGATATAGCGATGTGACTCACCCTGCGGAGGCGCTGCGCCGCCGTAACCGGTTTGACCAAAATCGGTGCGCGTCTGAATCGCGCTTGCTGGCAAGGTGGCGACCCCTGAACCGGCACCTTGCGGCAGTTCCGTCACATCAGCTGGCAGGTTCGCAACCACCCAGTGCCACCAACCTGAACCCGTAGGTGCATCAGGATCGTAACAGGTCACCACAAAACTCTTAGTCCCCTCAGGGGCATCTTCCCAAGCCAGATGAGGTGACAGATTATCCCCTGTGTATCCCATCCCGTTGAAAACGTGTCGCTCTGGCATCTTATCGCCATCATTAAAATCCTGGCTAAATACGCGCATGACCTCTCCTTTTTTCCATTGTGCAGTGCCGTCCATCATGGTGGAAAATCTGCTGCACTTCCAGTCTCCTCACCCTTGGAAATGCGCCTCAACATCCAGCGCCGCACGTACTGCCTGGGTTAGTTGTGAGAGTTCAGCGGCAGAAATCAGATAAGGTGGCATCAGGTAGATCAACTTGCCAAACGGCCGGATCCACACGCCACGTTCAACAAAGAACTGCTGCAGTGCCGCCATATTCACCGGCGCGTGGGTTTCAATGACGCCAATCGCACCCAGCACGCGGGCATCGGCCACGGCGTGATGCTGGCTGAGTGGCAGCAGTTCGCGCTGCAACTGCTGTTCAATTGCCGCTACTTGCGCAGGCCAGTGCCCCTCATTGATCATCGTCAGGCTCTCTACCGCCACCGCACACGCCAGTGGATTGCCCATAAAGGTGGGGCCATGCATAAAGCAGCCTGCGGCACTGTGGCTGATGGTGTCGGCCACTTCGCGGGTAGTGAGTGTGGCGGAAAGCGTCATGGTGCCGCCGGTCAATGCCTTACCCAGGCAGAGAATATCGGGTGCGATCCCGGCATGCTCGCAGGCAAACAGTTTACCGCTGCGACCAAATCCGGTGGCGATCTCATCGGCAATCAGCAGGATGCCGTAGCGATCGCACAGCTCGCGCACCTGCTGCAAATAGCGCGGATGGTAGAAGCGCATCCCGCCAGCACCCTGCACGATGGGTTCAAGGATCACCGCCGCAATCTCGCGATGATGCTTCTCCGCTAACTGAGCGAAATCGGCAAAGTCAGAGGCATCCCACTCCGCATCGAAGCCGCACTGCGGCGCAGCGGCGAACAGGTGTTCCGGCAGATAACCCCGCCACAAGCTGTGCATGGAGTTTTCTGGATCGCACACCGACATCGCGGCAAAAGTGTCGCCGTGATAGCCACGCTTCAACGTGAGGAATTTTTGCCGTGTTTCACCGCGTCCCAGCCAGTACTGCAACGCCATTTTCATCGAGACTTCGACGGCGATCGACCCGGAATCGGCGAGGAACACGCACTCCAGCGCTTCAGGTGTCATGGCGATCAGCTGGCGGCTCAGTTCCACGGCGGCCGGATGGGTAATACCGCCAAACATCACATGCGACATCTGCGCCATCTGCTGCTGTAAAGCCTGATTGAGGCGCGGATGGTTATAGCCATGAATCGCTGCCCACCAGGACGACATCCCGTCGACCAGTTCTCGTCCATTAGCCAGCTGTAGCTGGCAACCGTGCGCGGCGACTACCGGGTAACAGGGCAGCGGATCGCGCATCGAGGTGTACGGATGCCAGATATGCTGGCGGTCAAACTTGAGGTCGTCCTGAGTGAACATCTGTCTTGTAAACCATTTTGAAAAGATTTAGTTTACGAGTATAACCACGTTAATCGTCGGGATGAACCCCTTTTTTCTGGAGTAAGCAATGGCAAACCGCTGGACACTGACACAAGCTCAGGCACTGTTCGATAAACCTTTCCTTGAGCTGATGTTCGAAGCGCAGCAAGTTCACCGTCAGCATTTTGATCCGCGCCAGGTGCAGGTCAGTACACTGCTGTCGATCAAAACCGGTGCCTGTCCGGAAGACTGTAAATACTGCCCGCAGAGTGCACGCTATAAAACCGGGCTGGAGTCCGAGCGTCTGATGGAAGTGGAAGCGGTGCTGGAATCGGCGCGTAAAGCCAAAGCGGCGGGATCAAGCCGTTTCTGTATGGGCGCTGCATGGAAAAACCCTCACGAGCGCGACATGCCGTACCTGGAGCAGATGGTGCAGGGCGTAAAAGCTATGGGTATGGAAACCTGCATGACACTGGGCACGCTGGACAACACCCAGGCTGAGCGCCTGGCCAGTGCGGGTCTCGATTTCTACAACCACAACCTCGACACTTCGCCAGAGTTTTACGGCAGCATCATCACCACGCGCAGCTATCAGGAGCGTCTGGATACGCTGGATAAAGTGCGCGGCGCAGGCATTAAAGTGTGCTCGGGCGGCATTGTCGGCCTGGGTGAAACGGTGAAAGACCGTGCGGGCTTGCTGGTGCAGTTGGCGAATCTACCGACGCCACCAGAGAGTGTGCCGATCAACATGCTGGTCAAGGTCAAAGGCACGCCGCTGGCGGATAACGATGACGTTGAACCTTTTGATTTTATCCGCACCATTGCGGTGGCACGTATCATGATGCCATCGTCGCACGTCCGTCTTTCCGCCGGCCGTGAGCAGATGAGCGAGCAAACTCAGGCGATGTGCTTTATGGCCGGTGCAAACTCCATCTTCTACGGTTGCAAATTGCTGACTACGCCGAACCCGGAAGAAGATAAAGATCTGATCCTGTTCCGCAAACTCGGCCTCAATCCCGAACACACCGCCACCACCGCAGGTGACAATGAGCAGCAATATCAACTGAGTGAACAGTTGGTGCACGCGGATACCGAACAGTTCTACAACGCGGCAGTGTAATGAGCTGGTCAGATCGCATTGAACAGGCGTTGACCGCACGACGTGAAACCGATGGCTGGCGCGTGCGGCGGCGTGTTCAACACAACAGTGTCCGTGAGATCACGCTCGAGGGGCAGCGCTATTGCCACTTCTCCAGCAACGATTATCTGGGCCTGAGCCAGCATCCAGCGGTGATTGCGGCCTGGCAGAAGGGTGCGGCGCAAGCGGGGGCTGGCGCGGGCGCTTCCGGCCACGTCACGGGCTATAGCCAATACCATGCGCAGCTGGAAGAGCAGCTGGCGGAGTGGTTGGGTTACAAACGTGCCTTGCTGTTTATCTCCGGCTTTGCCGCCAATCAGGCGGTGATCCATCTGCTGGCAGAAAAGCAAGATCGCATTCTCGCCGATAAGCTGGCACACGCATCGCTGCTGGATGCGGCCAGCCACAGCCCGGCTACCCTCAGACGTTTTGCCCATAATCAGCCTGAGAGCCTGGCTAAACTGCTGGCAACGCCGTCGGACGGCGGCACGCTGGTGGTGACCGAAGGCATTTTCAGCATGGATGGCGATAGCGCACCGCTAGCCGCTATCGCGCAGGAGACGCAGCGTGGCAACGGCTGGTTGCTGGTGGATGATGCACACGGTATTGGGCTGTGCGGTGAGCAGGGGCGAGGAAGTTGCTGGCAGCAGGGCGTAAAACCCGAGCTGTTAATTGTCACCTTTGGCAAAGGCTTTGGCGTCAGCGGAGCCGCACTGTTATGCGATGAAGCCACGGCGGATTACGTCGAGCAGTTTTCACGCCATTTGATCTACTCCACCGCGATGCCACCGGCACAATGTTGTGCGCTGTTGGCCGCGTTGCAGCAGATCCAACAGGGCGATGCCCTCCGTGAACAGCTAAACAGCCATATTGCTCGCTTCCGTCGCGGTGCGGCCGATCTTCCGTGGCAGCTGATGCCGTCAAACAGTGCGATTCAGCCACTGATTGTGGGCGAAAACAGTGCGGCGTTGGCGTTGTCACAGCGTTTGGCTGCTGCCGGATGCTGGGTGAGCGCGATTCGACCGCCCACGGTGCCGCCGGGCACGGCGCGTTTACGCATCACCCTCACGGCGGCACACCACACTGAAGACATCGATCGTCTACTGGAGGCACTGTATGACGCTGCAGGTTAACAAGCAGGCGGTGGCGCAGGCCTTTGGACGCGCGGCACAGCATTATGAACAACATGCCGAGTTGCAGCGGCAGAGTGGGGATGCCCTGTTGGCGCTGGCACCGGCGGGTTTTGGCCCGCATTTGCTGGACGCGGGGTGTGGCACTGGTTGGTACAGTCGCTACTGGCGCGATCGTGGGCGCACACTCACCGCGCTCGATCTCTCTGCCAGTATGCTGGATGCTGCGCGCACCCAGCACTCTGCACAGCATTATGTGCAAGGGGATATCGATGAATTGCCGCTACCGGATAACAGCGTTGATGGGGTGTGGAGCAATCTGGCGGTGCAGTGGAGCAGCGATCTGCGCCTTGCGCTACAGCAATTCCTGCGCGTCACACGTCCCGGCGGCGCGGTGCTGTTTTCGACCCTGCTTGATGGCTCGCTGCATGAAGTGCATCAGGCGTGGGCACAACTTGATGGCCGTATCCACGCCAATCGCTTTCTCAGCGAAGCGCAATTAACCTCAGCCTGCGCAGGTTTGCCGCTGCACGCTCAGCAGCAGATGATCACGCTGCACTTCCCCACAGCGCTGAGCGCGATGCGCTCGTTGAAAGGTATTGGTGCCACCCATTTGCATGAAGGGCGCGGCACAGGTGTGCTCACGCGTAAGCAGCTGACACAGCTTGAGCAGTGCTGGCCGCAAGATGAGCGCGGCTATCGCCTCAGTTATCACTTGATGTATGGAGTTTTAAGTAAATGACACGCTGGTTTATTACCGGAACGGACACTGAAGTCGGCAAAACGGTGGCCAGTGGCGCACTGTTGCAGGCGGCGAGTGCTGCGGGTTTACGTACCGCAGGCTACAAGCCAGTGGCATCAGGGTGTGACATCACGCCAGCGGGGATCCGCAACAGTGATGCCCTGGCGCTCCAGCGCTACAGCAGCCTGGCACTCAGCTACGAGCAGGTGAACCCGATGGCATTTGTGGAACCGACTTCACCGCACATTGTCAGTGCGGAAGAGGGCAGGCCGATTGAGTTTGCTGCGTTGTCCGCAGGGCTGCGTGCGCTGGAGCAGCAGGCTGAATGGGTGCTGGTGGAGGGGGCCGGCGGTTGGTTTACACCGTTATCGGCAACGCAAACCTATGCCGATTGGGTTGAGGCGGAGCAACTCCCGGTCATCCTGGTGGTGGGGGTGAAACTGGGCTGTATTAACCATGCGATGCTGACAGCAGAAGCGATTAAGGCACGCGGGCTGCGTCTGGCGGGATGGATTGCCAACGATATTCAGCCGCCGGGTAAACGTCATGCGGAGTACATCGCCACACTGCGTCAGCGTATTGATGCGCCGTTCCTGGGCGAGATTCCGTATCTGGACAACGAAACGCAGCAGGCCGAGTGCGGGCAGTATTTGACCCTGCCACTGTAAAAATATCCTTTCCAGGTGCGCATAAATGCGCACCCTACAACGATTTATCATTCACCCGTAGGGTCGCGATTAATGGCGACCACACCAATCGGCGGCCGCTACGTCGACGTTAACCACTTGCTAACAGTGATATCGTCCAGTTGTGCCACGCGGCCCTGTGCCACATTACGACCTCGATGCAGCAGCAGGAAATAGTCCGCTACCCGGCGAATAAACGACACGTGCTGCTCCAGCAGTAATACCGTTAAACCGTATTCGCGATTGAGGCGGCGGATCAGGTTGCCCATCTCCTCTTCCAGCCAAGGCGACATACCTTCAGTGGGTTCATCCAGAATCAGCAGCTTTGGCTGCAACACAAGTGCACGTGCCAGCGCAAGGTGCTGCTGCTGGTCCATCGGTAATTCGCCGCTGCGCTGATGGCGTAATGAATAGAGTGCAGGAAACAGATCGAACACCATTTCTGGAATAGCACGGCTGCGGTCGTCCTGCGCGGCCATCAACGCAATCATCAGGTTATCTTCCACACTCATCTGCGAGAAAATATGGCGCCCCTGCGGCACATAGCCAATGCCCATTCGCGCGCGCTGTTCCGCAGGTTGCAGCAGCAAGTCCTCTGGCGGCGAACCATCTTCCTGCCAGGTCATCGAGCCGCTATTAATCGGTAAGCGCCCCATGATGCAGTTCACTAGCGTGGTTTTGCCCATTCCGGGACTGCCCAGCACACCGGTACAGGTGCCGGGGGGCAGATCGAGATCGACATCCCACAGAATATGGTTGTGACCGTAAAACTGATTCACCGAACGTAAACTCAGCATCTGACATACTCCTTCCAGATTATTTGCCTGAATGCTCCCGCTCTGTGTCGTCTGGCATACAGTCGTGCACGATTGATAGTGGACACTGCTGTTACAGGCCTGCGCAGCAGACCTTATGGACTCGTCACTCCATAGTCAGGTACCTGCAATTCCCAGGCCAGATTAGTGCGACGGGGGCATCTTCATCAGAATCGAGGCAAAACAGCCCTTAAAAGATGAGAGATGCTTAATAATTCCACTCAGTAATAACCTGGCTGCACTTTGAGAGTGCTGAACGCTTAACGTTTCTGGTGCATCTGTTCGTTCATAAGGCAATGACTGAAGAAATAAATGGTCTTAACGCACGGTTTTTACGACAAGAAGGCTTGCTTAAGCTGCAAAAAGAATAGTTAAAGCGGTCTGAGGTGGGGGGAAAATAATCGCAAAAAAAAATATTTCGCACGCCTGGACAAGCCTGGGGAAAATTATACACAGCCGATGGGTTCAGGGCTGGATTCAGTTATCCACCATTCCTGTGGATAACCTTGTGCATTAGCGACTGAAAACCGGGCGCAAGCGAGGAAATACGCGGCCTGCATACATTATGCTGCGAAACTGGACTTTGAGGTCATTGTGAATAAAATCAGCAGGTTATTTAAAAGCAAGCCTGAGATTTTTCTGCCTTGTCATCCGACTGCAATTTAATGGCGCTCTCTTGACAAATGTTAAAAGCGTTACGGCTCTGGGGATAACCTTGCGCAACAATATTTTGCTTTCTGCCGCTTTAATTGCACTGAAGCGAAACAACCCGTTTCCCCGTTATCGTGCAAGATATCTGTAAATATATCCAGTATTTTTTTCTGGCAAATTCGCCATAGCAGAGTAGAATTAGCAGCCTGCCCGCCGACTTCTTCCGCAGGAACCGCAAAACCATGAGTAAAGCCTTTAAACTCAACTCTGCTTTCAAACCTTCAGGTGATCAGCCTGAGGCGATTCGTCGTCTTGAGGAGGGGCTGGAAGATGGGCTCGCGCATCAAACGCTGCTGGGTGTTACGGGGTCGGGTAAAACCTTTACCATTGCCAATGTCATCGCCGATCTCAATCGCCCCACGATGGTGATGGCGCCCAACAAGACACTGGCTGCCCAGTTGTACGGTGAGATGAAAGAGTTCTTCCCGGATAACGCGGTGGAGTTTTTTGTCTCTTACTACGACTACTACCAACCTGAAGCCTATGTGCCAAGCTCCGACACCTTCATTGAGAAGGATGCGGCGGTCAATGAACACATAGAGCAGATGCGTCTTTCCGCCACCAAAGCCATGCTGGAGCGTCGTGACGTGATCGTGGTGGCGTCGGTATCGGCCATCTACGGCTTGGGCGATCCCGATCTCTACCTGAAGATGATGCTGCACTTAACGCGCGGAATGATCATCGATCAGCGCAGCATTTTGCGTCGTCTGGCAGAGCTGCAATATACCCGTAACGATCAGGTCTTCCAGCGCGGTACGTTCCGGGTGCGTGGGGAAGTCATCGACATCTTCCCGGCGGAATCCGACGACATTGGTTTGCGTGTGGAACTGTTTGATGAAGAGGTTGAGCGCTTATCGTTGTTCGATCCGCTCACGGGGCAAGTGGACTCGGTGATCCCGCGCTTTACTATCTACCCTAAAACGCACTACGTCACGCCGCGCGAGCGTATCCTGCAAGCGATGGAAGAGATCAAAGACGAGCTGGTGGTGCGGCGTAAAGTGCTGCTGGAAAACAATAAGCTGCTGGAAGAGCAACGCATTAGCCAGCGCACCCAGTTCGATCTGGAGATGATGAACGAACTGGGGTACTGCTCTGGCATTGAGAACTACTCGCGCTACCTCTCGGGTCGTGGCCCCGGCGAACCGCCTCCGACCTTGTTTGATTATCTTCCGGCCGATGGTTTGCTGGTGGTCGATGAATCGCACGTCACCATCCCGCAGATTGGCGGCATGTATCGTGGCGACCGTGCACGTAAAGAGACGCTGGTGGAGTATGGTTTCCGTCTGCCGTCAGCGCTGGATAACCGTCCCTTACGCTTTGAAGAGTTTGAAGCGCTGGCGCCGCAAACCATCTATGTTTCGGCGACGCCAGGCAACTATGAACTGGAAAAATCGGGCAGTGAAGTGATCGATCAGGTAGTTCGCCCTACCGGGTTGTTGGATCCGATTCTGGAAGTGCGTCCTGTCGCGACCCAAGTGGATGATTTGCTGTCAGAGATCCGCCAGCGCGTGGCGATTAACGAGCGTGTGCTGGTGACGACCCTGACCAAACGCATGGCGGAAGACCTCACGGAATACCTGGTGGAGCACGGTGAGAAGGTGCGCTACCTGCACTCCGATATCGACACCGTAGAGCGTATGGAGATCATTCGTGATTTGCGCTTGGGTGAGTTTGATGTGCTGGTCGGCATCAACTTACTGCGTGAGGGGTTGGATATGCCGGAGGTGTCGCTGGTGGCGATCCTCGATGCGGATAAAGAGGGCTTCCTGCGTTCTGAGCGCTCACTGATTCAGACCATTGGTCGTGCGGCACGTAACATTAACGGTAAGGCGATTCTTTACGCCGATAAGATTACGCCATCGATGGAGCGTGCGATGGGGGAAACCGAACGCCGTCGCGAGAAGCAGCAGCGCTACAACGAAGAGCATGGCATTGTGCCGCAAGGTCTCAACAAGAAAATCACCGATATTCTTGAGTTGGGCAAAAACGTGGTGAAAACGCGTGGCAAAGGTAAGACGGCTTCACGCGTGGCTGCAGAAGAAGAGGCGAACTATCTGGCACTGACACCGCAGGCGATGCAGAAGAAAATTCACGAGCTGGAGGTGCAGATGCAACAGCATGCGCAGAATCTGGAATTCGAAGAGGCTGCCAGCGTGCGCGACCAGTTACACCAGTTACGCGAATTGTTTATCGCGGCGTCCTGATTTCAGCAAGAATCGTTGCGGTCGCCATTAATGGCGACCCTACGCGAAACGCCGTAGTGTGCGCATTCATGCGCACCGAAATCGCCTGAATCGCCTGATTCAGCGCAATGCGCAGTAACTGGCGATTCATGTGCACCTAAAACGCCTGAATCGCCTGCTCCAGCGCAATGCGCAGTAACTGGCGGTCGTGACGGTACTTGATGTCAGCGGCCTCCAGCGGTTCGCGCACAATCAGACGATCCTCTACACCACGAATGTCGGCGGCCGGACTGACCACTACCGCATCAATCACGCGCTTTCCAATCGCCTTCTCCATGATGGCCAGCTTATCGGCCACGGTCAGGCTGGCGGCTGCAGGGCTTAATTCGCGGCCAAGATTGCCAATAAACACCATGGTGGCAGGGGTACGGCGTAATGCGCGAGTCATCTCTTCCATCAACAGAATCGGCATCAGGCTGGTGTAAAAGCTGCCGGGGCCAATCAAAATTAAATCGGCTTCAGCAATCGCATCCAGCGCCTCTTTAGTGGGGATCACGTTCGGGTGCAGCATCAGCTCTTGCGGCGGTTGCTTCATCTCATCGATGGCGGTCTCACCGTACACCATGTTGCCTTCGCAATCCTGCGCCACCAGATCAACCGGCTGCTCCGACATCGGGATCAAGAAGGCATCCACCTTGAGCAGATTACGAATGATGTTGATGGCTTCCAGCGGACGTACGCTGAGGTGATCGAGTGCTTTGAGTATCAGATTGCCAAGATTATGGCCCGCCAACTCGCCATTGCCTGCGAAGCGATACTCGAACATCGCCGATGCCACACTAGGCTCGGTGATCAGTTGATTGATGCAATTACGCATATCACCCCAGGCAATGCCGCCTTCCGAACGACGAATGCGTCCGGTGGATCCGCCATTATCGGTGGTCGTCACGATACCGGTCAGGCGCGAGCCAAGCGGTGCCAGTGCGGACATCACACGGCCAAGGCCATGTCCGCCGCCAAGCGCCACTACGCGATCTAAATCTGCCAGGGTACGATTCATGCTATTCCTTAAAAGCTTGCAACTGCCTGGTGAGGCGCAGTTGAAGTGATGTGTATCAATATCTACCGCGCATTTTAACGTATCCTGCTGCGAAAATGCGGTGAAAAATCGTTATGTATCAATATATATAGCGAAATTCACTCATGGATGCGAGAGGCAAATCGCGCTACCATCCGTATTAACCGTGTTGTCGATAACGACAGCAGACTCCCAAGCCTTGCATGCCTAAGTCGAAAGATAGGGCTGCCTGGCCGTAGCGTAAGCTGCCAGGGTGCAGAAAGAAATGACTGCATCTCCCGTATTTGGAAAGGTGTTCAGGTGCCACAATTTACAGATGCCTATGCGCGCAGCTTTTACTATCTGCGCCTGTCGGTCACGGATGTGTGTAACTTCCGTTGTACCTACTGCTTACCCGACGGCTACAAGCCGAACGGTACGCACAACAAAAGCTTTCTCTCGCTGGACGAGATCCGTCGCGTGACGCGTGCCTTTGCGGCTGCGGGCACCGAAAAAGTGCGCCTGACCGGTGGCGAACCCTCTATGCGTCGCGACTTCACCGATATCATCGCTGCGGTGCGGGAAAATCAGGCGATCCGTCAGATTGCTGTGACCACTAACGGTTATCGCCTCGCGCGGGATGTGCAGGCGTGGCGTAATGCGGGACTCACCCACATTAACGTCAGCGTCGATAGCCTTGATGCGCGCCAGTTCCACGCGATTACCGGCCAGGACAAGTTCGCTGAAGTGATGGCCGGTATCGATGCTGCCTTTGCGGCGGGATTCGAGAAGGTCAAAGTTAACAGCGTGCTGATGCGTGACCTGAACAGCCACAGCCTGGAGACTTTCCTGCACTGGATCCGCACGCGCCCGATCCAACTGCGCTTTATCGAGTTGATGGAGACCGGCGAGGGCGGCGATCTGTTTCGCCGTCACCACATCTCCGGTGAAGTGATCCGCGATCAACTCATCATGCAAGGTTGGCAACGCCAGACGCGCGGGCGCAGTGATGGCCCGGCACAGGTGTTCCGCCATCCTGACTATCAGGGTGAAGTCGGCCTGATCATGCCCTACGAAAAAGATTTCTGTGCCAGCTGTAACCGCTTGCGCGTCTCGGCCATCGGCAACCTGCATTTATGCTTGTTTGGCGATAGCGGCGTGCCCCTGCGTGATCTGCTGGCCTCCGATGCCCAACAAGATGAACTGCAGGCGCGTATCGCGCATAGCCTTGGGCAGAAAAAGCAGACGCACTTCCTGCATCAGGGCAACACGGGCATCACGCAAAATCTCTCCTTCATTGGTGGCTAAACACAGGAGTTACAGCCATGGGTAAACCGACCGGCGAATTTGTCGCCTTGAATGTGGCGCTGATGACCGTCTCAGATAGCCGTGACGCCAGCAACGACACCTCGGGTGATTACCTGCGTGAGGCGTTGACGGAAGCTGGACATCAGGTGGTGGATCGCGCCATCGTGCCGGATAACCGCTATCGCATTCGTGCAACGGTATCGCGCTGGATTGCCAGTGAAGATGTGCAGGTGGTGATCGTCAATGGCGGCACCGGCTTTAACAGCAAAAACAGCACACCAGAAGCACTGTTGCCGCTGTTTGATCGTGAAATCGATGGATTTGGCGAGCTGTTCCGCATGTTCTCCTACGAAGACATTGGCAGTTCCACGCTGCAATCGCGCGCGGTGGCTGGCCTCGCGAACCAGACATTGATTTTCGCCGTACCGGGTTCCACCAACGCGTGTCGCTGCGCATGGGAACGCATCATTGAAGAGCAGTTGGATGCGCGTACGCGTCCCTGTAATTTTGTCTCTCATTTGAAGAAGTTGTAAGCATGTCATTAACGCATATCAATGCCGCAGGCGAAGCCCACATGGTGGATGTCTCAGGCAAAACCGAAACGGTTCGTGAAGCCCAGGCTGAAGCGCTGGTGCTGATGCGTGCCGAAACGCTGCAAATGATCATCGACGGCAGCCACCACAAGGGCGACGTGTTCGCCACGGCGCGTATCGCCGGGATTCAGGCGGCGAAACGCACCTGGGAGCTGATTCCGCTTTGCCATCCGCTGATGTTGAGCAAGGTGGAAGTGACCCTGGTGGCGGAACCCGAACACAGCCGCGTACGTGTGACCTCACGCTGCCGCCTGACCGGGAAAACCGGCGTCGAGATGGAGGCGCTGACGGCCGCCTCGGTTGCCGCCTTGACCATTTACGATATGTGCAAAGCCGTGCAGAAAGATATCGTCATCGACCAACTGCGCTTACTGAGTAAAAGCGGCGGCAAATCCGGCGATTTTCAGGCGGTGGCGCATGATTAAAGTGCTGTTTTTCGCGCAGGTGCGCGAGCTGACCGGAACCAGTACGTTAGAACTGGCACCGGAGTATCAGGACGTGGCTTCGCTGCGTGCGGCGCTGGCCGGAAAAAGCGACCGCTGGGCGCTGGCGCTGGAGTCCGGCAAGTTGCTGGCGGCGGTGAATCAAACTCTGGTGCCGATGAGCCATCCGCTGCGTGCCGGAGATGAAGTGGCCTTCTTCCCGCCGGTGACGGGGGGATGAGCATGGAAACCCGCATTCGCGTTGGCGTCGAACCTTTTGATGTCGGGCAGGAGTATGCACAACTCGCCGCCCATGACAGCGATGGTGCCGTGGTGACCTTCACCGGCAAAGTGCGTAATCACAATCTCGGTGACAGCGTGGCGGCATTAACGCTGGAACACTATCCCGGCATGACAGAAAAAGCGCTGGCGGAAATTGTCGAAGAGGCACGCCAACGCTGGGCATTGCAGCAGGTGACGGTGATCCATCGCGTGGGGGAACTGTTTCCCGGTGATGAAATCGTGTTTGTTGGTGTCAGTAGCGCGCATCGCAGTAGCGCCTTCGCGGCGACAGAATTCATCATGGATTACCTGAAAACCCGCGCCCCCTTCTGGAAGCGGGAAGCCACGCAACAGGGCGAACGCTGGGTCGATGCGCGCGACAGTGACCATCAAGCCGCCGAACGCTGGAAGTAGGGCGTAAAATCCGCCTGCGCCGATAGCCGCAGCCCACTGAAAACGTTAAGGTACGGTTTTTGTT
Organism: Pantoea sp. CFCC18177; assembly: GCF_059412425.1. Taxonomy (NCBI): domain Bacteria; kingdom Pseudomonadati; phylum Pseudomonadota; class Gammaproteobacteria; order Enterobacterales; family Erwiniaceae; genus Pantoea; species Pantoea sp. CFCC18177. The sequence goes on from NZ_JBNBPL010000025.1 coordinate 13,507, forward strand.
GGCTATCAGGGAACAGGATGAACACCACTAAAATGCTGAAAGGCGCAGCGCTGCTTACCGCGCTGGTGTTGGCGGGATGTAGTAGCAAAAAAGAGCCGCAGGCACCAGCACGTCAGCCTGCCGACGTTAAAAGCCAAATCCAACAGTTGCTGCCCAGTGACGTGAAGCAAAAAAGCGCCTGGGCGGATGACATTTACACTGCCTTTCGTGTGCAGCAGATCGATCCCAGCGTCAGCAATGTCTGTGCGGTGATCGCCGTCGCCGATCAGGAATCCAATTTTAATGCCGATGCGCCAGTGCCGGGTTTGCCGAAAATCGCCTGGGGTGAGATCGATCGCCGTGCCGCGAAAGTGCATGTTCCCGCCTTTTTAGTGCGTACCGCCTTACTGATCAAATCCCCCACCGGCGAAAGCTACGCAGCACGCCTGGACAAAGTGCGCAGTGAGAAAGAGCTGAGTGCCATTTTTGATGATTTCATCGATATGGTGCCGATGGGACAGAAGCTGTTCGGCAATCTGAATCCGATTCATACCGGTGGGCCGATGCAGGTCAGCATTGAATTTGCCGAAGCGCACGCCAAGGGCTATCCGTATCCGATTGACGGCTCCATCCGTCGTGAAGTGTTTACCCGCCGTGGCGGTATCTATTTTGGCACCTTACATCTGCTGGGGTATCCGGCAGATTACAGCCAGCCGCTGTATCGCTTTGCCGATTTCAATGCCGGATGGTATGCCAGCCGCAATGCCGCCTTCCAGGCCGCCGTGGCGCGTGCCAGTGGGATAAAGCTGGCGCTGGATGGCGATTTGATTATGTATGGCAGCGAGCAAGCCGGTTCGACCGAATTAGCGGTGCGCACGCTGAGTAAACAGCTGGATATGAGCAACCGCGAAATCCGCCGCGATCTGGAGAAGGGCGACACCGAAAGCTTCAGCAGCAGCACTTTGTGGAAGCAGACGTTTATTCTGGCTGACAAAATGGCGGGCAAACGTCTGCCGCGCGAGATGCTGCCGGGCATAAAACTGGAGAGCCCAAAAATTACCCGCAACCTGACCACCGCGTGGTTTGCACAGCGCGTCGATGGCCGATATCAACAGTGCTTGACGCGCCGTTGACGCAATGCGGTGTAGACTCCACACTTAGAGCGTTTGTCCAACTTAATGAGGTGCATCATGGACCGATATCCACGTAATGATTCAATCGTGCAGCAGGCATCAACCGGGCTGCAAACCTATATGGCGCAGGTCTATGGCTGGATGACCTGCGGCTTACTGCTGACGGCCTTTGTGTCATGGTTTGCTGCGCGTACGCCTGCCGTTATGGAGCTGGTGTTTGCTAACCGTATCACCTTCTTTGGGCTGATTATTGTGCAGTTGGCAGTGGTGTTTGTGCTGTCAGGCATGGTGCATCGCCTGAGCAGTACGCTCGCGACCGGGCTGTTTATGCTCTATTCCGCGCTGACCGGATTGACGCTGGCGAGTATCTTCCTCGTCTATACCTATTCTTCCATTGCCAGCACTTTCTTTGTGACGGCAGGGATGTTCGGCGCAATGAGCTTCTACGGTTACACCACCAAGCGTGACCTGAGCCGTTTCGGCAGCTTGCTGTTTATGGCGCTGATCGGGATTGTGCTGGCGTCACTGGTGAACTTCTGGCTGAAAAGTCCGGCGCTGATGTGGGCGATTACCTATATCGGTGTGGTGGTGTTTGTCGGTCTGACCGCGTATGACACGCAGAAGCTGAAATCGATTGGCGAGAGCATTAACGTCAATGATAAAGAGAACCTGCGCCGCTACTCGATTATGGGTGCGCTGACGCTGTATCTCGACTTCATCAACCTGTTCCTGATGCTGCTGCGCATTTTCGGTAACCGTCGGTAAATCATTCTCGGTAATTGTCGGTAAATCATCTTCGTAGCGGCGCGATTCATCGCGCGTCTCAGCAGCGATACCCCTGCTAAATGACGCGCAATAAATTGCGCCGCTACAGTTTAATGAAGTTGTTAACATCTCACCTCAATGAGTCCAGTCTCGTAGCAGCCCGACAAGGTCCTTAACCCATTATCGTGAAGCCATTTTGCGCTCATTCTTCTGCCGCAATTGCTTCGCTCGGCTCTCCAGCAGCAAATACAACACCAACGCCAGCAACAGAGGCAAAATAAAGTACAGCACGCGATAAGCCAGTAGCGCGGCGATAATCGTGCCGTGCGAAACCTGTTCCCCTGCCAGCAGCGCAAGAAACACCGCTTCCAGCACGCCAATCCCAGCGGGAATATGAATGATCACCCCAGCGATACTACTGATCAGCAACACGCCCAGCACTTGCGGATAATCCACCTGACGTGCCAGCAAGAGCCAGATGATCGCCCCCATCACCAGCCAGTTGGCGCTGGAGACCGCAAACTGCAACAACGCCATGCGCAGTGACGGCAGTTGCAGATGCTGACCTTTCACCGTCCACTGGCGCTTTTTCGCAAAGGTACAGGCCCATAAATAAATAGCGACCAGCACTAACAGCGCTGCACCAATAATGCGCAGCGTGTTTTCGCCGATAAACCAACGCGGCGGAATCGGCACCATCCCCGCCACAAACACCACCCCAGCCAGTAAGATATAGCCCAGCCAGTTAGTCGCAATGCTCATGGAAAAGATGCGGGTGATGGTGCCGCCGGGCAGCCCCAGGCGCGAATAAAGCCGATAGCGCATCGCCACGCCACCCACCCAGGTGCTCAGCGTCAGGTTAAAGGCGTAACAGATAAACGACACCAGCATCACCTGACGCTTGGCCAGTTTGTGCCCGCAGTAGGCGCGCCCAATCAAATCATAGACGCCATAGGTGAGATAGCTGATCACCACCAGCGCGGCAGCACCCGCTACTACGTAGCGGTTATAACCCACAATCACCTGATAGACGTCTTGCCAGTTCACTTTGCGCGCGTAAATCACCAGCAGCACAATCACGGCGATAAAAAACAGCCAGGTGAGGATTTTCTTGGCCCATTGCCAGCGCGAATGTTTCTTGCTCATCAGGGTTTCGCTCCTTGATTGTCGGTTTCGACCCGATCCTGGGTTTCCATTTCCGGCTGAACCGGCGGTTCCACCTGGCTCAGCAGCGGAGTATGCGCGGGCAACCAACCCGCGATGGCCGGGAAATGGCGTAGGAAGTGAAACACGATGACGCTTTTGGTCAGATGCCACCAGGTGCGTGGCGGCAGCTTGTCATCCTGTACGCGCTCGCAATCCTGCTGTAACAGTGCTTCCAGATTTTCGCGCAGTGTCTGGTTGAACGCGCGATCGTGCACCATCAGATTGGCTTCGAGGTTTAGTGACAGACTGAGCGGGTCGAGATTGCTGGACCCCACCGTGGACCAGTGTTGATCCTGCACCGCAATCTTGCCGTGCAGCGGCCGGCGGCAATACTCGTAAACCTCCACACCGGCATCCACCAGATAGTTGTACAGCATCTCAGCACCGACTTTGACAATCGGCATATCGGGCTCACCCTGGACGATCAGCCTGACGCGCACGCCACGCTGTGCGGCACTGCGCATCTCGCGCAGCAGCCGATAGCCAGGGAAAAAGTAGGCGTTGGCGATAATCACGTCGCGCTTTGCCTTGCGCAGCATATCGAGATAGTGCTGCTCAATGTCATCGCGATGCTTGTCATTATCGCGATAGACAAACAGCACCTGAGCGTCACCCGGCATGGCATTCACCGCCAGCCGTGGCGATCGGCCTCCCCACCAGCGCCGCGTCACCTGTTCGCTACCCATGGCTTGCTGCACGTAATGCGCAATATCCAACACCACCGGTCCGGTGACCTCCACTGCATAGTCCTGCTTGGCTTGCGGGCCGAAGTCGGTGTTGTGCTCGTCAGAAAAGTTGATACCGCCGACGAAGGCCAGCGTCTCATCCACCACTACGATTTTCCGATGCAGGCGGCGGAACACATTGGTGCGCATGCCCAGCACAAGCGGGCGCGGATCATAATAGAGAAAGCGCACGCCGGCTTCGGTGAGGCTGTTGACGAAGTGATCGGATAAATCAGGCGAACCGTAGCCATCCACCATCACTTCAACATGGACGCCACGCCGGGCTGCCGTCAATAAATCGCTATGGAGAGACTGGCCAACTGTGTCCTCGAACAGAATAAAGGTTTCCAGCAGCAGCGAACGCTGCGCGCCTTGGATGGCTTCAGAAACGCGCGGGAAAAACTGATCGCCATTTTCCAGCAGCCGAAGTTGGTTGCCATCACGCCAACTAAAGTTCATAGCAAGATCTCCACTGCCAGCGGGGCGTGATCGGAAAGATGTGACCAGGGTTTGACCGGCAGCGCCCAAGGATGGCTGACCGTGGCGTTGCGGATGTAAATGCGATCAAGGCGCAACAGGGGAAAACGGGCCGGAAAGGTGCGCGCCGGGTGGCCGTTTTTCATGCTGAATACTTCCTCAAGGCCGGCGCTGCGTTTCAGAAAACGATTGGCACGAACTTGCCAGTCGTTAAAATCACCGGCCACCACCAGCGGCGCATCATGCGGCAGCGCGGCGATGTGCTCACTCATCATTTTCATCTGCGTCTGGCGATGGTGTTCCTTTAAGCCCAGATGAACGCAAATGACATGCAGTGGCTGCGGACGGTCAGGCAAGCGAATCTGGCAGTGCAACATGCCGCGTTTTTCACTTCCTGCCACAGAAATATCGAGGTTTTCATATTCAATAATCGGAAAACGTGACAATATCGCGTTCCCGTGGTGTCCTTCAGGATAAACCGCATTACGGCCATAGGCAAAATCATGCCACATGGTGTCAGCCAGATACTCGTAATGAGAGTGTTCTGGCCAGTTTTCGATGTGCAGCGAATGGATGGCGTGGGTGCCCATCACCTCTTGCAGGAAGACGATATCCGCTGAGGTTTCGCGGACGGCGTCACGCAATTCCGGCAGGATAAAGCGGCGATTAAAGCTGGTGAACCCTTTGTGGGTATTGATCGTCAGGACTTTAAATGAAAATCCTTGCGTGATTTGTGGCATACTGCGACGCGCTCCTTTTCATCATCAACAGCACAAAGTGTAGTCTTTGTCACAAATGGGTGGTGAGTGGAGCATAAAATTAGGGCGTAATCCGAAATTTGCTTTACATTGAGGAAATCCGTCTGGCCACAGCCAGATACACTTGGGCGACCTGTTGGGTCTGCCAGGAGAAATGAATGAAATGGTCTAATCGTGTTCAGATTGTTACCGGTCAAACCTGCTTGCATATTGCTATGCACCTGTTGGTGATTGCAGCGCTGGTGTGGGGCTGGAAGCATAAGGCGCTGGTAGAAGTGAGCAGTACCCTGGTAGCCGCTTATGCGTTGGTGTTTATCGCCATGCTGGCTCTGCAGCGTAGTGCCCGTTTACGCCGATTTGGCGATTCTCTGGAAGAAGTAACGACAACCTATTACTTCGGTGCAGCGATGCTGACGCTGTTCCTGATTTCCCGCTTCATCCACAACAACCTGCTGATCGGTTGTTTAGGCGTGGTGATGTTGGTGGGACCGGCACTGGTGTCACTGCTGGCGAAAGAACCCGCGCATCGCGTGGAGAAAAAACGCAGTTAATGTTTGGCGCGGCCATTCGGCCTGCTGTGAAAGAAGGAGCCATTTATGGCTCCTTTTTTTATGGGTAATCAGGTCGCCATCACTGACGACCTGACAATACAGAAAGGCACACATAATGAGTACATCGGTAAAACCTTAGGGGGTGCATTTATGCGTCCCAAGAAAAGACCCTCGCGGTAATGGCTGTCGCAGTCCCAGCCGAAACCTGCTAAACTCTCGCCCTTACGCATGGTAGTTTGTGCCCTTTTCACACGTGAGCCTCAGGCTTGCGTCATATCCCCCCTGAAAACTACATCGCTGACGGCGATCAGGGCGGTTCGGAGTAATACACCTGCATGTCTTTTGACTCTCTCGGCTTAAGTGCCGATATTTTGCGTGCGGTAGCGGAACAAGGCTACCAAGAACCGACGCCAATCCAGCGTCAGGCAATTCCTGTGGTACTGGCTGGCCGCGACCTGCTGGCGAGTGCTCAGACCGGTACGGGTAAAACCGCCGGCTTCACGCTGCCACTGCTGCAGCGCCTCAGTGCAAATCCTTCCACTGCGCGCGGTCGTCGCCCGGTGCGTGCACTGATCCTCACCCCAACCCGTGAACTGGCGGCGCAGGTGGGCGAAAACGTCCGTGAATACAGTCAGTACCTCAACATCCGTTCGCTGGTAGTTTTCGGCGGCGTAAGCATTAACCCGCAGATGATGAAACTGCGCGGTGGCGTCGATGTGCTGGTGGCGACGCCGGGCCGTCTGCTGGATCTGGCGCATCAAAACGCCGTCGATCTGTCTCAGGTTGAAATTCTGGTACTGGATGAAGCGGACCGCATGCTCGATATGGGCTTCATCCACGATATCCGCCGTGTACTGGCGCGTCTGCCAGCCAAACGTCAGAACCTGCTGTTCTCTGCGACTTTCTCTGATGAAATTAAAACCCTGGCAGAAAAACTGCTGACCAACCCAGAACAGGTTGAAGTGGCGCGTCGCAACACCGCTTCTGAGCAGGTTTCACAACAGGTGCATTTCGTTGATAAAAAGCGCAAGCGGGAACTGCTGTCACTGATGATTGGTCGTGATAACTGGCAGCAAGTGCTGGTGTTCACCCGTACCAAGCATGGCGCGAACCATCTGGCCGAACAACTGAACAAAGATGGCATTACCGCAGCGGCTATCCACGGTAACAAAAGCCAGGGCGCGCGTACCCGTGCGTTAGCGGACTTTAAATCTGGTGGTATTCGTGTGCTGGTGGCGACCGATATCGCCGCGCGTGGCCTGGATATTGAAGAGCTGCCACACGTGGTGAACTACGAGCTGCCAAATGTGGCTGAAGACTATGTACACCGTATCGGCCGTACCGGTCGTGCGGCGGCGACTGGTGCGGCGTTGTCGCTGGTGTGTGTCGATGAACACAAACTGCTGCGTGACATCGAACGTTTGCTGAAGCGTGAAATTCCGCGCATCGAGTTGCCTGGCTTTGAAGTCGATCCAAGCATCAAAGCGGAGCCGATCCAAAACGGACGTCAGCAGCAAGGTCGCGGTCAGGGCCGTGGTCAAGGCCAGGGGCGCGGACAGGGCGGTAACGTTTCTCGTCCTCACAGCGGTCATGCGCCACGTCCGCAAGGCGAAGCACGTCCAGCGCGTCGTCAGGGCGGCAATGCGGGCCAGGCTGCGCCAGCAGCTAACAGCGGTCGCCGTCGTCCAGCCCCTAAGAAGAGCGGGAATATCTAACCCATGAGGGTTTTACTGGCGCCGATGGAGGGCGTGCTGGATTCGCTGGTGCGTGAGCTGCTCTCCGGGGTGAATGATTATGATCTGTGCGTCACCGAGTTTTTGCGTGTGGTCGATCAACTGTTGCCGGTAAAATCCTTTTGGCGTTTGTGTCCTGAGCTGCACAACAGCAGCCGCACCCCTTCCGGCACGCGTGTGCGTATGCAGCTTCTCGGGCAGTATCCCGAGTGGCTGGCAGAAAACGCTGCGCGTGCGGTGGAACTCGGTTCCTGGGGCGTGGATCTCAACTGTGGTTGCCCGTCAAAGCTGGTTAACGGCAGCGGCGGTGGGGCGACGCTGCTGAAAGATCCTGAGCTGATCTATCGCGGTGCCAAAGCGATGCGTGAAGCGGTGCCTGCCCATCTACCGGTAACGGTTAAAGTACGCTTGGGCTGGGATTCCGGTGAGCGCCGCTTCGAGATTGCCGATGCGGTACAGCAAGCTGGGGCCAGTGAACTGGTGGTGCATGGCCGTACCAAAGAAGAAGGCTACCGCGCTGAAAGCATCAACTGGCAGGCGATTGGTGAGATTCGCCAGCGCCTGTCGATTCCGGTGATCGCCAACGGCGAGATCTGGAGCTGGCAGGATGCGCAGGATTGTCTGCGCATCACCGGTTGTGATGCGGTGATGTTAGGGCGCGGTGCGCTCAACATCCCCAACCTCGGCCGTGTGGTGAAGTACAATGAAGCGCCCATGCCATGGTTCGAGGTGGTTGAACTGCTGCTGAAATACACCCAGTTAGAGAAGCAGGGTGATACCGGCATGTACCACGTGGCGCGCATCAAACAGTGGCTGGGCTACCTGCGTAAAGCCTACGACGAGGCCGATGGGCTGTTCAGTGAAATCCGTACCTTACGTGTTTCCGCTGAGATCGCCACAGCGATTGAACGCCATGCGCAGCAACTGACCGCACACGCATAGCGCCCCCTCATTATTTAAACGCTGCTGTATAGTGTGTCTGCTTACTGGATGCGTAAAAGCGGACCATCTGCTCACTGAATTTCACCGGGTCATGGTGTTCCGCAATTCTTTGCAGTGATTGCGCGGAGTACTGGGTAATGAGCCCCGGATTACGCAGAATATCCACGATATGACCTTTCAACTGCTGCACGATCTGGTGGCGAATATCCTTTTTGCGCTCTTCTGAGTCAATCACATACTCATGCTCATCATTTAATGGCTGTTGAATAAGCCAGCCTGCACCTGCTGGATTGATCTCGGGTAAGGCACGAACATTGGTGGTGATCACCGGGCAGCCGCTGGCCTGCATTTCCAGCACCGAGAAGCCATAAGTATCCTGCCAGGTGGGGAGTAACCCCACGTGTGTACGTTGCAATAGCGCCAACACCTGATGATTGGGTAATGCGCTAAAGTGCTGAATATGTGGCGATGTGTTGATTAGGTGTTCAATGCGAGTATAGAACGCCTCATCATCCTGAAATTGGCGATGGGCAATATTATGTCGCTGCGAAAGATCGCCAATCAGGGTGACCTGAATCTGACTGCGAGTGAAAACATCCTCTTCAGTCAGTTGCGAAATCGCCAACACCACTTCGGCCCCTCCCTTGCGATAGAACTCACTGCCAACAAACGTGAAATGAATTTTTCCCGGTGAAATTAAACGCGGTTTTACACACAGCAACGGCTGAGGAGGATGGAGAATACGCAGTTTATGGGCCGCTGCCGCCTTGATGGCAGGGAAAGCCTCCAGCAACTTCAGTTGGATGTTAAAGGTCGCTTGTGAGATGGCAATCAGGTACAAACATTCATCTCTGGCGATTAATGCCAGTTGCGAGTGCAAGTCGGGATTAGCGGTTTTTTCCATGCCGGGCACGGGCAACACGCGGGGGATTTCAGTCTCAAAGGTGGCGATCCAGTTACGTTTGGTATGAGCAACTTCGTTAAAGAGATGAATGACATCCGCACTGTGCGGCAGCAAGCCGGGCAGCGGATAAAAGATGAATTGCTTATTTTTATGTAGCAGCCTGGATCTGACGGCGTTCAAATAAAAGTAAATGTTCTTTTTTCGGCAATCAATATACTGGTGGTGAGGGTTAGTGATGATATTTCTTTTTTCAGGATATCCGCTTCCACTGATGATTATCTTCATAATCTCTCCCGGCAGGTAGGGTACAGAGTGAAATAAAAATATGTCGAACAATGAGAAGTTACGCGCGCTGAAGAGGTATGTTACTCACTGAAAGTAACCACCTGGATTTGATTTTATAATCTGTAACCTAAGGCTTGATGGCGACAGAATCTATGTTTAATGCGGACGTTCAAATATCACTCGCGTTAATGATTAAAATTCAATCCGCTTACTCTCTGGTTTTGCTATAAATTTTTTCTGATAAATGCTAAATGTGCCTGCCAATAGGGGGATTTTTCAGATTTGTCATGTCTATGGTTTAAAAAAACTAAATTAAATTCGCTTATTAAAGTTAATTAATAATAAGTATCTGGCATTTGATATTATTTAGTGCCTGAGATTGTTGTTTGCATACGGAATTACGCTATTACACAGTTCCAGCTAAAGTCAGGTTCAAGATGAGCGCTGTTCGCGCTATAGTAGAGGCCTACATTCATCTGTAATGCCATCACTTATGTCAGACGCCGCTGTACTGAGCCATGCTCAGTTAAATAAACGCATCATTTCCGTCATCATCTTCACCTTTTTCTGCTATCTCTCGGTGGGGTTGCCATTGGCGGTACTCCCCGGATTTGTGCACAACCAACTGGGCTTCAGCTCGTTTATTGCTGGCTTGATCATCAGCCTGCAATACTTCGCGACCCTGCTTAGCCGACCTCATTCCGGGCGCCTGGCCGATCGTTATGGCCCCAAACGTGTGGTGATGATGGGGTTAGTGTGCTGCGGGATGAGCGGCGTGCTCTCCATCATCGCGGCGCTGTTTAGTGATGTGCCGATGCTGAGCCTGGCGCTGCTGGCCGCAGGCAGACTGTTCTTGGGCGTGGGCGAAAGCTTTAGCAGCACGGGATCAACGCTCTGGGGCATGAATATTGTTGGGCCATTACAAACCGCACGCGTCATTTCGTGGAATGGTGTTGCCACTTATTTTGCCATGGCAATCGGTGCGCCATTGGGTGTGTTGCTCAATCAGTGGTTTGGCATCAGCGGCTTTGCTGGCCTGGTCGCGGTAATGGGTGTGGTGGGTTTCTGGATGGCGAGTCGCAAAGCGCCTGTTAAGGTCACTGCCGGCGTGCGCATTCCGTTCCACCGGGTGGTGAGCCGCGTCTGGCTGTTTGGTCTGGCGCTAGGGTTTGGCACCATCGGTTTTGGCGTGATTTCCACCTTCATTACGCTCTATTTCGCCAGCCGCGACTGGAGTGGCGCGGCCTTTGCTCTGACGCTATTTAGCCTCGGGTTTGTGCTGGTGCGCCTTGCGGGCGGCCGTTACATCACGCGGTTTGGTGGCATTAAGGTATCGCTGGTGTCCTTTGTACTGGAGTGTGCAGGTTTGCTGCTGATTTGGCAGGCAGACAGCAGCTGGCTGGTTGATATTGGCGCCTTCCTGACCGGCGGCGGATTCTCATTGGTGTTCCCGGCTCTCGGCGTAGAAGCGGTGAAACGCGTGCAGCAGCAGGATCAGGGATCGGCGTTGGGCACCTATTCGGCCTTTCTTGATTTAGGGCTAGGACTAACCGGACCGGTGGCGGGTTTACTGATTGGTCATTGGGGCATGCAGTCGGTTTATCTGGCTGCGGCACTGATGGTTTTAGGCGCATTCCTGATTACTTTGCGCTTGCAACAGCAGCACGGCCGCCAGGCGACCGTGCCCACGGTGAATTAGTACTTTTCTGGCACCACCATGTTTTCCGGGACCGGTGCGCGGCGATAATCTTCATGACGTTCGCGCATCGGTAACATAATCGTTTTCGATTCACTCTCTTCGTACGGCACTTGCTGCAACAGATGGCTAATGCAGTTCAGTCGCGCACGTTTTTTATCAACGCCTTGCACCACCCACCATGGCGCTTCAGGGATGTGAGTGCGTTCCAGCATCTCTTCTTTCGCTTCGGTGTAGTCTTCCCAACGACGACGGCTTTCGAGATCCATCGGGCTGAGTTTCCACTGTTTCAACGGATCGTGAATACGGCTGAGGAAGCGGAGTTCCTGCTCTTCGTCAGTGATCGAGAACCAGTACTTGATGATCTGAATGCCGCTGCGTGTCAGCATTTTTTCGAATTCTGGTACGCTGCGGTAGAACTCTTCTACTTCGGCTTCATTACAGAAGCCCATCACGCGTTCAACGCCTGCGCGGTTATACCAGCTACGGTCAAACATCACGATCTCACCGGCGGCCGGCAGATGTGCGATATAACGCTGAAAATACCACTGAGTTTTCTCACGATCGTTAGGCGCGGGCAGGGCAGCCACACGACAGGTACGTGGGTTCAAACGCTGTGTGATACGTTTGATCACGCCGCCTTTACCTGCGGCATCACGGCCTTCAAACAGAATGACCACACGATGCCCGGTACGCATCACCCAATCCTGCAACTTCACCAGTTCGCCTTGCAGATGCAACAGCTCACGGAAGTAGCGGCGACGGAAGGCTTTATCATCTTCTTCCTGCGGTTCGCCGTTATCCTTGAAGCGCAGATCATCCAGCTCCATCTCCAGCTCTTCGTCGTAGCTGTCATAAAATTCTTGCAGCAAACGCGCATTAAACGTCTCACTGCGGAAGTTATTGTCGTGTGTCGCCATGACTTTTCCCCGTTACAGATGAATAAACAGAGCGTAAAGCAGCCCTGAAAGTAAGACTGAGACCGGCAGCGTCAATACCCACGCCAGCGCGAGGTTACGGATGGTGGAGAGCTGCAGGCCAGATTTGTTGGCCGCCATAGAACCGGCTACGCCCGAGGAGAGCACGTGTGTGGTGGAGACCGGCAAGCCGAAGACGTCAGCCGCACCGATGGTGGCCATGGCCACTAATTCAGCACTGGCACCCTGGGCATAAGTCAGATGGGTTTTGCCGATACGTTCACCCACGGTGACCACAATGCGGCGCCAACCTACCATGGTGCCGAGGCCGAGGGCGATCGCCACCACCACTTTTACCCACATCGGGATAAAGCGTGTGGCCGCATCCAGTTCTTTCTTCACCGCGGTGAGGTTACTGGCGATCTCTTCTGGCACCGGCACTTTGGCGGATTGCAGATGTTTGATGGTTTCCGAGGCGAGGTACATATCGTTACGGGTGTTGGTCACCGCCTGGGCCGGAATGTTCTCTACCGAACCGTACTGACGAATTTGCTCGCCGATATCACCCAACATCATGCCCAGCGCAGGCAGAACCTGTGGGCGGTTCTGGCTGGTGCGCACGAATTCCGTCAGGACTTCGCGTGGAGCAGGCATCGCGGCCGGAGGCGGCTGCAGCGCCAGTAACTGCTGTTCGGTGACCTGGGTTAACGCGGCAACACGCGGGATTTGGTCTGGCGGCAGTGAGCGGTTCAGGGCATAGGCAATCGGCATGGTGCCGACCAGAATCAGCATAATCAGCCCCATCCCTTTCTGCCCATCATTCGAGCCGTGGGCAAAAGAGACGCCGGTGCAGGTCAGGATCAGCAGGCCACGGATCCACGGCGGCGGTGGCTGGTTGTCTTTTGGCGCTTCATACAGCTGGCGATTGCGGATAAAGGCTTTCATCGCCAACAGCAGCAGGGCGGCGCAGATAAAGCCGACTACCGGTGACAGCAGCAGGGCGTAGCCCACTTTGATGGCCTGATCCCAGTCTACGCCGCTGGTACCACTGCGGCCGTGCAGCAGGGCATTGGCTACGCCCACACCGATGATCGATCCAATCAGCGTATGTGAGGAAGACGCAGGCAAGCCGAAATACCAGGTGCCGAGGTTCCAGATGATCGCGGAGAACAGCAGGGCATACACCATGGCAAAGCCGTTGCCGCTACCCGCTTGCAGGATCAGCTCGACAGGCAGCAGCGAAATGATGCCAAACGCCACCACGCCGCTGGAGAGTAATACGCCAAGGAAGTTACAGAAACCAGACCACACCACGGCCACACCCGGTGACAGAGAGTGGGTGTATATCACCGTTGCGACGGCATTGGCGGTGTCATGGAAGCCGTTCACAAACTCAAAGCCGAGGGCAATCAATAGTGCGACCCCCAGCAGCAGGAACGGCGTGTAGCTGGTGACCGGCGCACCGGTCTCTTCTACGTCATTAAACAGATTGATGGCAGTAAAGAGCAGTCCGGCGCACAGGAGTACCAGGAAAATGATACGTGAGACACGACCGCTGCCTTGGTTAAGATTCGGACGTCCGCTGGGAGACGATGATGTCGATGCAGGTAAACTGTTTTCAGCCATAACACACCCCGGTGTGGATTGACGATGCTCGAACGGCATCCGTTACTGGCAGTGTGATACGTGGTTTGTATGACAGAATGATGATGGCGATCACAGTGTGTCATCTTGCTGTAACACGGCTGTCGCAGTCTGTGGATCTGACCGCTCCGGGATCCTCACGCTGCCATGTTCCAGCCTGTCTTGCCGCTTGCCTCACTGCCGGATTTCAATAATGAAGTCGCTGGCCTTATTCATGGTTACTTATTCACACCGGAAGCGCCGCCACAAAGGCTTAACGCGCGTGAGGCCTCACAGCTTGCACAACAAGAACTGCCCGAATCTTACTTTCTGTGGCTTCACATCAACCTTAACCACGCGCGCGCTGAGCGCTGGGTTCAGGACCACTTTAGTGTTGATAATGATTTTTTCGACGAGATACATTCCGCCTCGCCGCGCACCCGTTTAGCCCATCAAAACGATGCGCTGCTGGCGGTACTTAATGATGTGACTTTCAGTAAAGAAGAGCGCAGCACGCAGAACGCCACGCTGTGGATTTGGTGCTGTGCACACGTCATCGTCACTGCACGCTATCGGCCGGTGGGGATGATTGAACGCATGCACCAGCAAATTGACCGGCTGGAATTTAGCGAACCCGATGCGATGCTGTTGTGGCTGCTGGGCGAGCAGGAAGCACAGTTGGAGCAGGTGGTGCGCCGTTCCAGCCAGGCGGTGGATGCGATTGAAGAGCGGCTGCTCAGTGCGGCGATTAAAACCAACCGCAGCGAACTGGGGCACCTGCGGCGTATGTTGCTGCGTGTGCAACGTTTGCTGGCCCCTGAACCCGCGGCGCTGTTCCGTTTACTGAATCGTCCACCTAAATGGCTCAAGCGCGAACCGCTGTCAGAACTGCGCATTTTCACTGAAGAGTTCAGCGTCGCGCTCAGTGATTTGGCGGGGCTGATGGAGCGCATACGTTTGTTGCAGGAAGAGATTGCTGCCAGCCTGATGGAACAAAGCAACCGCACACTGTTCTTGCTGACGGTGATTACGGTGTTGGCGCTGCCGATTAATATCGTGGCGGGTTTTTTTGGCATGAACGTCGGCGGCATTCCGCTGGCGAACAATCCGCACGGATTTCTGCTGTTAGTGATTGTGGTGCTGGTGTTCACGCTGGTGGCAGGGTGGCTGGCGTTAAAGCGAAGAATGTAGTTTACGGACGGTCTCAGACCGCCCACAAAAAAGCCAGCCTCACCGGGCTGGCTTTTTACTGTAAGGCTTAGGCGAGATTACAGGCTGTTGCCGGTCGCAGGTTGAGCAGCAGGGGCTGCATCAGTTTGCGGTGCAACGGCGCTGGCGCCTTGCGGGGTCATTGGCTCTTCTTTCGGCTGTGCGTCAGAAGACTCCTGAACCGGCACTGGAGCAGGCATCACTTCGCCCTGTGGACCGTTGATCTTGGTTGGCATACCGTTACGCGCCTGGATAGCGTTGTTCACGGCATCCTGGTTGGTGCTGGCATCGGCAATCACTTTGGTCACGGCAGCGGTCAGCGTGATTGGCACCACTTCACGTGAGTTAAATTGCTCTTCGGTAGTAGAGAGTGGGTTGTGCACCTCAACATAACGAGAACCGTCTGGCTCAACGGTGGCTTTCACCGGCTGATCGATAAACTGCACGCGCGTACCCACTGGCACATTGTCGAACAGCCATTTGATATCATCAGCACGCAGACGCACACAGCCGTGGCTCACGCGCAGGCCGATGCCGAAGTTGGCGTTAGTGCCGTGTACGGCATAAAGACGGCCGATGTACAGCGCATACAGACCCATCGGGTTATCTGGACCCGCCGGGAACACGGCTGGAATGCTTTCGCCACGCGATGCGTATTCTGCATGCATCGCTTTGGTCGGCGTCCAGGTTGGGCCGGCTTTTTTGCGCTGAACGGTGGTTGTCCAGTTGACTGGAGTGTCTTTACCCAGTTCGCCGATACCGATAGGCAGCACAACAACGGTTTTGGTGCCTTTCGGGTAGTAATAAAGACGCATTTCCGCGCTGTTGATCACGATACCTTCACGCGGCGCGTCAGGCAGAATCAGCTGCTGTGGGATCACCATTTTGGTGCCAGCTTTAGGCAGATAAACATCCACGCCCGGATTGGCTTCCAGCATATTGCTGAGGCCCATCTGATACTGTGCAGCAAAGGCTTCCAGCGGAAGTCGGCTGTCATCAGGCACGGTGATTTCAAGGTTTTCGCCGATCAAACGGCTGTTAGCCGCTGGCAGCGGATAGACTACTGCAAATGCCGACTGGCTGAACGCCGCCAGTACCAGGGCGAGTGAAGCGAACGCGCGAATGCTCTTTTTCATGTTTTTCAAGTCGTTATGGCCGTGTTTCAGGCTTGTCAGTGTGTCGAATCCATCTCGGTCTTAATGACCCGGTGCGCATTATATGTGCATAGGCGCAAAGATGGGAATCATGATTTTCGTTGGCTGAAGATACTTTACCCAAATAGTGGGATTTACCAGACTATTCTCTTTGCTGTGTCGCCCAAAATGTGAATTTCTTAAGGCTGCCACAGCGTCACTTCATTGCTCAATTTACGATTGAGGAAAAAAGCGGCACTGATCAATGCCAAATGTGACAATGCCTGCGGCATATTACCCAGTGCTTCCCCGTGCGTGGTGAATTCCTCCGCATAGAGCCCCAACGGATTGGCATAACTCAGCAGCTTTTCGAACTCAAAATGCGCCTCATGTACCCGCCCGGCACGCGCCAGACACTCGACATACCAGAACGAACAGGCAGCAAAAGAGCCTTCGCCCCCGGTTAAAGCATCGGCAGGCGTTTCACTAATGTTATAGCGTCGCACTAAACCGTCGCTCACCAAATGCGTTTTAATGGCATCCAGCGTGGCGATCCAGTCGGGATCGGTGGAGCTGACAAAACGCACCAGTGGCATCAACAGCATTGACGCATCAAGGAATTTACCCCCACGGGTGGCGGTGAAGTGTCCGAGTTCTGGGTTCCAGAAATTTTGCCAGATATCGTCGCGGATCTCGCTGCGCACCCGATCCCAACGCTCATACGGCATCGGCAGTGAACGCTTCAGCCCAAGGCGCAGTGCGCGGTCCAGTGCGACCCAACACATCAAACGCGAATGCAGGAAGTGTTCCGGCTCGCCGCGCATCTCCCAAATACCAGCATCGGGCTGATTCCAGTTCGCGCAGACATAATCGATCATGTCGGAGACATGCCGCCAGCCGCGTTGTGAAATCGCCTCACCGTATTTGTTCGCCAGATATACCGCGTCCATCAGTTCGCCGTAAATATCGAGTTGGGTTTGTCGCCACGCATCATTACCGATGCGTACCGGACGCGAATTGGCGTATCCAGAGAGATTGAGCAGTTCGGTTTCGTGCAGTTCCGTCCCGCTGTCCAGGCGATACATCACTTGTAAATGAGGTGTATCGTCATGGCTGTGCTCCACACAGCGTCCGACCCAATGGGTAAAGTCTCGCGCTTCTTCCACATAACCCAACCGCATCAGCGCGTACATGCTGAAGGAGGCATCGCGGATCCACGAGGCGCGATAATCCCAGTTGCGCTCGCCGCCCAACTCCTCCGGCAAACCAAAGGTGGCGGCAGCGGCGATAGAACCGTGCTGTTTTGAGGTCAGGAGTTTTAACGCGAGAGCAGAGCGTGTCACCCTTTCCTGCCAGCGACCGCGATAGGTGCTGTGGCTGCTCCAGTGACGCCAGTAGTTCAGGGTCTCACTGAAGCATTGTTCGGTGGCGATTTCCGCAACGAACGGATCTTCATCACTGCCAAACACGAACTCGGCAGACTCTCCCGCTTTCAGGGTAAAGGTCGCCACTGCACTGTGATTTTCTCGCGTCATCACTACCGTCGCGCTAAGACGCAAGGCGGGCTGACCTTCCGCGAGAAACGCGATGCCGCCGGGGCGTAATTCGGTGTGGGTGTCGGCACGGGCATAATCATGGCGCGGTGCGCACAGCAGATGAAAGTTGGCCGATCCGCGCACCATTTTTACCCGACGAACCAGACGTGGCACTTTATTGGGTTGATCGCAGATGGGCATGTAATCGGTGATTTCCGCCACGCCTGCATCGCCCAGCCACCGGGTTTGCAGGATGTTAGTGTCCGGCAGGTAAAGCTGCTGCTGGCGGGCATTTTTCCAGTCAGGTGCCAGCGAGAACAATCCCGCTTCGTCGCCATCGAGCAGGGCGGCAAACACTGAAGGGCTATCGAGCTCGGGCCAACAGAGATAATCGATGGTGCCGTCATTGGCGATGAGTGCACAGGTGCGTAAGTCGCCGATGACACCGTGGTCATCAATTTTGCGTTTAATGGTGCTCATGTGGCCTCCCTTGGCGGTATCTGATTGTTAACTATAGACGAAAAGCTTTTTTCAGCTGAGGCGGGGCACGGAAGGATAACTTCTATACTGTGTAGACACCCTTCACGCAGGAGAATGTTATGGCATTAGGCAAACAGAAAGTGGCGGTGGTCACCGGTGCGGATTCAGGAATTGGCCGCAGCTGCGCTGTGATGCTGGCTGAAGCGGGTTATACCCTCGGCATTACCTGGCGCTCAGATGAAGAGGGCGCGCAGGAAACGGCACGGCTGGTCGAGAGCAAAGGGCAGGTGGCGCAGGTAAGGCAACTGGATCTCTCCGATCCCCAAGAAGGCGGCAAGCAACTGACGCAGTTGATCAATTCATTGGGCCGTATTGATGTGCTGGTCAATAACGCGGGCGTGATGCTTAAAGCGGATTTCCTCGACGTCACCTTTGAAGACTGGCGTAAAACCTTCAATGTTGATGTCGATGGCTCTTTTATCTGTGGGCAAATTGCAGCGCGACATATGGTTGATCAAGGGGATGGCGGGCGCATCATCAACATCACCTCGGTGCATGAACACACCCCGCTGCCCGATGCGACAGCCTACACCGCAGCGAAACATGCGTTGGGCGGATTGACCAAATCGATGGCGCTCAGCTTGTTGCCGCACCACATTCTGGTGAATGCCGTGGCGCCAGGCGCGATTGCAACGGCGATGAACAACCTGACTGACGATCAGGCTCGCAGCACGCGCATGCCGGAAATCCCGATTGGACGTCCCGGCGATACGCGTGAAGTGGCGAGTTTAGTGGCGTGGCTTTGTTCCGAGTGGGCCACCTACACTACCGGTCAATCCTTTATCGTTGACGGCGGATTTATGCTGGCCAATCCGCAGTTTAAGGGCTATCACCATTAGCCCGCCCGGCGGTGATTCCATCGGCGAATGACATAACGCAGCACGATGCCGAACACAATCGCCGCCACCAACCACAGTAAGTGTTTAAAGTGCTGGTCAAGCTTGTGCAGCCACGGCGTGATGATCTCCCCCGCAAAGTAGCCAAGAGTCACGAAGATCAGCGACCAGATGGCCGCACCGATGACGTTGAGCACAAAAAAGCGCAATGGTTTCAGACGGCTGGTGCCGATGATGATCGGGCCGATAATGCGAAAACCGTACATAAAGCGCACGCCGATGACAAACAGGCTAGGGCGCTTTTGAATCAGGTGATTGGCCTTGCGAATGGTGTCCTGATGTTTACGAAAACGGCGCAGGATGCGCGTGCCATAACGGCGACCCAACCAGAACAACAGTTGATCGCCAATAATCCCGCCGGCCATGGCGGCCAGTACCACGCCAGTGAAGTGCAGCAAGCCTTCATGCGCTGCCACGCCGCCCAGCAGAGTAAAGGTTTCCCCTTCTGCGATACAGCCAATCAGCAGTGCCAGATAGCCATATTGCGTAATTAATCCATTGATATCGAGATGCAAATTATCCTCCCTGTCGTGAATGAATCAGGTAACAGTTTATACGCCAGTGGCTTTTTTTGTGCCGCTGTCCGCAAAAACAGCAGCGCCGATTATACTTGAAGGGAAGCTGCCTGAGTTGGACAGTCTGATAGCTGGAGGGGCAGCCCATCGCATCAGAGGAGTGATTTTATGAATCATGTCTGGGGTCTTCTGGCGCATCCTAACCAGGAAATGCGCGATATCAAGCAAGAAAACGAGAGCGTTTCGCACCACTACACCCACCATGTTTTGATGATGGCCGCGATCCCGGTGATTTGCGCCTTTATCGGTACCACACAACTGGGCTGGAATCTGGGCGAAGGGCAATTTGTTCAACTCAATCTATTGACCGGCATCGGTCTGGGCATTCTGTTTTATCTGATTATTTTAGGTGGCGTGGCGGTAATGGGCCGCGTCATTCACTGGATGGCACGTAACTATCCGCAGCGTCCGAGCATACCGCGCTGTACCGTGTTTGCAGGCTATGTCGCAACACCGCTGTTTATCAGCGGTCTGGTCGCGCTCTATCCGCTGGTGTGGCTGTGCGTATTGGCGGGAGCCGTCGCGTTGCTCTACACCGGCTATCTGCTGTATGTCGGCATTCCGGTATTCCTCAATATCGACCGGGAGGAGAGTCTGCGTTTCTCCGGTTCAACGCTGGCCATCGGTGTGCTGGTGTTTGAAGTGCTGCTGGCGTTGACGGTGGTGCTGTGGGGTTATGGACCGCGATTGTTCTGATGGGCGGTTGCCATAAATGGCAACCCTGCAGATAAATCATGGAATATAAGGTCGTCATTTATGACGACCTTTTTTTAACGCCCGGAAACAATCTACCTAAGAAATTTCGTAGGGAAGTGGGTATGATGCTGCTGCCAGCCCGCATCCCGTCTGGTTTGATGCGTGCGGCCTGTGTCTCAAACACAGCGCAAAACTCCTTATCGGATTTTCCTGACACGATGTCTGTAAAAATGCGTATTTCCTTGCTGTCGCTGGCGCTGTTTGTCGCCGCGCCCGCAGCTGTAACACCTGCACTGGCCGCGCCTGCTGCGCTATCTAATCTGGCGCCGATTGCGCAACCGCAAATCGCCTCCGGCAGTGCGATGATTGTCGATCTTGAAACCAACAAGGTGCTGTTCTCCAGCCACCCCGATCGTGTGCGTCCGATTGCATCGCTCACCAAGCTGATGACCGCGATGGTGGTGTTGGATGCTAAGCTGCCGATGGATGAAATGCTTTCCGTCGATATCAGCCATACGCCCGAGATGCGCGGTGTGTTTTCACGCGTCAAACTGAACAGTGAAATCAGCCGTCGCAATATGCTGCTGCTGGCGTTGATGTCGTCTGAAAACCGGGCTGCCGCTAGCCTGGCGCATCATTATCCAGGTGGTTATGATGCCTTTATCCGCGCCATGAATGCCAAAGCGCGCGCGCTGGGTATGACGCACACGCATTATGTTGAACCGACCGGTTTGTCGATTCACAACGTCTCGAACGCGGAAGATCTGATCAAGCTGGCCAAAGCCACGCGTCAATATCCGTTGATTGGTGAATTGAGCACCACCAAAGAAGACACCGCCGTATTTAAGCATCCGAACTATGCCCTGCCGTTCCGCAACACCAACCATCTGGTGTACAAAAATGACTGGCGTATTGCGTTGACCAAAACCGGTTACACCGATGAAGCGGGTCACTGTCTGGTGATGCGCACGGTGATTAATAATCGTCCAGTCGCGCTGGTGGTACTGGATGCCTTTGGTAAGTACACCCACTTTGCTGATGCCAACCGTCTGCGTGACTGGCTGGAAACCGGCAAAGCGGCACCGGTGCCGGCTGCTGCCTTGGCGTACAAGAAACAGAAATCGTCGCAAACGGCCAGCACTGCTGACGTGGAGTAAAGCGTCTGGTTTGGTCGCCTTCAATGGCGACCCTTCAGGCTATGCACGTTGTTATGTAGGGTCGCCATTAATGGCGACCTTTTAAAAATGAAAATCCCTTATCGTCAGCACCAATGTTTTACCGCTTCATTCCTATAGTTTCCGTTTCGGCTACGCTCTACACTGGCCGCCATTCATTATTAACTGGTATTTATCGGCTGTTATTGCGCTGGAATCTCACTCATATGTTTAAGCTTCGTTCGCTCTTTACCCCAATTTTACTGCTGCTGGTGCTGTTGAGCCCGGCAATCGGCTATGCGGATGACAACACGGCCGCAGCGGCGCAACAAGAGGACGCCGCGCCGAAGGTGAATCCTTCCGTTGAACTGCCGAAAATGCAGAAAATCCTCGATAAAATTAAAGGCCAGGTGTCCGGTGATACTAACGAAAACCAGCTCAACCAGCTCAATGAGATGGCGCTGGAGCTTTCGGGTAATGCAGACACCCTCGGTCAGGCTTTGATCCCGCAACGTCAGCAGCTGGATGCACAGTTGGCGGTACTGGGGCCCGCCCCGAAAGCGGACAGCGGCGTGAAAGAGACGCCCGAAGTGACGCGCAAACGCTCCTCGCTGGAAAGCCAGAAAAGCAAACTGGACGATCAGATCAAACAGGCCGAAGGGATTAAGAACGGTGCGCTGGTGCTCTCATCGCAGATCGTTAACCTGCGTCGCGATCAGTTGAAAAGCCAGTTAGCCTTAAATTCCGGCAGTATTCTGGGGCCGAAATTCTGGTCACCGCTGGTGAGCCGTCAGGATCTCGACGGCGAGAAGATCAGTGATTTTATCGCGGAACTGCAAGACACCGCAGCGCTCTCCTGGGAGCCAGGCTGGCGTTTTGGCACCATTGGCTGGCTGATTGCGGCGATGCTGGTGATGACACTGGGCCGTCGCTACAGCGAAGAGTTTCTGGCGTGGGTCAGCATCCATAAAATGCCGGAAGGGCGCTTGCGTCGCAGTTTCCTGGCGGCAGCCATTGCGCTCACCACCCTGGCGGCCGTGGTGCTGACCTTTAACTTTATTGCGCTGGCATTTACCCGCCGCGATGAAGTCTCTACCGATGTGCAGGATTTTGTTGAGCGTCTGGTCCAGCTTAGCGTCTATTGCGGACTGATTGCCGGTTTAGGCCGTGCGTTCCTGTCAACGCGCCGTCCAAGCTGGCGTTTGCCGAGCATCTCCAATGAAGTAGCGCAGGCGTTAAAGCCGTTCCCACCGATTACCGCTGCGCTGGTGTTTGTCTTCCAGACCGCTGAATCTTTCAACTACAGCGTTGGCACCAGCCTGAATACCACTATTTTCGCCAACGGACTGACTGCACTATTGATCGGTAGTACGGGACTGGCGATCAGCATGCGTACCAACCGCGTGCGTCGTCGCATGGTGCAAGAGGGCAATGCCCCCGAGGCTCGCCCGACCATTGTGGGTTTAGTGCAGCTGGCGCTGACCATTACGGCACTGGCGATTCTGATTTCACTGATCATCGGTTACGTAACGCTGGCTCGCTTCCTGAGTTATGAAGTGATTTGGTGTGGCATTTTGTTCGGCTCATTCTACTTCCTCAGCCACTTGGTGAATGATGGGTGCGAGAGTCTGTTTTCCACCAATAATGCCACGGGCAAACGTCTGCAGGGCTCGTTGAATATCGACGAGCGACACTTGCAGCAGGCCGCTACGCTGCTGGCGGCAGTCGGCAAAACGGTGCTGATTGGCTTTGTCGCGCTGGCGTTGCTCAATGGCACCTTTGCTTCTTCCACCCCGATTGAGCTTATCCAGAAGGTGATTGAATTCTGGGGAGGCAAAGGGCTGGAGTCGCTGAACATTGTGCCGGCGCACATGGTCAATGCGATCCTCTGCCTGGTGGTGGGCATCTACGTGCTGCGCTCAGTACGCCGTTGGCTGGATAAAGATTTCCTGCCAAAAACCACCATGGATGTGGGCATGCGCGTGTCGCTGGTGACGCTGTTCAGCAATATCGGGTATGTGCTGATCATCTTGCTGACGCTGTCGATCATGGGCCTGCAGTGGAACAAGCTGGCGTGGATCGTCAGTGCCTTGTCAGTCGGTATCGGTTTCGGCTTGCAGGAGATCGTGAAGAACTTTATCTCCGGTCTGATTTTGCTGACCGAACGCCCAGTTAAAGTGGGCGATTTGGTGACAATCAGCGGCATCGAAGGGGATATCCGTCGTATTAATGTGCGTGCCACCGAGATTCAGCTCAGCGATAAATCCACGGTGATTGTGCCGAACTCGCAATTTATCTCACAGAACGTGCGCAACGCCACCATGGGGAACGCCCAGGGCGTGGTGACCATTTTGCTGACGTTCCCGTTGGATATCGATCCGGTGCGGGTGCGTGAAATCCTGCTTGAGGTTTATCAGGAGAATGAGCGTATTCTGGAGACGCCTGAGCCGTCAGTCTCGTTTAAAGACCTGACCTCCGCCGGAATTGTATTGAGCGTGACCGGGAATGTGGCAGGACAGCGCCAGATTTCCAGCGCCAAAAGTGATTTGCTGTTCGATATTCTGACGCGTCTGCGCAAAGAGGGTATTGTGCTCTCTACACCGCAAACGATGATTATCGAACGCCGTGCGCTGCCTGCTTCGGTGCAGGATGACGGTGAGCAACTGCCTTAACAGCATAGACAGCCTGAAGGCCGCCCCACGACGATGGGTGTAGGATGCGGCCCTTGGGCCGGCAGAATATTTTGTAAGGTGCGCATTGATGCGCACCTGGATTTATCAGACCTTCACCGCCCATCCTTTCTGCTTACTGGTTTTGCCAATCCCCGGATTAAAGGAATTGGTCGGGTCTAATTGACGGTAAAACGCCTGCAGCTGCGGTTTAGCCTGATACAGATGACCGACATTATGCTCGGCCGGATACTCCGCACCGCGTTCGCTGAGGATTGCCAGCATCTTCTCTTTTAATGCGTGGGCATCAACGCCTTTCTTCACGATGTAATCCTGATGGAACACATGGCAGAAGAAGTGGCCGTAATAGAGGCGATGACTGAGGTCATGATCAAACTCTGGCGGTAAACGCTCAAACCAGTCGTTGTCATTGCGGCGTAGCGCGATATCCAGCGCCAGAATATCTTCCACTTCATTGGCATGTACGGCGTGATAACGCACGGCGGCACCGGCTGCGGCAAAACGATGCAGGAAGGCATGTGCACCCTCTTTGGCATCGCAGGCAAAAAACTCGCCACCGCCTTCGCGGAAGTATTCGTGCAGATACTCTTGTGCTTCGGCCACCCCTTCACCGGACATTTTCAGCATCAGATGATGCTCAAACTTATCACGATACTGTTTCATGCGTTTTGGCAGGTGCGCAGGCAACCAGCCGCTAATGCGTTGAAGCAGGCGATCGGTGAGATGGGGTTTGACGAAGCTCAGTTTAGCCAGCCAGGCGTCGACACGGCCTTTTAAGGTGAAGAACAGCGGCATTTTATCGGTGCCGAGTTTGTCGATCATCACGAAAGTATCTTTGCCGTACACCTCGGCGATATCAAAAATATCGCGGTGCATATATTCGCCCGCGACCGGTAAATTGTTAAATTCTGCCAAAATATGACGGCGCAGATCGCCCAGCACTGCCGGATCGTTAGTGCCAATGTAAAACACCTGCTGCTTGGGTTCGGTGGGGAAGGTGTCGAGACGCACGGCGAACACCGCCAGTTTGCCCGCGCAGCCAGACGCTTCAAACAGGCGGCGTTCGTCGGCGTTAAAACGGGCTGGCGTATCCGCATGGATATCGCGCACTCGCTTTGCATACTCATGGTCCGAAGCATGACGTTCATCCCAGCGCACATCGCTCTGCTGCCAACGGTCGTCATCAAGACGGCCGAGTATCTCTTCCGGCGAGTGGCCGAGGTCCATCCCCAGATGGTTCACCAACTTCAGTTTGCCGTCGGCGTCAATCTGCGCGTAGAGCGCCATTTCACTGTAAGCCGGACCGCGTTTGATCAGCGACCCGCCAGAGTTATTACAAATTCCGCCCATCACCGATGCGCCGATACAGGATGATCCGATCACCGAGTGTGGCTCGCGTCCCAG
Source organism: Pantoea sp. CFCC18177 (assembly GCF_059412425.1). Classification (NCBI taxonomy): domain Bacteria; kingdom Pseudomonadati; phylum Pseudomonadota; class Gammaproteobacteria; order Enterobacterales; family Erwiniaceae; genus Pantoea; species Pantoea sp. CFCC18177. The sequence continues at coordinate 39,033 of NZ_JBNBPL010000025.1, forward strand.
CGGTTTTAACGCTTTTTCCAGTTGATACAGCGTACTGCCGGGGAAGGCGAGGATCTGGTTGCCGCCATCAATCAGCTGCAATTTGTCGAGACGCAGCGTGCTGATGATTACCACCGGACGATCGTAATCGTTGCCGTTGGGGGTGGAACCTTCCGTCAAACCGGTGTTGGCCGCCTGCATCAGGATCACCGCATCGGCCTGCACCAGCGCCTGCAGCACACGCCACAGTTCCAGCAGTGTATCTGGAAACACCACCGCCAGCGCATCGCCCTCGCCTGAACGAAAGCCTTTACGGTAGCGCGCGGTCTGTTCCGCTTCGGTTAACAGGTGCGAAGGTCCGACCAGGCGGCGCAGCTCAGCAAGCAGTGTAGGGTGTGAGGTGTTGTTATTCATGAACCTGTCCTTGTCGTTAACGTTGCGTTTCTACTGTAGCATGCGCCAACCGCATGGTCGCGGTGTGACATCGGTTGCTACCTGCTATCCTCATCTTGTGGCACACTGCCCCGGTTATTTCGATATTGCGCAGTTACTTAAGAGAACCCGACCTGATGAAATGGATTTACTCTGTTAGCCTCGCTGTTTCCCTTGCCATGCAACCTGCCTTCGCAGATGAGCTGTTTGGCCCCCATCCAATGACTGAACAAGCGCGTGACACCTTTGTGAATCAGCTGCTCAGCAAAATGACCCTTGATGAAAAAATTGGGCAAATGCGCCTGATCAGTGTGGGACCGGATACGCCCAAAGAAGCGGTTCGCGACATGATTCAGCACGGCCAGGTCGGTGCCATTTTTAATACCGTCACGCGGCCCGATATCCGTGTGATGCAGGACCAGGTGATGCAACTCAGCCGCCTGAAAATTCCCCTGTTCTTCGCCTACGATGTGGTGCACGGTCAACGCACTATTTTCCCTATTCCACTCGGCCTGGCGGCCAGCTGGGATCTGGATGCGATTGGCGAAGTCGGCCGTATCTCAGCCTATGAGGCCGCCGACGATGGCCTGAACATGACGTGGGCACCGATGGTGGATGTGTCGCGCGAGCCACGCTGGGGCCGTGTGTCCGAAGGTTTTGGCGAAGACACCTTCCTGAGCGCGCAGATGGGCAGCGCCATGGTGAAAGCGATGCAGGGTAAAAGCGCCGCCGACCGTTATTCGATCATGACCAGCGTCAAGCACTTTGCGGCCTATGGTGCGGTAGAGGGCGGTCGTGATTACAACACCGTGGACATGAGCCCACAGCGCTTATTCCAGGACTATCTGCCACCGTACAAAGCGTCACTGGATGCCGGTAGCGGCGGGGTAATGGTGGCGCTCAACTCACTGAACGGGACACCTGCAACGGCGGATAGCTGGTTGCTGAAAGACCTGCTGCGCGGGGAATGGAAGTTCAAGGGCATCACCATTAGTGACCACGGCGCCATCAAAGAACTGCTGAAACACGGTGTGGCCAGCGACCCACAGGACGCGGTGCGTATTGCGCTGAAATCTGGCATCGATATGAGCATGAGCGACGAGTACTACAGCAAATATCTGCCTGGCCTGGTGAAAAGCGGTGCCGTGAGTATGGCGGAGATTGATGATGCCGCGCGTCACGTGCTGAACGTCAAATATGACATGGGACTGTTTAACGATCCTTACAGTCATTTAGGCCCGAAAGGCAGCGACCCGCAGGACACCAACGCCGAGAGCCGACTGCATCGTGCTGAAGCGCGTGACGTGGCGCGTAAAAGTATCGTGCTGCTGAAAAACTGGCATGAAACGCTGCCACTGAAGAAAGGCGCAACCGTGGCGCTGGTCGGCCCGTTAGCGGATAGCCAGCGCGACATTATGGGCAGCTGGTCAGCGGCGGGTGTGGCCAAACAGTCCATCCCTCTGTTGCAAGGCATGAAGAATGCGATGGCAGGCAAAGGCACCTTACTGTATGCCAAGGGTGCCAACATCACCGACAACAAAGGCATTCAGGACTTCCTCAACCTGTATGAGCAGGCGGTCAGCGTCGACAAACGTTCGCCACAGGAATTGATTGATGAAGCCGTTGCTCAGGCGAAGAAAGCCGATGTGGTGGTGGCCGCCGTTGGTGAAGCGCAGGGTATGGCCCATGAAGCCTCCAGCCGCAGCGATTTGGTCATCCCGCCAAGCCAGCAAAAGCTGCTGGCGGCGCTGAAAGCCACCGGCAAGCCGTTGGTGATTGTGCTGATGAATGGCCGTCCATTGACGGTGGTGAATGAAGATCGTATCGCGGATGCGATGGTCGAAACCTGGTTTAGCGGTACCGAAGGCGGCAATGCCATTGCTGACGTGCTGTTTGGCGACTATAACCCATCGGGCAAGCTGCCGATGTCCTTCCCGCGTTCAGTGGGCCAGTTGCCGATTTACTACAACCACTTGCCAACCGGTCGCCCGTATAATTTCGCCAAGCCTAACAAGTACACGTCGCACTATTACGACGCGGTGAACGGTCCGCTTTATCCGTTCGGTTACGGTTTGAGCTACACCACCTTTACGGTGTCGCCTGTGAAGATGTCCGCCAAAACCATGCCGCGTAACGGCACGGTGGAAGCCAGCGTCACGGTGACCAACACCGGCAAGCGTGATGGCGCGACGGTGGTGCAGATGTATCTTAACGATCCGGTTGCCAGCATTAGTCGTCCGGTGCAGGAGCTGCGTGGCTTCAAGCGCATTATGCTGAAAGCGGGCGAATCGCAGACCGTGAGCTTTAAGATTGATGTGGATGCATTGAAATTCTGGAACCAGAAAATGCAGCACGTCGCCGAACCGGGCAAATTCAACGTGATGATTGGCCTGGATTCCGTGCGGACTGAAGATGGGCAATTTGATTATTTATAATCATTAACAGTTTGCACCTCCTGTAGCGGCGCGATTTATCGCGCGATGAATCGCGCCGCTACATATCGCAGTATATGATATACCTCAGCCATTCCTGCCAACGGGCACAACCACCAATCACCATGAACCTGCGCAAACGCATCGAACAGCAAGTCTTTCGCCTTAACGGTCTGTCACTTAACGAATTTGATATCTCGCAACCGCCTGGCGATCCTGGCTTGTTTGGGCCGGATCATGTTATCTGGCTTGTACACGGCGACTTTCCCTCGATGTTGTGTGGCGGGATCAGCGCGTTGATGCTGCAAATGCTGCATCCGGCCGCGCTGGCAGGGGTGTGGGATCACTCTAACTTCCGCCAGGACATGCTGGGACGCCTGCGTCGCACCAGCCAGTTTATTGCCGTGACCACCTTCGGCAATACGGTGGATGCCAACATTCTGATTGAACGCGTCAAACGTATTCATCTGCGGGTTACCGGCATTGATAATGCGGGCCAACCCTATGCCGCCAGCGATCCGCATCTGCTCACTTGGGTACACGTGGCGGAAACCAGCCGCTTCCTCGCGGCGCATCTGCGCTACAAAAATCCGCATCTCAGCCACGCCGATCAGGATCGTTACTACCATGAAGCCGCGCTGATTGCGGAGGCGCTCGGGGCGCAACAGGTGCCAAAAAGTGTTAAGGCGGTGGAGGATTATCTGCAGGCGATGCGTCCAGAACTGATCTGTGATGAACGCACGCGAGAAGTGATGCAACTGCTGATCAACGCTCCTGCACCTTCGTGGCAGGCGAAACCGGCCATGGAAGTGATGTTAAAAGCGGGTATGGGGCTATTACCGGACTGGGCGCAACAGCAGATTCAGCATCCGATTGGCCGCTTCACCCAGTGGCGGGTAGATAAAGAGATTGCCGTGATTGCCGGACTGCTGCGTTGGTCAATTCAGCGCGGTGCTTACGCCCGTGCGATGCAACGCATGGGGCGCTGAGGGTTACAGGTGAAGCTCATCCTGCTTTTTGGTGTAGGTACGCGGGGTGCGGGCTTCGCGTTTTAAGGTGAGTTGGCGCTGCTGATAATGATGCAACAACATGCCCAGTCCCAATCCTATCAGTGCCAGCGGCAGCAAACTGTAATAGATATCAATCGGTAACAACACCAGCAGTGCGACGCCACCCAGCAAAATGGTCAACGCCGACATCACCCACGTGTAGCGAATAAACAACCACACCAAAATCGCGAATATGACGACGTCACGCAGATTCAAATCGAGATTTTGCAGTACCATATCGGCCATTCCACAAGGGTTAATGCGCTGACAATAGCATGCGAGACGGCAAAAGAATCACGAATTAATGTGATGTCTAAAAGTGTAATCTGTTGCTATTCATTAGCATCTCTCAAGATTTCTGTAAGCACTTTGAGAGTTTTACCCTTGTGTCACGTGGTGCGAGTGTCGATCCTGCTCTATTCTCAGGGAAAATGGATCCCTCAAGGCTTTGTCGAGGCGTTATGACACACCAACCTCTGATTGCTGAGGTGCCTAATCAGCAAAATACACTTACCGCCATCGTCGAACAGGATGCGCGTACCGCCTATTTCTACATCTGGCCGAACGATTTGTTTCGCAGTCAGTATGCCGTGCGCGGTTGCTGGCTGCGCAACCTGTTGCCCGCCCCGGCGCGCGAAGATCGTGAAGCGATGGAGCAGGGCATTGCACCGCTGCTCAGTGCGGAATATTGCCGTACGCTGGAAGCGGAGCCAATGCTCGATCCGGCTGGTTTACAAATCCTGTGGGAACCGAGCGATGACGGTGCCGCGCTCTGGTATTACGGTCAGTTGCTGGCAGTGATCCCCGGCTGGAGCCTCTATCAGGACAAGCAGGTCAGCTTCTCTGCTGGCTGCATCAAAGAGAATCGCCTTACCGCACCCCTCGGCTCTGCTTCCACCAATGATTACTATGCGCGCGCCGAGCAACAGCGCCATTTCTGGCGCGACTGGCATGATGGCCAGCTGTGGGACAGCGTGCAGCGCGATGTGATGCAGTGCTATCAGGCGCAGTTTGGCGAGTCGGTGAAGTATTACGCCATCGACCAGGGCAACTGGCCGCCGATGGCGATTTCTCAGCACTGGCACAATGGCGTTTGGTATTTTCTCACCCTCGGCATGGCGATCCGTCCGATGCCGCAAGTGGATTATCTGTTTGATGAGCTGGCACCGCAGTATCGCCGCGTGGAATTAGCGATGGCAGTGGATGGCGAAGTGATGACGGAAGCCAACGCGGTACAGATGGCGAGTGCGCTGGCAGAGTTCGCTCACCTACCATGGGCGCGCCTGACGTGGATTGGCGAAGGGCACACGCTGGCATCCGAAGTGGCGCCAGTGGGCTTTGAGAGTTTCCTGCTGGCGAATGACCTGGCACCGGAAGCGGCACAGTTCCGTTTGCCAAAGCGCGATGGCGATCGCCCCAATTTGTTGTGGGCCACGCCGATCACTGAAGCAGAACGCCAGTTTGCCCAGTCTGATGAACGCGGCGGCCAGCAGTTGCTGCAGCGTTTACAGGCTGAGGGCAATAACCACGTGTTCCGACCGCGTCAGGAAGTGGTGGATCCGTTGCAGTGAGGTTATCTGAGGGGTGAGGGCATCAGCGCGCTCTCCCCCAATTAAGCGCAGCGTTAGTCACCACCCTAATGATCACCTAAATCAACTATTTGCATTTTTGTGATCTGCCTCACCTCAAGTTCCGCTTTAACACGCCGTTAACCTCGATCAGGCAACTCGCCAACCAGGGTAAGGGCACATCAATGTTAAAAACTACACAATCTCGTTTTACCGCGACGTTGGTCGCATTTTTCGTGGTCCTGATGCTGGTTACCGTGGTGGTGATCAATCAGTTTATTGCTCCGCAACTGAGTCAAAACGAAAGCCGTTTGGTCCGCTATGAAGTTGATGGTCTGGCCGGGCGCATCGTTGAACAGATGAACCGTGTGCAGGCACAACAGCGCGCGATCACGGAGGCGGCAGGCGTGATGGACAGCGCCGCCATCGACACCTTACTGCCTGCGTTGGTGAACCAATACCAGGACAGCAACGTTTTTGGTGGCGGTATCTGGCCACTGCCCAATCGTCGCGATCCCGCGAAAGAGAAGGACAGTTCATTCTTTGCGCGCAATGCCAGCAATCAGTTGCAGGTCAACACCTACTGGAACTCTGATGCGGCGGATAAATACTGGGAACAACCCTGGTACAAAGACGGTATGGCGGCAGCAAAAGGGCAGTGTGCCTGGGCGAAAGCCTACCAGGATGCTGCCAGCCCGCAGCCACGCACCAACTGCGCCATGGCGATTTATCGTGATGGCACGGTGTGGGGAGTGGCGACTATCGACGTCACACTCGGCTTCTTTAACCAGCTGGCAAAACAGATGGGTGATGCGATTAAGGGACGTGTGCTGATCGTGGAAGCCGATGGCAAAGTGGTGGGTAACGCCGCGCTGCTGGACGGCACGCCGAAGCTGGAAAACCTGTCCGATACCCAGTTGCCAATGGCGTCTGCGTTGAAAGGTTTACTGGCGCAGGCGGGAACACAGCCAACCCAAACGACTTTCAAAGGTGAAGATGGTGAACACACCTTGTTCCTGCAGGCGATTGCGGGCAGTCCGTGGTATCTCGCCAGCGATGTGCCTTCCAGCCTGCTGGACGCGCAAACACACAGCATGCTGACGCGGCTTGGCCTGGTGCAGATCCCACTGGCAGTTATTCTGCTGCTGGTGCTGCTCGGTTTCGTGCGCGCGATGATGAAACGCCTGAGTCTGTTGCATCGCAACATTGAAGCGCTTTCAACGGGCGGTGCCGATCTCACCCAGCGCTTACCTGCCAGCAATAGCCCGGAATTCAATGCGGTGGCGGAGAGTTTTAACCAGTTCATTGCGTATCTGCAGGGATTGATGCGTCAGGTTGGCGACAGTGCTTTAGCCATCACCGCTGCCTCGCGTGAAATCGCCAGCGGTAATGCGGATTTGTCTGCACGCACCGAATCGCAGGCCAGCTCGATAGTGCAAACGGCAGCTTCGATGGAGGAGTTGACCGGGACCGTGCGTCAGAACGCCGATAACGCCACGCATGCTAATCAGCTGGCAGACGGTGCCTCGCAGGTGGCCGCGCGTGGTACCGACGTGGTGCGCCAGGTGGTCAGCACCATGGGCGCGATCAACCACTCATCACGAAAGGTGGTGGATATTATCAGTGTGATTGACAGCATTGCCTTCCAGACCAATATCCTCGCACTGAATGCTGCAGTTGAAGCGGCGCGCGCGGGTGAGCAGGGGCGTGGCTTTGCTGTGGTGGCATCGGAAGTGCGTAATCTGGCCCAGCGTTCGGCTAACTCCGCGCGCGAAATTAAGAAGCTGATTGAGGAGTCGGTGGCCAACATCGATACCGGTAGTCAGCTGGTTGAGCAGGCCGGACAGACCATGGATGAGCTGATGCAAGGCGTTAGCAGTGTGACAACGCTGATGAGCGAAATCATGTCTGCCAGCCGCGAACAGAGCATGGGGATCGAGCAGGTTAACGTGGCGATCACGCAACTGGATGGCAGCACGCAGCAGAACGCCGCGCTGGTGGAGCAGGTCTCCGCTGCGGCCCATGCGATGGAAGAGCAGAGCGTGCAGCTGGAGTTGGTGGTGCAGAGCTTTAAGCTGTAAGGGGGGCGGGGCGATGTTAATCATCGCCCCGTGCCAATATCACGTAAACGCGTTCCGAATCTCTTCGCGCGCCGCATGGCGTGTGGCATTGGCGACGGTGCCGCGATCCACCAATTTCCCCTGCAACAGCAAATTGTAGATTGATGACTGCGGGCGATTGAGGCGGTTCTGAATCAACTGTATCGCTTCATAACCCAATTCGCGGCAGGGCACGGCGAATCCCGTAATCGGCATTTCAGGTGATCCCTCCAGGCGGCTCGCCAGATCGGTGGTCATCAACGACATATCCTCGGGAACACGTAAACCGCGTGACAGCAATGCCTTTTGTACGCCAGTAATGATCCCCTTGCCGCCGGGCAGAATCACATCTGGCCACTGTTCACGGGGATGCGCATCCAGCCAGCGATGCAACGCCGCTTCGGTATCCTGTGATGAGTAAGCTTCAATCACGATCAAATCATGCTGCGAATTAAACGGCATATGAAAGTGGCGATAGGCGTCTTTGATTCCTTCCAGCCGCAGAAACAGTGTCTCACGGCGCAGACAGGTCACGGTCAATACGCGACGATGGCCCTGTTCAAACAGATGCTGCATAGCGCTAAAACCAATCGCACGATGATCGGGAGAGACCGCATCCAGCCTCATATCTTTATCCCGCGAGTTGATCAATACACAGGGCTTATCCAGCGATGCCGCGAGGCTGAAAATGGCTTGATCGTCGGTGCCGATAATGATGATGGCGCTGATATTTTTTGCGCCGGCTTTCTCCAGAAACAGCTTCACATCGGCGCGTTGCTCCTCCAGCGGACAGTAGCTGATATGCACATCGTGTGATGCACAGGCCTCGGCGATGCCGCGTGTCACTTCGAGATAGAAGTGGTCCCCGCGCGGGGTAAAGGTGCGGGCGGGCGCAAACACCACAATGCCATTGATCAGCAGCCGGCCACTCATCATTTCGTGTAAGACGCCGAGCCGACGTGCGCAATTTACGATGGCATCACGTGCCTTATCGCTGGTGTAGGATTTCCCGCTCAATACGCGCGAAACGGTGCTAACCGAGTAGCCGGTTATTGCTGAAATTTCGTCCATTTTGAGCTTGCCAGCCATAATGTGATCCCCATCCCAATCAATTTTTGCAAATTTTTGCAGACGCAGTGGACTGATATTAAGACTGTTTTACATTTGGTTCACAAACATCCGCACCGCTCTGCGAGTATTCTCACAAAAACAGTTTGTCCCCTCCGCCGTGCTTTTTTATGTTCCTCGCAGACACCTCAATAGCGGTCACAGGCGGAGAATCACGATGTTAAAAATTGCGATAGTGGGCATGGGCAATATTGCCAATTCACATATCCAGGCATTTTTGCAGTTTCCTGAGCGCGGCAAAATTGTCGCGGTAGCGGATGTGTATCCGGAAAAAGCGCGCGAGAAATTGCAGCGTTACGGCCTGCACGATGTGCGTGTTTATCGCGATCATCAGGAGATGTTGGCTGAAGGGGCTGACATTGACGTGGTGGATGTCTGCACGCCGCCCTACGTCCATGCGGAGAACACGATTGCGGCGCTGCAGGCCGGGAAACATGTGCTGTGTGAAAAACCGATGGCGGCCTCGCTGGAGGAGTGCGATGCAATGATCGCCGCGCAAAAAGCCAGCGGGAAAATATTGTCGGTGGTCGCACAGAACCGCTTCACTGACGCTTTCTGGCGGCTGAAGGCGGCCGTGGATTCCGGGCTGGCGGGCAAAATTTGTCATGCACAAGTGGACTCCTTTTGGTGGCGCGGTCACGCCTACTATGACTTGTGGTGGCGCGGTACCTGGGAAAAAGAGGGCGGCGGCTGCACCCTCAACCATGCGGTACACCATATCGATGCTATGCAGTGGATGCTCGGCGCGCCGAGTGAAGTGGTCGCCATGATCGGCAACGTGGCGCACGACAATGCCGAAGTTGAGGATCTCAGCGCGGCTATTTTCCGTTATCCCAACGGCACCCTGGCACAACTCACCGCTTCGGTTGTGCATCACGGTGAAGATCAGAAAATCGTGCTGCAGGGTGAAAAAGCGCGACTCTCTGCTCCGTGGAAAGCGGTGGCTATGCAGGCGGCTGAGAACGGTTTCCCTGAGAAAGAGAACAACCAGGCGCTGGAGAGTGAGCTGGAACGTTTCCATGCGGATACGCCACCGCTGAAATGGACGTTACATGCAGGACAGGTGGATGACTTCTTCTCCGCCATCGAACAACAACGGGCACCGCTGATTGATGGCGTGCAGGGTAAGCGATCGCTGGAGCTGATCACCGCCATTTATAAATCGGCTATCACCAAAAGCACTGTCTCCTTGCCGATCCCTAAGGATGACGCCTTCTATCGCACCGGCGGGCTGATCGCCCATGCGCCGCACTTCTATGAAAAACAGGCTTCGGTGGACAATTTTGCCGACGTCGATGATATCCCACTGGGCAAAAACTTTGCGTGAGGACACAACCATGAATAAGCAGGATGGCATGAACTACGCGCCGCAAGGCAAACCGCAGCCGGTGGTGCAGCCGGGGGAATTCGTGATCGCAGCGGCAGGGCTCGATCACGGCCACATTTACGGCATGTGCAATGGCTTAACCGAAGCCGGCGCCACGCTGAAATGGGTGTTTGATCCCGATCCCGCCAAAGTGGATAAGTTTGTGCAGCAATATCCGCAGGTGCAGGTGGCGGACTCACTGGACACGCTGCTGGCGGACCCGCAGGTTCAACTGGTGGCCGGGGCGGCGATCCCGTCACAACGCTGTGCACTGGGCCTGAAGGTGATGGCAGCGGGCAAAGATTACTTTACCGACAAAGCGCCGCTCACCAGTCTTGAACAGCTGGAAGATGCGAAAGCGATGTGCGCCAAAACCGGGCGGAAGTATGCGGTCTACTACAGCGAACGTTTACACGTTGAGAGCGCGGTGTTTGCCGGACAGCTGGTGGAAAGCGGGGCTATCGGTCAGGTGGTACAAACACTGGGCACCGGCCCACACCGTGAAGGCACTGGACGGCCAGACTGGTTCTATCAACGTCGTTATTTCGGCGGCATTCTGTGCGATATCGGAAGTCATCAGATTGAACAATTCCTCTATTACACTGGCAACAGTGATGCCACCGTCGTGGCCAGCCAGGTGCGCAATTTCCGCCATCCGCAACATCCGCAATTTGAAGACTTTGGTGATGCCATGCTGGCCGGAGAGAACGGCGCGACCGGCTATTTCCGCTGCGACTGGTTCACGCCAGACGGCTTATCCACCTGGGGCGATGGTCGTATGACGCTGCTCGGCACCGACGGTTATATCGAGATTCGTAAATATACCGACCTGACACGTGGCGAGCAGGATGTGGTGTACCTGGTGAATAAAGAGGGGGAATTCCGCTATGCCGTGTCAGGCGAAGTGGGTTTTCCCTTCTTCGGGCAACTGATTAAAGACTGCATTCATCGCACCGAACACGCCATGACCCAGCAGCATGCGTTTAAAGCCGCGGAGTTGTGCGTTAAGGCGCAGATGTTAGCCAACGCGGGATAACGCCTCCCTTTTTACGTTGATTTCCAATTCTGTTGATAACAACAGCGGCAGGGCATTGCACCTTGCCGTTATTACACCCCTACCAGAACAGGAATCGGATCGATGGTTAAACCTACAGAACGTCGCGTCGGTTATGGTGTAGCAATAGGCTACGGATTAACTGACTTATTTGGCGGCGGTGCCTTTGCGGTGATTGGTACCTGGCTGCTGTTTTTCTATACCACCTACTGCGGATTATCGGTATTTGAAGCCGGTTCGATATTTGCTATTGCCCGCGTGATCGACGCGATATTAAGTCCGATTATGGGTTATATCACCGATAATTTCGGCAATACCTGGCTGGGGCGTAAATTTGGTCGCCGCCGCTTCTTTATTTTGATCTCCTCACCGTTAATGCTGCTGTATGGCGCACTCTGGGTGACGGATATGGGCTACTGGTATTATCTGGGCACCTATCTTACGATTGAATTGCTCTCAGCGATGATACTGGTGCCGTGGGAAACCCTGTCATCCGAGATGACCAATCGCTTCAGTGAGCGTACCCGTCTTTCCGGTGTTCGCCTGATGTTCTCCGCGCTTGGCAGTTTCCTCGCGGTTTCTGTGCCGGGGGTGATCATGTCCTACACCGGTAAAGACAATGCCATCACCTTTACCCTGACCGGGGTGATTTTCTCGGTAATTTATTGCATCGCCGTGTTTATTACCTGGCTGACCACCTGGGAGGCAAAGGATATTCAACCGGAGGAGGATGTCGCGCAACGATCCGCACGAAGTGGCAGTTTGGGTTCGCACCTTAAATTTCTGTTTGTGGATTTGGCGTCGTCATTCAAAATCAAAGCGTTTCGCCAGCATTTGCTGATCTATATCTGCTCATTTACCGCGATGGACGCCTTTTTGGCGGTCTTTACCTATTTCGTGATTTACGGTCTCAAGCAGGATGCTTCATTAGCCTCACTGCTACTGAGTAATATGATGTTTATGTCTATCCCCGGCACCTTTATTTTTATGATGTTGCTAGGGCGATATAACATGACGCCTTCTAATGCGCTGAGGATCTGCTATCTCAGTATCACCGCCATCTTCGTTCTGCTGTTTGCTGTCTATTTGTGGCAGTGGCAGATACCGACGCTGCTGTTCAGCACGCTATTTCTCTTCCTCGGGATTGTGCGTGCAGGGCTGTTTTACATCCCGTGGAATATTTACAGCTTTATACCGGATATCGATGAGATGGTGACCTGCAAACGACGCGAAGGCATTTTCGCGGGCGTGATGGTGCTGACGCGTAAAAGCTCGGTTGCCATCGCCATCTTTATGATCGGCATCGTGCTGCAAGAGAGCGGATTCGTGAAGGGCAATGGCGCACAACCTGAGAGTGCCATTCATGCGATTGTCGGGCTAATGGTGTTCGTCACCAGCGCATTGCTGGCGGTGAGTTTCTGGCTGACCTTTAAGTTCAAGTTGACCCAGCGTAGCCACAAGTTGTTGATCAAAGAAGTGGCGCGCCGCAAGTTGGGCGGCGCCCCCGCGCACTGCGATGCAGAAACCCGCGTGGTGATTAAAGACCTCACCGGATATTCCTATGACGAGGTGTGGGGGGCGGGGCATAAGAAAACAACCAGTGAGCCGGTGATCATTCAGAGCGTTAAATTAAAAGAGTAGGGACATAAAGCAGGGCATCATGCTGCTTAATCAAGCGCTTTTGGGTCGCCATAAATGGCGTAGTGCTTGTCAGTTAAGCGACAGACGATAACGCCGTCTGGGGTCGCACCGGGGCAGGCGGTCCTCACGCCGCTACGCGGTACCTTCACTTCATTCGTCTGCCTTACGGACCGGTGCCGATGGAACATCCATGTTCCAGCGCCACCTTTCGCCCGCGTCCTGCGGGCTCTCCTGGCATACTCACGCCGTTCAGCGCTGCGGATGCCTGCCCCGGTGCGACCCCAGCCGGCTCATTAGCTTCAGTGCGACTTGTTAAAAAGGGCACATTGTCTGAGGCTATGACGCCTCTGCTGCCCCCTCTGGGCTATCCGCAGCGCTGAGACTTTTACGTTGTGCCAGGAGCCCCACGCGGGGAGGCGTGGGGCAGTTCGCGGCCGACCATGGATGGTCATCCGCGAACGGTCCGTCCGGCACGACGTGGAAGTCGAAGGTACCGCTTTAGCGGCGCGAGGACGGCCCAGAGGGGGCAGTAGTGGCGGCAGAGCCCGCACTGAAAAGAAAGGCCACTTATCAATAAGCAGCCTGAGTTCTTAACTGACGAGCATTAAGCCATAAATGGTGACCCTACAACGATCCTGTGCGCACACCTGGCGCATCGTTGCAAATTTTCCGCTATTTGCCTTATGGCTGCTAAGCTTATCTTCATCGCGCCAGCGCACGGAATGTGCGCGATTTCCTCAGATTCAGGCTCAGAGGTTGTGTACAATAGCTGAGAATTTTCCGAAGGAGTTGTCATGCCCGCCATTGAAGTTATTCTCGTCGACCACCTCGATCGTCCCACCGGCAAGATGGAAAAGCTGGAAGTACATGAGAAAGGATTACTGCATCGTGCGGTGACGGTCTACGTGTTCAATTCGCGCCATGAACTGCTGCTGCAGCGCCGTGCAAACGGCAAATATCACTGTGGTGGCTTGTGGAGCAACACCTGTTGTGGTCATCCTTACCCACAGGAGTCGACGCGCGATGCCGCAGAACGTCGCTTGCGTGAAGAGATGGGTATGCAGTTAGCGCTGACCCCTGTATTCGAATTGAGCTACAACCTGCCGCTCAGCAATGGTTTGACCGAGCACGAATACGGTCATGTGTTCTTCGCCATCAGCGATGTTGAGCCGCAACTCAATCCGGAAGAAGCGGATGCCTGGTGCTATCGCTCGATTGCGCAGATTCAGCAGGAAATGCAGGATGATCCTGAGCAGTTTACGCCCTGGTTCCTGCACACCTTCCCACGCATCCCCAATACCCTTGGCGACTTCCGCCTGACTGCATAAAAAAAACGCCCCATGCATGGGGCGTCGTCATTCTAGCTAAAGTCTTCCGCATCGACATCGTAGCCTGAGGGTTCCCAGCGAATCGCCAGCAGAGCCAGCAATCCGATCAACGGAGCAAGGAAGATCACCCAAAATACCCCAGTACCAAACGCGGCGACCAGTAGCGGGAAAACAAACAGCGACACGGTCGAACTGCCGCGCATCAGCGTCTGGTTAAAGCCAACGCCGACGCCACGCAGTGAAGCCGGATAGCTCAGTGAAGCGAACGTCATGGTGTGCGAGCCCGGCCCAAATCCCTGACCAAACAGGAACAGCGCCAGCATGGCGATGGCAACGGCGGCCTGTTCACCGCCTTCAGGACGGCCAATCAAAGCCAGTCCGAGCAGTGCAATACACTGGCAGCTATATCCCGCCACTGACATCTTCCAGGCACCGAGACGCGGCACCAGACGCACGGCCAGCAATCCGCCGACAAACGCAAACAGCAGGTTGAGCGCCAGCGACACCAGAATGGTGGTCAGCATCGATTGGGCGAAGAAACTCGAAATGATCACCGGCAGGCCAAACGCCACCGCGTTATAGGCGAACGATGAAGCAATAGAGGTCACCGTGGCTAAAATCGTCCGGCGTCGATAGACACCCTGAAGCAGCGCGCCATAGTTGCGCCAGCTGGCCTTGCGTACCGGTTTGGCCTGGGTTAAATCGGCATCATCCGCCACCTGCGCGTTGATGTTGTAGGAGCGTTGCAGGATCTGTGCTGCCCCCTGCAGGTTGCCCTGATTCGCCGCCCAGACCGGAGATTCACTCATATAACGGCTGCGAATCGCGATGATCAACAACGCGGGAACCGCGCCAAAACCAAGAATCAGACGCCACAGCCAGTCGGTGTGACTCTCCGGCAGCACCGCATACAGCAGTAACACCAGCAGATAGGAAATACTGATTGCCGCATACCAGGTGGGGCACCACATCGCCACACTGGCCGCCTTATTGCCCTGTCCGCGCAGTTTGGAAAACTCCGCCAGAAACGCCATCGCCACCGGCAAATCAATGCCGACCCCCAACCCCATCACGAAGCGCGCACCGCCTAACACATATTCGTTCGGCGCAAAGGCGCAGGCCAGCGCAGCGACCACGAAGAAGAACATATCCGCCATAAAGACGCGGTAGCGGCCGATTTTATCCGTGAGATAACCGCCGATCAGGGCGCCGACAATCGCGCCGAAAGTGATGGCCGAGGCCACCATACCGGTGCCGGTGGGGGTGAGATTAAATTCGCGCGTGACGTCTTTGATGCCAAAGGCCAGTGCGCCGAGGTCGTACGCATCAAGAAACACGCCGCCCAGCGCGATAGCGACCACAATGCGCGCGTTACTGCGCGATTCATTGCTGTTATTGACAAGATTCGACACGTCAGCCGCGCTGCGAATCCATTTTGTTTCGCCTGATGGCGTATTCCCTGCCAGCGCGACGTGCGCCGGAGAAGCTAAGTCGGACATGATGTTATGTATTTTATTGTAAAGAGTGGGCCTATGAGAATAATCCCCAGTCAACGCTTTAAAAATTCCATTTGGTTATAAGTCCTTCGTTACGGTTATAAACAATGCGCAATTCATAGCAGAAAAAGCTCGAACTGCGCGGCTTGACCGCCCCCATCTGGTTTCGCCAGGCTACGCTTGATAGTCACACAGCGAAACATAAGCAGAGGAAAGCGGCATGATTAAGCAGGGTTTATTGGGGATGATCGCGTTAGCGATGAGTGTGGGCGCGGCTAACGCTGCTGATCCGGTCAAGGTGGGATCGAAAATCGATACCGAAGGTTCGCTGCTGGGGAACATTATCCTGCAGGTTCTGGACAAACACGGAGTGAAAACCGTCAACAAAATCCAGCTCGGCACTACCCAAGTGGTGCGCGGCGCGATTACGGCGGGTGAACTGGATATCTATCCGGAATACACCGGTAACGGCGCATTTTTCTTCAACGATGAGAAAGACGCCGCCTGGAAGAATGCACAACAGGGCTACGAGAAAGTGAAAAAGCTCGATGCCGATAAAAACCATCTGGTCTGGCTGACACCCGCCCCAGCCAACAACACCTGGACGATTGCGGTGCGTGGCGATGTGGCGCAGAAAAACAATCTTCACTCCCTCGACGACCTCAGTGCTTACCTGAAAAAAGGCGGCACTTTCAAGCTGGCCGCGTCCGCGGAATTTATCGAACGCAGTGACGCACTGCCCGCCTTTGAAAAAGCCTATAACTTCAAGCTGGATCAATCGCAGCTATTGTCGCTGGCGGGCGGGGATACCGCGGTGACCATCAAAGCGGCGGCGCAGCAAACGTCGGGCGTCAATGCGGCGATGGCGTATGGCACCGATGGTCCGGTGGCGGCGCTGGGTCTGCAAACCCTGAACGATCCTAAAGGTGTGCAACCGATCTATGCACCGACGCCGGTGATTCGCGCCAGCGTGCTACAACAGTATCCAGATATCGCCAACTGGCTGCAGCCGGTGTTTAGCAAGCTGGATGAGAAGACCTTGCAACAATTAAACGCGCAGATTGCGGTTGAAGGTCAGGATGCCGGCCAGGTCGCGCAGCAGTGGTTGCAGCAGAATAAGTTGCTGTAAGCAGTGCCGCCTCTGTTGCTTAGACCGCGCCAGCAGCCGGTGCTGCTGGTGCTTACACTGCTGATCACGCTCGCCCTGTTTGCATTGCCGTTGCTGAGCTTTGCGGCGAATCGTCTGGTCTCGGGGCAGCCGCTGATGCTGTGGCAGGTAGCGCAATCCTGGTGGTTGCTGCTGCCGTTGCTGGTGCTATGGCTGGGATTGTGGTGCCAGCCGCATCGTTACCCTCTGCTTGTGGCCATGCTGGCAGCTGAAGTCATGCTGGCGTTGTTGGTGGGTATCGCCGGGCATGCCGCGAGCGCCCTGGCGAATGGCGGCAGTCCGCTGGCGCGTACCTCGTTGGGCAGTGGTTTATGGTGTGCCGCCGCGCTGGCGTTACTCCTGGCGGCTGAGGTCATCCGCCAACTGGCTGCCAGCACGCCCTGGCGCATTCTGCTGAATCTGCAAATCTGGCTGGTGCCGCTGGTATTGTTGCTCAGCGGGCACCTCGATCACTTATCTCTGTTAAAAGAGTACGCCAACCGTAAGTCGGTGTTTGATGCGGCCTTTAGCCAGCATCTGCTGCTGTTGGGTGGCACGCTACTGCCGACATTAATGCTTGGTGTACCGCTAGGGTTGGTGATTGCCCGACGGCCACACTGGCAAAGTGCCGCCTTCAGCGTGTTAAACCTGATTCAAACCATTCCTTCTGTTGCACTTTTTGGTCTGCTGATTGCGCCGTTAGCCGGTTTGGCTTCTGCCTTCCCGGTGCTGGCGAGCTGGGGTATCAGCGGAATTGGCACCGCCCCGGCGCTGATCGCTTTGGTGCTCTATGCGCTATTGCCGTTGGTGCGCAGCGTGGTGGCCGGATTACAGCAAGTGCCACAAGAGGTGCGTGAAACCGCGCGCGGTATGGGGATGAGTGCGCTGCAACAATTCTGGCATGCAGAACTGCCGCTGGCGCTGCCGGTGTGGCTATCGGGTTTGCGCGTGGTGGTGGTGCAAACCGTGGGGCTGGCGGTGGTGGCAGCGCTGATTGGTGCCGGAGGATTTGGCGCGATTCTGTTTCAGGGATTACTGAGTAGCGCACTGGATTTGGTCTTGCTGGGTGTGATTCCGGTGGTGGCGCTGGCGGTGATGTTTGATGCCGCGTTGCGTTTACTGTCGGCACTGTTGGAGAGGTCACATGATTGAGTTTCACCAGGTCAGCAAAGTGTTTGCTGGCAAAACGGCGGTGCGAGATCTGACGCTGCATATTGAGAAAGGCAGTTTTACCGTATTAATTGGCACGTCCGGCTCGGGCAAATCCACCACCCTGAAGATGATTAACCGGCTGGTGGAACATGACAGCGGTGAGATCCTGTTCAACGGAGAAGCCATTGAGCGTATGGATGCGCGCGCCTTACGCCGCCGTATCGGTTATGCCATCCAGTCTATTGGGCTGTTCCCTCACTGGAATGTGGCGAAAAATATCGCCACCGTGCCCGCTTTACTGGGCTGGCCGCAGGCGAAAATTAATCAGCGCGTGGAGGAGTTGCTGGCATTGTTGAATCTGGACGCGCATCTGGCATCACGGTTTCCGCATCAACTCTCTGGCGGACAGCAACAGCGAGTCGGTGTAGCGCGTGCGCTGGCTGCCGATCCGGAACTGTTATTGATGGATGAACCCTTTGGTGCACTCGACCCGGTGAATCGTCAGGCACTGCAGCAGGAGATGCTGCGTATTCAGAAGCTCTCGGGGCGAACCGTGGTGCTGGTGACGCATGACATCGATGAAGCTCTCACGCTGGCCGATCGGTTGGTGCTGATGGACGGTGGAGAGATTATTCAGCAGGGCAAACCCATCGAACTGTTGACGCAGCCGGCCAATGATTTCGCGCGTGCCTTCTTTGGCCGCAGTGAGTTGGGCGTGCGATTGCTCGCGTTGGGACGCGCAGGCAGTGCGGCTCGGCGAGGAGAGTGGCTGGAGGGCGAACCGATTGCTGCGGCACTCACGCTGCGTGAAGCGTTGTCGCAATTTATCGCCCGACGCACAGATAAGTTGCCGGTGGTGGATCAACATCAGCAGCCGCTTGGTGTGCTGCATTTCAGCGATCTGCTACGCCAGCGGGAGGCGGGGTAATGCGTCTGTTGCGCGATCCACTCTACTGGTTGCTGGCCGCGTTTTTGCTGCTGCTGTGGGGATTACCGCACAGTGGGCCGCTGTTCGCCCACTGGTTCCCGCAGCTGGATCGGCCGCTGTATCAGCAGGAGAGTTTTTGGCAGTTGGCGTTGGCACATCTTTCATTGGTGTTGAGTGGCAGCATGCTGGCGCTGGTGGTCGGGGTCGGCTGTGCGGTATTTGCCACACGTCGCGCCGGACGGGCTTTTCGTCCGCTACTGGAGACGTTAGCAGCAGCCGGGCAAACCTTTCCACCGGTGGCGGTGTTGGCGATTGCGGTGCCGGTGATGGGTTTTGGCGCGACGCCCGCGATCATGGCACTGTTCCTTTACGGACTGCTACCCATTCTGCAGGGCACGTTAGCGGGATTAGACAGCGTGCCGGCCAGCAATCGCGAAATCGCTATCGGGCTGGGCATGGGGCCCTGGCAACGTCTGTGGCAGATTGAACTGGCGCTGGCGGCTCCGGTGATCATGGCCGGAGTGCGTACTTCGGTGATGATCAACATCGGCACGGCGACCATTGCGTCTACCGTGGGCGCGGAGAGTTTAGGCTCGCCGGTGATCATCGGACTCAGCGGCTTTAACACCGCCTATGTCATTCAGGGGGCCGTGCTGGTGGCGTTACTGGCGTTAATCTGCGATCGCGTATTAGAGCGCGTGCAGAGAACACTCAGTGGCTGGGAAGGATAAGGCTGTAACCAACCAACATCATGCCGCCCATGCCGCCAATGGCCATCACGGCAAACAGGGTGCCGATGAAAATTTTATTCCAGTTCATAATGGAAACCTGAGTAAAGTCATGGAGTGCGGCATGATAGCGCGCACATCCGGCGAGGCAAAGGCCGAGTGTGCGATTTTTCGTTAAGCGGGATCGTGGATGTGGATGGAAAATCCTTGCGCCTGCCAGTGTTCAAACTGCTCTAACTGACGGCGCGTCGGCTTTTTACCTGTCCAGATAAACAAATTTTGGCCGGGAAAAAGCTCAGGACGCGGCATATCCAGCGGTTCGGCTAACACATCCATGCGCCAACCCTGTTGCGATAAGCGCCAGGCTTCCAGCCAGATGCGTGTGCGATCTTCGACACCCCAGCCAATCATTAACGCATCTTTGCCGGCTTTTTTCCGTCCACTCGCCAGGCAAAAGGTCACGTAATCTATCAACGCACCATCCAGCAGGCTGCACATGGTGCGCGCGGTGTTTTGGTCGAGCCCAAGGCGTTGACGCACTGGCACAAAAATGTGATCGATCAACGCATCCACCGGATGTTCGCGGCCAATCGTGGCGATTTTAGTGCGTAATTTAGCGGGGCGAACATGTCGCAGCACGCCCATTAACTCTTCCTGCAGCGCGCTCCAGCCATCATGCGCATTCACGGTTTCGCCTTCCAGCAAGGCTTTGACCTTACCGACAGGCACACCACTCTCTATCCAGCGTTTGATCTCTTCAATACGCTGAACATCTTCGTCATCAAACTGACGATGTCCGCCTTCGGTGCGCTGGGGTTTAAGTAAACCGTAACGGCGCTGCCAGGCGCGCAGTGTTACCGGGTTGATTCCACAGCGCTCGGCAACATCACCGATACTGTATAAGGCCATAGCGTCCTCAAAAATTCTGACCTGCATTACAACACCTTAACCGTCACGCTTGGGTTGTACAACTCTTTTGTTCCTGTACAACTTGACCCATTGCACGATTTCAGGTTCTATCTCATTATTGAGATTTAATTCCCATAAATGAGAGGTGACGATGTCTGTGTTAAATACGGAAGACCGACTGGCCGCCCGACTGGCCGAGTTGCGGGTACAACGTGGCTGGTCGTTAGACGAGTTGGCAATGGCGACAGGCATCAGTCGTGCCTCATTGTCGCGCATTGAACGCGCCGAAACCAGCCCGACAGCCGCTTTGCTTAACCGACTGTGTGTGGCTTACGGCTTAACCATGTCGCGTTTGCTGAGTGAAGTGGAAGAAGAGTCGGCGCTGCTGTTGAAAGCCAGCGACCAGACGGTCTGGCACGATGAAGCCAGCGGCTATCAGCGTCGCAGCGTGTCGCCACCTGCCAGCCAGTTCAAAGCCGAAGTGGTGGAGTGCGTGCTACAGCCCGGTGCGCGTATTGAGTACAACGCGCCCCCGGTGCAGGGACTGGAACAACACATCTGGCTGCAATCTGGCGAGTTGACGTTCACCATGGATGAACAGCGTTGGACTTTACAGGCGGGTGACTGCCTGCGCTTCCATCTCACGGGGAAATCCTCCTTTGAAGCGCATCCTGAAGGGGGCGCGCGTTACCTTTTGGTGGTGTGTAAGCCATGATTGAGATCGAACAATTAAGCGCGACGCAAGCCCAACCTCTGTTGGCGGCGTTAACCGATGTGTTGCAAGGGTGCGTGGCAGACGGCGCCAGCGTGGGATTTATTGATGCAGCCGATCGTGGTGCGATGGAGCGCTTTTGGCAGGATAAGATCTTCAGCCTGGCCAGCGGCGATAATCAACTGCTGGTGGCCTGGCAGCAGGGCGTGATCGTGGCAACGGTGATGGTGGGATTCAGTGCGATGCCGAATGGACGCCACCGTGCGGAGATCAGCAAACTGCTGGTGCACCCTGATGCCCGGCGCCAGGGGATTGCCCGTCGCTTGATGCAGCACGCCGAGCAGTTGGCCACAGGGCAGGGTAAAACGCTGCTGGTACTGGATACGCGCAGCGGCGACGTGGCAACCGATCTCTATTTATCGATGGCATGGCAAATCGCGGGATCGATTCCCTATTATGCGGAGTCGACCGAAGGGGCTCTGGATGCAACGACGGTGATGTATAAGTGGGTCAAATAACGGGTTGAGAGGGTCAGACCGCAGTGATCTGCACCATCTCAGTGCGCGCCAGCTGCCTCACCCAGCCCCAATGCCTGCATAAACAGCCGGATAATCGGATTAATTTTCCGGCCTTTCTTAATCAGCAGGCAGAAGGGATTTTCACGCCGCACTGATTCATCACCCAACTCACAGAGCTGACCGCGTGCAATAAAGGGCGCGGCATAATGCTCCGGCAAATAACCAATAAAGTGACCGGTTAAAATCAGCATCGCGACAGATTCAACCTGCACGGCCTGAGCACCGCTGTCCTGCAACGGAATGATGCGGCGGTCATCACGCGGGGTGACATATAAATGATTAATAATCTTCTGCTCACGTAATGTTTCCACTGATACTTTTTTATCACAAGAGCCAGAATATAAAGGATGTGACATGGAGCAATATAATTTTGAATATTCTTTATAAAGTGGGAAGTAATCAAAATCATTTTTCATTTCATAAACAGGGGCGATGCCGCAATGAAAACGCCCTTCACTGATACCGCGCTCAATATCATCTAATTGCGCGGTCTGTAATCGAATCTGTACTTTTGGTGCATTCTGGTGCAGTTGCTGCACCGCATCGGTGACCGGCGATTGCGGGTCGGAGATCGTGTTATCCACCACACAAATGGCGATATCACCCAGCAACTCATTACGGCTGTTGTGCAGGCGCTCACGGAACAGATTCAGCGAGACAAACAGTTCAAGCGTGGCCTGATAGACGTTGATACCGTACTGCGTCAGCTCAAAACCTTCGCGCCCACGGCTGCACAGCGTCATGCCGAGGCGAATCTCCAGGTCGGAAACTTGTTTGCTGATCGCCGCCAGACCAATATTCAATTCGTGACTGGCTGCAGTTAATCCACCGGCTTCCACCACGCACTTAAATACCCGCAGTAATTTTAAGTCGATATTACTCAGTGCCAGAACCGCATTATCGCCGCGATGATTCACATTGTTTCCTGACTGGGAAACTTTACTTTCCATCTTTGCTATTCAACTCCGGAATAATTGCGGTGAAAGTACAGTGAACCTGAAATATGACGTATTTACCAGCTTGGCAATAAAATAAGTTTTTATTATCGCTGCTGAGATATCCATATCTTTTTCATATCGCTGAAGATTATCTGTAAGGGGAAATAGCATGTCTGATAATGCCGAACTGTTATGGGGCGCGCGTTTTAAAGCGGCACCAGCGGCCAGTTTAACCGCGCTCTCACGTAGCCCGGATTATTACTTTGCCTTGGCACCTTACGATCTGGCGGGCTGCCGGGCACATGCACGTGAACTGGCACGCGGTGATCTGCTGAGTGCCGACGAACTGAGCACCATGCTGGCGGCGATAGACGCGCTGGATGCGGATTACCGTGCGGGAAACCTGCATCCCATCGCGGCGGATGAAGATGTGCATACCTTTATCGAACGCGCACTGACCGAGCGTTTAGGGCCACTGGGCGGCAAACTGCGTGCTGGCCGTTCACGCAACGATCAAACCGTTAACGATTTACGCCTCTACCTACGCGATAACGGTCGCAAGGTGGTCACGGCGCTGCTGGCATTGCAACAATCGCTAGTTGAGCAAGCCGCGCAACACACCGAGAGCGTCGCACCAGGCTTCACCCATTTACAGCAAGCCCAGCCTATCGTTTTCGGCCATCAACTGCTGGCGCATGCGCAATCGTTCTCTCGTGATATCGAACGTATGCAGGACTGGGATCGCCGTAGCGCACGCTGCCCATTGGGTGCCGCAGCGATGGCGGGATCGGCAATTGCGCGCCAGCCAGAACAGGCGGCCGCCGACCTCGCTTACCTGGCACCTTGTGAGAACTCGATTGATGCCGTCGCCAGCCGCGATTACGCCGCAGAATTCCTGTTTGTCACCGGCATGATCGGCATCAACCTGTCGCGTCTGTGCGAAGAGGTGTGCATGTGGGCCTCTCGCCAGTTCCGCTGGGTCGAGTTGCACGACAGCTACGCCACCGGTAGCTCAATCATGCCGCAGAAGAAAAACCCCGATATTGCTGAGCTGACACGTGGTCGCTCAGGCCGTTTGGTCGGCAACCTGATGGCGCTGCTCACCACCATGAAAGCCATGCCACTCTCCTACAACCGCGATCTCAGTGATGACAAACGCAACGTGATTGATGCCGTAGACACGCTGATGCTGGTACTGCCAGCGATGGCGGGCATGATGTCGACGTTGAAATTCAACACCGATGTGATGCGCGATCAGGCACCCGATGGCTTCACGCTGGCGACCGAGGTGGCCGACTGGCTGGCGATGCGCGGCGTGCCGTTCCGTGAAGCGCATGAAATCACCGGTCAACTGGTGCAGCTGTGCGAGCAGGAAAATTGTGGCTTGTCCGATCTGAGTGATACGCAGTTGCAGGCGGTGGATGCGCGTTTAACGCCGGATGTGCGCAGTGCGTTGACGTTAGAAGCAGCGCTGGCGGCCCGCAGTGGCTACGGCGGCACCGCACCAGCACGTGTGCGCGAGCAGCTGGCCCGTCTGCAAACCCTGATGAAGGACCAGCAGCGCTGGACCGAAGATTACGCTGGCCCGCGTGCCTGAGGAGTCATCTATGTCGCAATCCACCCCGGTAGAACCCAGCCTGAATAACAGTCGCGAGCAGATGCACTACGATCTTGACCGCTATCAGGTGGTGCCGCGTCGTTACTACGGCCGTATCACCGCCTCCGTCGTCATCCTGATCTTGCTGGCGCTGCTGGTGAATGCCTTCGCACACGGCAATATCGAATGGTCGTTTGTCGGCCAGTTCTTTACCGCGCAGGCCATCCTCAACGGTGTGGTTAACACCTTGATCATGTCCGTGCTGGCAATGGGGCTGGGCGTGTTGTTCGGGGTGATCACCGCGATCATGTATATGTCGCCGAACCCGGTGCTGCACTACATCGCGGTGGGCTACGCCTGGATTTTCCGCGGCACGCCGCTGATTCTGCAACTGCTGCTGTGGTTCAACCTCGCGCTGGTGTTTCCCACTATCAGTATTCCCGGCGTGTTCAGCGTGCAAACCGTCACCATCATGACGCCGTTTCTGGCGGCGTTGCTGGGCCTGAGTATCAACCAAGGGGCGTACACCTCGGAAGTGGTGCGTGCCGGTTTGCTGTCGGTGGATACCGGGCAATACGAAGCCGCAAAAGCCATCGGGATGCCACGTCTGCAAGCGCTGCAGCGCATTATTTTGCCACAGGCGATGTGCGTGATACTGCCGCCCGTGGGTAACGAATTCATCAGCATGATCAAGACCACCAGTCTGGCGAGCATGATCCAGTACTCGGAACTGCTCTACAACACGCAAACCATCTACTTCGCCAATGCGCGCGTGATGGAGCTGCTGTTCGTGGCGGGCATCTGGTACCTGATTGTGGTGACCGTGCTGTCATTTGGTCAGAGCCAGTTGGAACGCTACTTCTCACGCGGCCATCGCCAGCGTCAGTAATTGGGAGTGAGACATGAGAAACATCGTGCGCGCCGTCAAGGTGAACAAATATTTCGACCAGTTCCACGCCTTGAAGGATGTCAGCCTTGAGGTCAATTACGGCGAGGTGATGTGCATCCTCGGCCCATCGGGATCGGGTAAGAGCACCTTTTTACGCTGCATCAATCAGTTGGAGAAGGTCGATCAAGGCGGAATCTGGGTTGACAACGAACTGGCGGGTTATCGCATTGCCGGCAACAAGTTACATGCGCTGAGCGACAAGCAGATTGCACGCCAGCGCCTGCAAACCGGCATGGTGTTCCAGCGCTTTAATTTGTTCCCGCACAAAACCGCGCTGGAGAACATCATCGAAGGCCCCTGCCGTGTGCTGCTGCGTCCGAAACGTGAAGCCAGTGAAGAAGCCATGGCACTGCTGGATCGGGTGGGTCTGGCGCACAAGGCGCATGACTATCCGCAATCGTTATCCGGTGGGCAGCAGCAGCGGGTGGCGATTGCCCGCGCACTGGCAATGAAACCGAAACTGATGCTGTTCGACGAACCCACCTCAGCGCTGGATCCGGAAATGGTCGGTGAAGTGCTGGCGGTGATGCGTCAGCTGGCAAAAGAGGGCACCACCATGCTGGTGGTCACGCATGAAATGGGCTTTGCCCGTGAGGTGGCTAATCAGGTGGTGTTTATGGATGAGGGACGAATTATCGAGCAGGGCGCACCAGAAGACATTCTGCTGAACCCGCAGAACCCACGGATGAAAAACTTTATAAACGCGATTCTTCTTTAATGTGACCGGGGTGAAAAACATGAAAAAGCTGTTATTGAGTGCCATCAGTGCTGCTGTGTTGCTGCAATCTTCTGCCTGGGCAGATATCGCTGTACCTGCGGCAATCAAAGAGAAAGGGCTAACGGTCGCGATTATGCCGAACTACCCGCCAATGGACTTTAAAGATCCGGCAACCAATCAGCTCACCGGTGTCGATTACGATCTCGGCCAGGCGATTGGTGAAAAGCTGGGCGTAAAGATCAACTGGCAAGAGATCGCTTTTGAGCAGATGGTTAACGCCGTGGTCACCAAACGCGTTGATCTGGTGATGTCAGGTATGACTGACACCAAAGAGCGTCAGAAAGTGGTCAACTTCATCGACTACTTCAAAACCGGCCCGCAGTTCTACACCTTGAGTTCTCATACTGAGATCAACAGCGCGATGGATCTGTGCGGTAAGAAAGTCGGCACCAGCCGTCGCACCACTTTCCCGCAAGAGATTGCCAACTGGTCGAAAGCACACTGTGAAGCCGCAGGTAAACCGGCGATCGTGGTGGTGGGCGCAGAAGGCACGGCAGATGCGCGTACTCAGCTGCGTCAGGGTCGTCTGGATGGCGCAGTACAGGGCAGCGAAACCCTGCCGTACATCATGAATCTGGAAAAAGGCACCTTTAAGCCACTGGATAAAGCCTTCTCCTTCCAGTACACCGGCATGGCGATGGGCAAAGATGCCTCCGAGCTAACCACAGCGATTCAGGCCGCGATTGACGCCATGATTGCCGATGGTTCGTACCAGAAGATCCTCAGCAAATGGGGCTTAAGCGATAACGGTATCGATAAAGCGATGGTTAATCAGGGCTAAAGGAGCAAGCAGATGCAACAACCGGGCGCAGTGCGCTGGCCGCAAGGTAAACGCGGCTGTATGGCGCTGGCGTTTGACCTTGATGGTCCCACCGGCGATGCCATGTTGAATGGCAGCCTGTGGTCAACGCCAGAGTATTTTACTTTTGGGGCTTACGGGCCATACCGCGCGCTCGGGCGTCTGCTCGACCTGCTGCGCGCCTTCAATCTGCCCGCCACCTTCTTTGTGCCAGCATGGGTGGTGGAGCAGTGGCCGCAGCAGTGTCAGGCGATTATCGAACAGGGCCACGAAGTGGCCTATCACGGCTACCGTCATGAATCCTTTTGGGCTATTTCACCGGAAGAGCAGCGGGCGGTGATGGCGAAATCTGCCGAGATTTTTAAACAGCATCTGGGAATTACCGCCTGTGGTTTTCGTACTCCCTCAGGTGACTGGCATGCGGAAACGCCACAAATTTTGCGTGAAGCGGGGGTGATCTACTCCAGTAGCATGCGCGGTGATGATCGTCCCTATGCGATGCCCGTTGCGGGCCATACGCCGTTGGTTGAGATCCCCGGCAAGTGGGAGATGGATGACTACGCCTCGCTGGCCTATACCCGTCAGCCTGATTTCCCGAAAGGTGGCGATCGCATCGCCAGCTATGCCCAAACGCGCGATAACTGGCAGCGTGAGTTCGACGGCGCGATGGATGAAGGCTTGTGCCTGACCACGCTGTTCCATCCGAAAATATCCGGTCAGCCGGGGCGTATCCTGCTGCTGGAACAACTGTTTGAACATATGACCGCCCGTGATGACGTGTGGTTTGCGCGCTGTGACGCGGTGGCGCAGTGGTATTTGCAGGAGCAACAGCATGACTGAATCTTCTTGCTGGCCGCTGGGCTTCCAGTCGGCTGCTGTTCTGACTATCGATTTCAATGATATCCACGGCATTCTCACGCAGGCACCGGCTGTTGCCGGGCGCGATAAAACCCTGTCAGTGTGGCGCTATGGCACGCTGCGCGGCGTCGATCGCTTGCTGGCGCTGCTGGCGGAAAAGCAGCTGAAAGCCAGCTGGTGTCTGCCCGCGATTGTCGCCGAGGAGCAACCGGAACTGCTGCAACGGATCGTGGCGGAAGGCCATGAAATTGCCTGTAGCGGTGATAGTCATGAAGATTTCTCGCAGCTGACGTTAACGCAGCAGATCGAGAGCGTGACGCGCGGCTGCGACAAACTGGCACAACTGACCGGCAAACCGATTTTAGGTTTTCGCACTCCAGCCGGGCAGTGGAAACCGGGGCTGGCAGAAGCGCTGGTGGCGCAGGGGATTCGCTGGTCATCCAGCTGGCGTGGCGACGATCTGCCGTACTTTCATCCCGGCACTCGCTTAGTCGAATTGCCGATGCACTATACGCTGGAAGACGAACCTTACTTTGCTTTCAACCTCAGCCCGGCGATTCCACCGGGGCAATCGCGTATTGCGCCCTATGCTGAGACGCTGGCGAATATGACGCAAGATTTCCACGGCTTCCACCGCTTTGGCCTGTGTTATCTGCTGCGCCTGCATCCGGAGATTATGGGTACCGCTGGACGCATCAGCTTGCTGCGTGAATTGATCGATACTCTACAGCAGCACAACGTGTGGATCGCCACGGCGGAGCAGGTGGCTGCACACTGGCAATCCCAGCCAGGGAACGATATCTCGCATCCTGCGGAAGTCTTCACTCGCATTACTGGAGGTGCCCATGGCTTCAACGCTTGAACAACTGGCCGCGTTTATCGCCACCACCGAGTTTGAGCAACTGCCATCCTCACTGGTTGAGCAAGCGAAGCGTCACCTGCTCGATACCTTTGGTGCGTCGCTGGCGGGCACGGACAGTGCCATCTGGCGTGACTGCCTGGCGTTAGTCTCTGAAGAGGGCGGCAAGGCGCAGTCGGTGGTCTGGGGCAGTGATGCACAGTTTTCACCGCGTCAGGCTGCCTGGCTAAACGGCGTGGCGGCGCACATGTATGAGCTGGATGACACTGGCGGCTGCGATCACTCAGGTGCGGTGGTGTTGCCCGCGTTGCTGGCGGCACTGCCGCTCGCTACACATCCGGTGGAAGGCCGGTCGCTGATCGTCGCGATGGTGATTGGCTATGATGTGGGACGTCGGGTACTGGAAGCCTGTGGGGGCTACTCTGCGCACAATGGCGCAGGCTGGCACTCAACGGCCAGCTGTGGTGTGTTTGGTGCGGCGGCTGCCGTGTGCAGCCTTTTACAGCTGGATCGTCAGCAGTGCGCCTCTGCACTGGGTATTGCCGCCAGTTTTAGCGGCGGTCTGTGGGGCTTTATCCACGACGGTTCACACACCAAAAAATTGCATGCCGCGCGTGCGGCAGAAGGCGGCGTACAGGCTGCGTTGCTGGCACAGCGCGGCATCAATGGGCCATCAGCGGTATTTGAGGCGAAATGGGGCGGATTTTTACAAACCCTGGCGCCAGAAACCCAGCAGCCCGCCGCGTTAACTGCCGAACTCGGCAGCGTGTGGAAACTCGCACGCTGTTCGATCAAGCCTTATGCGTCCTGTCGCGGCACCCATGCGGCGATTGATGCGTTAGGCATCTTGTTGTCTCAGCATCAGGTGCGTGTCGAACATATCGAACGCATTGTGGTGGGGCTTAATCCGTTCCTGCTCGATATGTGTGGCGGGCGTGAGCTGGAAAGCCTGGCCAGTGCGCAGATGAGCTTGCCGTATGCACTGGCGGCACGTGCGCTGTATGGTTCTGCCGAACTGGGGAGTTACGATGATGCGAAGCGCCTGCACCCTCAGGTGGCCGAATTCATGACGCGTATCGTGTTGGAGATTGATGAACAGCAGGGGCGTGATGATGAACCCTGGGTGCGCATTGAAACCCAGCACGGGGAGCAGTGGCAGCATCATGTTGCTGTTGCCTCTGGCGCACCGGCCAATCCGCTGAGTCTTGAAGCGTTGCTGGCGAAATACCGTAGCTTAGCGGGGCGTGTGTTGCCGCAGGAGCAGGTTGAGCAGTTGGAGATCCTTTGTCTGGATCTGGACGACGTGGCGGATGTGCGGGAAGTGGTGGCGTTATTGGCTGCGGGTTGATCGGCTTCCCTCACCCCAACCCTCTCCCGCAAGCGGGCGAGGGAGTTGTTCGAGCTATGCGGTTGAATTGCTGTGCGATCGGTCCCCTCTCCCTGTGGGAGAGGGTTAGGGTGAGGGCACCCGAGCGCACCATGCTAAACCCGCGCAGCTAACCCTTCAATTCGCTGCATCGCTGCCAGCAGGCGCGCTTCGGTTACCGCTTGCGCCATATTCTCCATATCCGGCGCATGCACCGATTCACGCACGATCAACGCCAGTTCAGCGTCATCCAGCTGTGCGATCTCGCGCAATGTCAGCGGCACACCGCAGTCACGTGCCAGGCGCATCTCATCCAGCACCTCTTCGTCACTGCGATCTTCCAGCGCCAGCAGGCACAGGTTGCCGAAACCCACCAGCAGGCCATGACCAAATTCACGGGTTTTATCGCAGAAGGTGAACCCTTCGTAAATCGCATGGGATGCAGCAGCGTGGGCGCCGTTGCTCATCAGCGAGGTCAATCCTGCCCAGGTAAAGATGGCGTCCAGTACCTGATCCAGAGATGCACTGCTTTCACCGCGCAGTACGGCGGCATAGGCAGCCGGACCGTGCTCGGCGATAACGTCATAGCAAATCTGGCTGTGTGCCAGTGAAGAGAGCGCATTGCCTTCACGCGCCGGATGACGCGCACTAACGGCACGGAACTCGTACCACTTTGCCAGCGTGTCGCCCAACCCCGCGGCCAGCCAGCGTGGCGGCGCTTTTGCCAGCAGTTCGCTATCAATGATCACCGCCGCTGGCGCCTGTGGCAGCGGGAAGATATCGAAGAAATTGCCGTTATCATCATAGCGAATGCTTAATGGCGTTACCGCCGAACAGGTGGCGGCGATGGTTGGCACGGTAATAAATGGCAAGCCAAGCTGCGCGCCGACCGCTTTCACCGTATCCAGCGATTTACCGCCGCCGACGCCGATGATTATATCCGCTTGCAGTTCCGTGGCGATGGCTGCCAGGCGATTGATCTGATTAATCGAGGTTTCGCCGCCAAACCATTCCTGCGCCAGCAGCGTGACATTCGCTGCCAGCAGTTGCGCGCGCACCTGCGCTTCCACCGCTTGCAATGCCTGATGGCCGCCAATCAGCAGGGCGCGTTGACCCAGTCCGGCGCAAATCTCGCCCAGCTGATTGATTACACCCGCGCCGCGCAAGACGCGCGCTGGAAACACCAAATTCTGTTGTGTCATGACTTTTTCTCTGTGTAACGGACGCCGGGCAATACGCACAGCATCTCATAAAGGATATTGGCCGCCAGCTGCGAGGTCATGCCGCTGAGATCGTACGGCGGTGACACTTCGACGAGATCGCCGCCCACCAGGTTGAGCCCACGGCAGCCGCGCACAATCTCGAGGCCTTGCATGGAGGTCAATCCACCCACTTCTGGCGTGCCGGTGCCAGGTGCCCAGGCGGGATCGAAGCTGTCGATGTCATAGCTGAGGTACACCGGGCCATCCCCGATGCGTGCCCGCACCTCGGCCATCAGTGGTGCCATGGATCGATACCAGCACTGTTCAGCGGGCACCAGATGGAAGCCCTGATCGACGCCCCACTGGAAATCATCGGCAGCGTAGCCCTGTGCACGCTGACCAATCTGCACCACGCGCTGGCAGTCGAGCAGACCTTCCTCCACCGCACGACGGAAGGTGGTGCCATGGGCAATCTTCTCGCCAAACATCTCATCGTTGGTGTCGGTATGCGCATCAACATGGATCAATCCCATCGGGCCATGCTTTTTCGCCAGCGCCCGCAGAATCGGTAAGGTCAGAGTGTGGTCCCCACCGAGCGTCAGGGGAATAATCGGCCAGTTATTCAGTTCGGTATAATAGTTTTCGATGATATCGACCGACTTCAACAGGCTATAGGTGTTGATCGGCACGTCGCCGAGGTCACCGACGCGCAGTGAATCAAACGGGGCTGCCCAGGTGGCCATGTTATAAGGACGAATCATCACCGAATCGGCGCGAATGGCGCGCGGCCCGTATCGCGTGCCGCTGCGTTGCGAGGTCCCGATATCCAGCGGAATCCCGACAAAGGCGACATCCAGGTTGGCAGGGGATTCGACAGCGGGCAGACGCATCATGGTGCCGCGTCCAGCAAAGCGTGGCATCTCGTTGCCGCCCTGCGGCTGAGGAAAATCGGTCATCTTGGGCTCCTTCGGCTAAGTGAACCTCATCATGGCGTGTGGCGCGTACAGGAAAAATCCTTGACAGCAGATAATCACTTCAGAGATTACTTAACTTTAGCCAGTAATCTCTGAAGGAAAATCGGTGCAGACGCTTCCCAACCTTAAACTGCTGCAGGTGTTTGCCAGTGTGGTAGAAAATCAGGGCTATTCCCGAGCGCAACAGGCGCTCAATATGACCACGCCCGCCATCAGTGCCTATATGAGTGAGCTGGAGACGCAGCTGGGTTTTATTCTGTGCCAGCGCGGGCGCGGCGGATTCACGTTAACCACCAAGGGCGAGCAATTTTACCGCTACAGCCAGGAGATGCTGGCGACGCTGGCGGGTTGGCAGGAGCAGGTCGAAACCCTGAAAAGTGAACAGGGCGGAACCTTCTCCCTTGGCGTGGTCGATGCGACGGTGACGGACAGTATGCTGGATCTGCCAGCCGCAATTGCCCGTTTTAATCAGCGTTTTCCAGCGGTCTTTTTCAACCTCAGTGTGCGCGATCCCAATGAACTGCAACAGCAGCTCTTGGAAGATCGGCTCGATTTAGCCATTGGTCACTTTCCGCTGCGTGCCAGCAATCTGGTGACCATTCCACTGTATGAAGAGCAGCACTGGCTCTATTGCAGCCCTGAGCATCCTCTGGCGCAGGGCGAGACGGATATGCGCACCGTGCAGCAAACGGGCATGGTGACGCGGCGTTACTGGAATCAGCAAGAACTCAACAAACGCGGTTTTCGTCAGAGCAATGCTTCGGTTGAGAGTATTGAAGCGCAGTTGACGCTGATTCTTTCCGGGCGTTTTATCGGTTACCTGCCCGAACACTATGCCAGCAGCTGGCAACTGCAGGGCAAATTGTGCCGCTTGCTGCCAGAACACTTCCATTTCCGCGCGCCGTTTTCGTTCGCCTTCCGCCGTGGACGCTCACGCGAAACCCTGATCCGCGCGATGCGTGAAATTCTGAATCCCGCGCGAAAAAATAGCAGTGAAAGCTGACGCTGCGGCGATACTGTGTAAAAATACAGGCCAATTCAGCAAAAAGTATTCAACATGGCCCTGACAGCAGCGATAAAAAGCCAAATTGCGCAATGGTACAAGGCGCTGCAGCAGCAGGTTCCTGACTTTATCCCGCGCGCGCCGCAGCGCCAGATGATCGCCGAAGTGGCGAAAAGTCTGGCCGGTGATGAAGGCCGCCATCTGGCGATCGAAGCCCCCACCGGCGTGGGTAAAACCTTGTCGTATCTGATCCCCGGTATTGCGGTGAGCCGCGCCGAGGAGAAGCGTTTAGTGATCAGCACTGCCAACGTGGCGCTGCAGGATCAAATTTTCAGCAAGGATCTGCCACTGCTGAAAAAAATCATTCCCGACCTCACCTTTACCGCCGCTTTTGGTCGCGGTCGTTATGTCTGTCCGCGCAATCTGGCGGCACTGGCGGCGACCGAAGACCAGCAAGGCGATCTGCTGCTCTATCTGGATGAAGAGGCGGTGACCGGTTCCAAAGAGGAGCAGAAGTTCTGCGCCCGGCTGGAGAAAGATCTCAGCCGTTACAAATGGGATGGCTTGCGCGATCACTCCGATGTCTCGATTGAAGACAGCCTGTGGCAGCGCCTTTCAACCGATAAAGCCAATTGCCTTGGACATCACTGCCGCTGGTATCGTGAATGCCCATTTTTTGTCGCACGTCGAGAGATTGAGCAGGCAGATGTGGTGGTCGCCAACCATGCGTTAGTGATGGCGGCGATGGAGAATGAGTCGGTGCTGCCCCCGGCAAAACATCTGATGCTGGTGCTGGACGAAGGGCATCATCTGCCGGAAGTGGCGCGTGATGCGCTGGAGATGAGTGCCGAAATTACGCCGGGTTGGAGCAGTTTGCAGCTCGATCTGTTTGTGCGCCTGGTGGAAACCATCATGGCGCAGTTCCGCCCCAAATCACCGCCACCGCTCACCAATCCAGAGCGGTTGAAAGGCCATTGCGATGAGATGCGCGAGTTACTGCAAGTGCTGTGCGCGGCACTTAATCCTTTGTTGCCGTCAAATAACCAAGCGGGTGAATTCCGTTTTGTGCTGGGTGAACTGCCTGAAGAACTGATGACGATGTGCGCACGGCTGTTTAAGTTGAGCGATGCCTTGCGCGGGCTGAGTGAAGGTTTGCTCAATGAGTTGGGCGATCAAACCGGCAGTGCAGACATTATGCGTCTGCATAAAGCCATTATTCAGCTCAATCGCCATTTTGGTTGGTTTGAATCGATCAGCAAACTGTGGCGACTGGCCGCCATGGAAAAAGCCTCCAATGCACCAGTGTCGAAGTGGATTACACGTGAAATCCGTGATGGTCAGGCGCATCTCCTGTTCCACTGCGCGGGCATCCGCGTCAGCGATCAGCTGGAGAAACTGCTGTGGCGCAAGATCCCGCACGTGGTGGTAACCTCGGCGACCCTGCGCTCGCTCAACAGCTTTAACCGCTTGCAGGAGATGTCGGGCCTGAGTGAAAAGGCGGGCGATCGTTTTGTCGCGCTGGATTCCCCCTTCAATCACATTGACCAGGGCAAGCTGGTGATTCCGCAAATGCAGTATGAACCCTTGATGGCGACGGAAGCGGAACATATCGCTGAGATGGCGCGCTTCTTCCTGCAGCAAATGGCGGAAGAGAAGCACAAAGGGGTATTGGTGCTGTTTGCCAGCGGCCGTGCCATGCAGCAATTTGTCAGCCACCTCACCTCATTGCGTTTGTCGATGCTGGTGCAGGGGGACCAGCCTCGTTCGCGGCTGGTGGAGTTACACCGTCAGCGGGTGGAGGCGGGGCAAACCAGTATTCTGGTTGGGCTGCAATCCTTTGCGGAAGGTCTCGATTTGAAAGGCGATCTGCTGTCGCAGGTGCATATCCACAAAATTGCTTTTCCCCCGGTGGACAGTCCGGTAATTTTGACCGAAGGGGAGTGGTTGAAGAGCCTCAAGCGCTACCCGTTCGAGGTGCAGAGTTTGCCCAGCGCCTCGTTTACCTTGATTCAGCAGGTGGGGCGTTTGATTCGCAGCCACAACTGCTTTGGCGAGATCGTGATTTACGATCGACGCCTGCTGAGCAAAGGCTACGGTAGCCGACTGCTGGCCGCCTTGCCGGTGTTTCCGATTGAACAACCGGCCGTGCCGGAAGCAGAGAAGAAGCCTGCGAAACGCCGTAAGAAAACCTGAATATTAATGTTGGCAGCCGGGTATCGGCGCGCCCTGGAAGCGGGAATGCCTTGATGGAACTGAACAAAATTATCAAAGAGATTGGGCGCGGTAAGAACCATGCGCGCGATATCGATTTCGACACGGCGGTGGCGCTGTATAGCGCCATGCTGGCTGGCGAAGTGCCTGAACTGGAGTTAGGCGGTGTGCTGATCGCGCTGCGCATCAAAGGAGAAGGTGAAGAGGAGATGCGCGGTTTCTACCACGCGATGCAGCAACAGATGATGAAGCTGCAACCTCCGGCCCATCGCCCGATGCCCATTGTCATCCCCAGCTACAATGGCGCCCGTCGTCAGGGTAATTTGACGCCGCTGCTGGCATTGCTGCTCAACAAGCTCGGTTTCCCGGTGTTACTGCACGGTGTCAGTGATGATCCTACCCGCATCACCACCGAAGCGGTGCTGGCCGCGCTGGATATTGCCCCGGTCATTAACGCGCAGCAGGCGCAGGCCAAACTCGATAGCGGTGAACTGGCCTTTATCACTATTGATCATCTCTGTGCGCCGATGGCGAAACAGCTTTCACTGCGCTGGCGCATGGGCGTACGCAACAGTGCCCATACGTTGGCGAAGCTGGCGACGCCGTTCGCTGAACGCGCAGCGCTGCGTTTGTCGAGTGTTTCACACCCGGAATATGTGCCGCGTGTGGGCAAGTTCTTCCAGGATATTGATGCGCCCGCCATTTTGCTTAACGGCACCGAAGGCGAGGTGTACGCCAATCCGCAGCGCTGTCCGGCGATCAGTTACATCGCGGGCGCGGGCACAGAGGCTGAAGTGTGGATTGAGCGCCAGCCGGAAACCAGCGTCGCACTGCCGGAAAGCAAAAATGCGCAGGATACGGCTGAGTGGATTAAACAGGTGTTGGCCGGTGAGCGCGCGGTGCCACAGGCGCTGCGTTTACAGCTGGCATGCTGTTTAGTGGCGACAGGCGAAGCTGCCAATTTGAATGAAGCAGAAACGCGATTGCAGCAGGCTGGGATTTAGCGGATATAACACAACGCCGAATATGGCCGGCTATTCCGAACTGTAGCGGCGCAATTTATTGCGCAACCGCGTGCGACATTAGCGCTAATGGAGCGCGATAAATCGCGCCGCCACCAAACTATGCCGTGATCAATCTTTCACCAACACACTTTCCACCAACTGCTGCCAGAAGGTGATCCCAATCGGCAGCAGCTCGTCATTAAAATCGTAATGGGCATTATGCAACGGGGCAGAAGGCGTTGCGCCATCGGCACCTAACCAGAAATAAGCGCCGGGGCAATGTTCCAGCATACAGGCGAAATCTTCCGAAGCCATGGACGGGTTAACCTGCCAGTGCACCTGCGATTCCCCCAACACGCGGTTAGCGACATCGCGCACTTGCTCAGCGGGTACGGCATGGTTGGCCGTGACGGGATAACCAGGATACCAGTGAATCTCACCGCTGACGCCAAACGGGCGTGGCAGCGTGGTGACGAAATCTTCAATCAGACCGCGCACGCGATCGCGCACGTCGGTCTGCAAACATCGTACCGTGCCTCGCAAGACAATCTGCTCTGGAATGACGTTAATCGCTTCACCGCCGTGGATTTGCGTCACGCTGACCACCGCAGAGGCCAGTGGGGACAGACGGCGTGAAGGGATGGTTTGTAACGCCAGAATCAGTTCCGCCGCCACCACCATCGGGTCGGCTCCGCTTTCCGGCATGGCCGCATGGCAGCTTTTGCCATTGAGCGTGATTTCAAACGAATCGAGCGAGGCCATCATCGCCCCTGGATTTACCGCCAGCGAACCCACCGGTAAACCAGGCCAGTTATGCATCGCATAGACTGCATCCATGGGGAAGCGGGTAAACAAGCCTTCTTCCACCATTTTGCGTGCACCGCCAAGGTTCTCTTCAGCGGGCTGGAACAGGAAGTGCACCGTGCCTTTGAAATTACGTGTCGTGGCCAGCTGGCAGGCGGCCGCCAGCAGAATCGCGGTATGACCATCGTGGCCGCAGGCATGCATCACGCCGGGACGGGTGGATTTCCACGCGGGTGCACCTTTCTCGGTGATCGGTAGCGCATCCATGTCGGCACGCAGGCCAATAACCGGCCCCGGACCATTTTCCAACGTGCCGATAACACCGGTTCCTGCCAGCCCACGAAACACCTGTAACCCTGCCTCTGCAAGCACCTTTGCCACCAACTCACTGGTGTGTTGCTCCTGGTAACCCAGTTCAGGATGTTGGTGTAACTGACGACGCCAGTTAAGGGCGTTTTCCAGCAGGACGGCAGGCAGGCTCATAAAATTAGGCTCTCCATCAGCAGCATGTGCTGCGATTTCTCTGACACGAGGTGATGTGTTCACTGTAGTGGTAAGCGCAGGGTGGCGTCTATCGCGGAACGGAATAATTTGGCTATAGGGTATAGCGGAATGGAATATACGATGAGTCGCAGAGTGATTTTAACCGTCGCGATGCGATAAATCGCGCCGCGACGGTTATCAGGTCAGGGTGCGCATTGCTGCGCACCGTTAGATCTATTTCTGCATTGGCAAATTCAAATCATGTTTTTTCGCACAGCTCTGTGCCAGCTCGTAGCCAGCATCCGCATGGCGCATTACGCCCGTTGCCGGGTCGTTCCACAGCACACGGCTCAGGCGCGCATCGGCTTCGGCGGTGCCGTCGCAGACAATCACCACGCCAGAGTGCTGCGAGAAGCCCATTCCTACGCCACCGCCGTGGTGCAGGCTCACCCAGGTCGCGCCGCCTGCGGTGTTCAGCAGGGCATTGAGCAGCGGCCAGTCGGACACGGCATCAGAGCCATCCTTCATCGCTTCGGTTTCACGGTTAGGTGAGGCCACCGAACCGCAATCCAGATGGTCACGACCAATCACGATAGGGGCTTTCAGCTCGCCATTGCGTACCATTTCGTTAAACGCCAGCGCGGCTTTATGGCGCTCGCCGAGGCCCAACCAGCAAATGCGCGCTGGCAAGCCCTGGAAGGCGATGCGCTCCTGCGCCATGTCGAGCCAGCGGTGCAGGTTCTTATGGTCCGGGAACAGCTCTTTCAGCTTGGCATCGGTTTTGTAAATATCTTCCGGGTCACCTGACAACGCTACCCAACGGAACGGGCCTTTGCCTTCGCAGAACAGCGGACGAATATAGGCCGGGACAAAGCCTGGGAAATCGAAGGCGTTTTTCACACCCTCATCCAGCGCCACCTGACGAATGTTATTGCCATAATCCACGGTGGGCACGCCCATGTGGTGGAAATCCAGCATCGCCTGCACGTGCACGGCCATTGAGGCGCGTGCCGCTTGTTCCACCGCTTTCGGGTTGCTGGCGCGCTCGGCCTGCCAGCGCTCAATATCCCAACCGATCGGCAGATATCCGTTGATCGGATCGTGTGCAGAGGTCTGGTCCGTCACGATATCAGGCTTCATGCCACCCGCTTTAGCGCGTTTGACCAGTTCCGGTACGATCTCGGCGGCATTACCTAACAGGCCGACGGAGATCGCCTGTTTGGCTTTGGTGGCTTTTTCAATCAGATCCAGCGCTTCGTCCAGCGTGTAGGCTTTGTGATCCACGTAACGGGTACGCAGACGGAAATCGATGCGTGATTCCTGGCACTCAATCGCCAACACGCTGGCACCGGCCAGCACGCCTGCCAGCGGTTGTGCGCCGCCCATGCCACCCAAACCGGCAGTGAGGATCCAGCGGCCACGCAGATCGCTGTCGTAGTGCTGACGACCGGCTTCGGCGAAGGTTTCAAAGGTGCCCTGCACAATGCCCTGCGCACCGATGTAGATCCATGAACCTGCGGTCATCTGGCCGTACATCATCAATCCGGCTTTATCCAACTCGTGGAAATGATCCCAGGTGGCCCAGTGTGGCACCAGGTTGGAGTTCGCCAGCAGCACACGCGGCGCATCCGCATGAGTGCGGAACACGCCCACCGGTTTGCCGGACTGGATCAATAACGTTTCTTCCGGCTGTAGGGCGCTCAGCGAACGCAAAATCTGCTCAAAGCACTCCCAGTTACGGGCTGCTTTACCGATACCGCCGTACACCACCAGATCTTCCGGGCGTTCTGCCACATCAGGATCGAGGTTGTTCTGGATCATGCGGTAAGCCGCTTCAATCAACCAGTTAGCACAATGCAGTTCATTACCGCGCGGCGCACGGATTTCACGGGCTACAGCCTGAGACAAAGTTTCGCTCATCATCGGTTCCTTAATGGGTAGTAGAACGCTGGCTTGGCAGCAGCGCAGTAAGGGATTCAGGCCAGGCATGGCTGCTGGCCCACAAGCGCATGGATTCGATATCCGGCGCCATTAAACGGTCGTGATCGAGGAAGGCCACGTTTTCACGAATTCGGCTCATCTCCTGCTCTAGCGCAGCAGAGCTTTGCAGCGGACGGTGGAAATCAATGCCCTGTGCTGCAGCCATCGCTTCAATCCCCACCACGGCGGCAGTGTTGAAGCACATATCGCCGAGGCGGCGAGCGGCATAAGTCGCCATCGAGACGTGATCTTCCTGGTTAGCAGAGGTCGGCAGGCTGTCAACGCTGCCGGGATGCGCCAGGGATTTGTTTTCCGAGGCCAGTGCGGCCGCAGTCACCTGTGCAATCATAAAGCCGGAGTTGACACCGCCATCACGCACCAGGAATGGCGGCAAGCCTGAAAGACCGGTATCCAGCAGCAGTGCCATCCGACGCTCGGAGATGGCACCGATTTCGGCAATCGCCAGCGCGATAATGTCGGCGGCGAAGGCCACTGGCTCTGCGTGGAAGTTGCCGCCAGAAATAACATCGCCGCTGTCACTGAACACCAACGGGTTATCCGATGCGGCGTTAGCTTCAATCTGTAATACGCGTGCTGCGTGGCTGAGGTTATCCAGGCAGGCTCCCATCACTTGAGGGACGCAGCGAATAGAGTAGGGGTCTTGTACGCGCCCACAATTGGTATGCGAGCTGAGGATTTCGCTGCCTTCCAGCAGGGTTGAGACTGCAGCGGCCACGGCGATTTGCCCTGATTGACCGCGAGCCTGATGGATGCGCGCATCATAAGGTTTCACCGAGCCTTTGATGGCTTCCAGCGAGAGTGCACCTGCCATCAATCCTGCGGCAAACAGGTTTTCGGCTTCGAACAGACCGCGCAGTGCCAGGGCGTTGGAAACCTGGGTGCCGTTAAGCAGTGCCAGACCCTCTTTGGGTCCGAGCACAATCGGTTGCAGGCCGACACGCGCCAGACCTTCTGTCGCAGGGATCAGTTTGCCCTCAACACGCACCTGGCCTTCACCCAGCAGCATCAGTGACAAGTGGGCCAGCGGAGCTAAATCGCCCGATGCGCCGACCGATCCTTTCTCTGGGATGCAAGGCATGACGCCCGCATTGAACAGCGCCAGTAACGTCTCGATCAGTTCGATACGCACGCCGGAATGGCCGCGCGCCAGGCTGATGATTTTGGTGGCCACCACCAGACGCGCCACGTTATCCGGCAGTAATTCGCCCAGGCCGACACTGTGGGATAACACCAGATTACGTTGCAGTTCGGCCAGACGCTCAGAGGGGATCTGCGTCTGTGCCAGTTTGCCAAAGCCGGTATTAATGCCATACACCACTTTGCCCGATGCGACGATGGCATCAACGGTTTCGTTGGCGCGATAGATGGCCGCACGTGCCTCATCGGCTAACGTGAGCGTCACCTTGCTTTGATAAATGGTTCGCAAGGTGGCGAGGTCCACTTCACCGGGAACGAGGCGAATTTCCTGAACCGAACCTGACATAGTCTACTCCTGTCTATACAAGTGATCTGGCACTGTCCGGTCGCTTTGCTACCGCGATAAAATCGCCCGGACGACCATGGAATGCTGTGAGTGAAGCATAAGTGTCTAATCTTGTCTATACAAGTAGCAAGCGCTATGCCAGATTGATCTGATTCTGTGAAATGCGCCGCAATGCGCATCCGCTGGCTAAGCCGGTAACGCATTGCACTGAAAAGGGGAGAGGGCTGCACTGTTGGCGTGCTGTCTGCACGATTAGATGTATATACATTTACGTGCTGAGACAGTAAACTTTGGGCATTATTCGGAAAAGGAACAGGATATGGCGGAGCAAACGGCAATAGCACAGCTGGCCGCAGCGATGGGCGATGAGCCAGCACCGATTTATCAACGCGTGAAACAGGCGATCGTCAGCCAGATCCGTGAAGGCCACTGGAAAGCCAACCAGCGCGTGCCATCCGAAAGCGAGCTGGTCAATGAGTTGGGCGTCAGCCGTATGACCATCAACCGTGCGCTGCGTGAACTGACCAGTGAAGGGTTTCTGGTGCGTATGCAGGGCGTGGGCACCTTCGTCGCCGAGATGAAGGGCTACACCGCGATGCTGGAAGTGCACAATATTGCGGATGAAATTGCTCAGCGCGGCCATCGTCACAGTTGCAAAATTTTATCCATCGGTCAGATGAAGGCCGATCCTGAACAGGCGGCGGTGCTGGGCTTATCGACCGGGCAAACGCTTTACCATTCGCTGATCGTCCATTATGAAAACGAGCTGCCGGTTCAGCTGGAAGATCGTCTGGTTAACCCGCTGGTGGCACCGGATTACCTTAGCCAGGATTACCATCAACTCACGCCTTACACCTATCTGATGCGTGTCGCGCCGTTAACCGCCGGTGAGCATATTGTCGAGGCGGTGCTGCCGGATTTGCGCCAGCGTAAGCATCTGGCGCTGGATGAACATGAACCTTGCTTGTTGATCCGCCGTCAAACCTGGAGCGACAATAAAATCGTGACTTACGCGCGCCTGCTCTACCCAGGCTCGCGTTATAAGTTACTCGGTCGTTTCAGAGGACACGGTTAAGCGCCACAAACAGCAGGCTGGCTTCCGTCGAGAGCGGAGCCAGCGTCGTCTCTTCATCCAGCCACCACATGCCCTGATCCACCGTCAGTCTCTCCCCGTCTGTGGTTTGCCACTCTCCGTTCAACACCCAGGCGACGCCATGCCTGCTGGTAACAGGTTGCTGAACCACCTCAACCTGAGAAAGCCAACTGTCGCGGCGCGTCATGATGTTGAAATCCTGACAGCTTCCGCTGATCTGCGCCTTAATCGCCCATTCACCAGGAAATGCCCATGGCTGATGCGGCAGCAAACGCTGCTGCACCTGCTCGCTGCGCAGCA
Source organism: Pantoea sp. CFCC18177 (assembly GCF_059412425.1). Classification (NCBI taxonomy): domain Bacteria; kingdom Pseudomonadati; phylum Pseudomonadota; class Gammaproteobacteria; order Enterobacterales; family Erwiniaceae; genus Pantoea; species Pantoea sp. CFCC18177. The sequence goes on from NZ_JBNBPL010000025.1 coordinate 81,461, forward strand.
GCACACTGTCACCGTGCAGCAGCGTGATCACCCGGTCAACACCGGGGAAAGGGGAGAAGGGGCCATCGGCGTCAATGGTGGCGATGCTGGCGCGCCAGCCAAATTGTGCGTCACCTGGCGGGAAGCTCACGATTTCACGGGTTTCTCCCCCGCCATTGCGCCAGCGGCTCACCGGCAGCTGGCCATAATCAAAATGCGTTCTCATTGCAGTGCACTCATGGCTAAAGCGAAGCGTGCCGCCGCGGCGTCTTCGGCGGGATGATGGCCTTCGCTGATCACCTGGTTTCCGGCGACAAACACATCGCGAATCTGACGCTGCGTGCCACCAAACAACCAGCGGTTGAGCAGGGAGGCGGAGTTGACGCTGCTGAGGAAGGCATCGTTATCCAGTACCAGCCAGTCGGCGCGTTTGCCCACCGCCAGTTCGCCGGTGGCAATAGCGCATGCCTGGGCACCGCCTTGCGCCGCCTGTTGCCAGAGCAGATCGCCCACCGAAGGTTGATGCGGCAGGGTGATGCGATTGCGGCGACGGTCGCGCAGACGCTGACCATACTCCAGCCAGCGCAGCTCTTCTAACGCGCTGAGCGAGACATGGCTGTCGGAGCCAATGCCCCAACGTCCGCCGCGTGCGATGTATTCCACCGCGGGGAAAATACCGTCACCGAGGTTGGCTTCGGTTGTGGGGCATAATCCGGCGATGGCACCGCTGGCCGCCATGCGCTGAATCTCACTGTCATCAAGGTGCGTGGCATGGATCAGGCACCAACGTTTATCCACCTCAAAGCGATTGTAGAGCCAGGCAACGGGGCGCTCACCGCTCCAGGCCAGGCTGTCATTGACCTCTTTTTCCTGCTCTGCGACGTGAATATGCACCGGCACCTCTGCGTGGCTGGCGGCGAGCACATCACGCATTTGTGCTTCACTCACCGCGCGCAGCGAGTGGAAACAGATGCCATGATTAAGTAGCGGCTTATGCGCGCTCCACTGTGCCACGCGTTGCTGCTGTTGCAGATAGGCGTCAGTCTGCTGGATGAAGCGACGTTGTCCTTCGCTGGCTGGCTGAGCACCAAAGCCGCTGTAACTGTAGAGCACGGGCAGCAGTGTCTGACCAATGCCGGCGGTATCGGCTGCAGCGATCAGTTGCTGGAGCATCGCATCATTGGCATAAGGTTTCCCGTGCGGATCGTGATGCAAATAGTGGAACTCCGCCACCTGGCTGTAGCCGCCTTTCAGCATATCGATATACAGGTGCGTGGCGATATCACCCACCTGTTCGGGTGACAGGCGCTGCACCATGCGATACATCAGATCGCGCCAGGTCCAGAAACTGTCCTGGGGGTCGCCCGCCACTTCTGCCAGCCCGGCCATGGCGCGCTGGAAGGCGTGTGAATGCAGGTTAGCGATAGCCGGGATCACCGGGCCCGCCAGGCGCGTTGCACTGCCGCAGGCGCTGTTAGGCGTGAGTTCGGTAATCTGCCCGGAGGCATCGGTGGTGATGATAACGTCTTCATGCCAGCCGTCGGCCAGCAGCGCGCGTGGGGCAAAAAACACGGCCATGGTTGATCCTTAAGGGTGGATAGTTGTATATACATATACATACTTTAATGCGCAGTGTAAATCGTCAGACGTGAAGGGGTGTGGGATGGCAGAAACGAAGCAGATCGACAGCCTGTGGCTGGGGGCCGATATCGTGACGATGCGAGATGGTCACTATAACCTGATTGCCGACGGCGCCGTGGCAGTGGATAACGGTGAATTGATTTGGGTAGGTCCGCGCAGCGCGTTACCGGATTTTACGCCACGTGAGCAGCATGAGTTTGATGGCGGCATCATCACGCCTGGGCTGGTGGATTGCCATACCCATCTGGTATTTGGCGGCGACCGCAGCCAGGAGTTTGAACAGCGCCTTAATGGCGTCAGCTATGCCGAGATTGCCGCGCAGGGTGGCGGTATCCTCTCGACGGTGCGTGCTACGCGCGCGGCCACGCAGGCTGAGCTGGTGGCGTCGGCGCGCTGGCGGCTCGATCGTTTACTGGCCGAAGGGGTTACCACGGTCGAGATCAAATCCGGTTACGGCCTCGATGAAACCAGTGAATTGACCCTGCTGCGCGCCATCCGCGAGCTGGCAGAAACGGTGCCTGCTGACGTGCTCGCTACCTGCCTGGCGGCCCACGGTTTTCCGCCGGAGTTTAAACAGCATCCGCAGGGCTGGATCGATATCATCTGTAATAGCCTGTTGCCGCAGGTCAAGGCCGAGGGGCTGGCGGATGCGGTCGATGCCTTCTGCGAACATCTGGCATTTTCACCTGAACAGGTCCGCGCGGTGTTTGATGCCGCCAAAGCACTGGATTTGCCGGTGAAACTGCATGCCGAGCAGCTCTCTGCGCTTGGCGGTGCCACGCTCGCAGCACAGTACGGTGCGCTGTCAGCCGATCATCTTGAGTATGCTACCGAAGACGATGCTAAAGCGATGGCGCAGCATGGCACGGTGGCGGTATTGCTGCCGGGCGCTTTTTATCTGCTGCGTGAAACGCAACGCCCGCCGGTGGAACTGTTCCGCAAACATGGCGTGCCGATGGCGCTGGCCAGCGATGCTAACCCCGGCACCTCTCCCGCGCTTTCACTGCGTTTGATGTTGAACATGGGCTGCACCTTGTTTGGCCTGACCCCGGAGGAAGCGTTGGCAGGCGTGACGTTATGGGGGGCGAAAGCGCTGGGATTACAGCATACGCACGGCTCACTGGAGCCGGGCAAGGTGGCGAATTTTGTGCACTGGCCGCTGGCTCGTCCAGCAGAGCTGGTTTACTGGCTGGGCGGCGAACTGCCGTGTCAGGTTATTTATCGTGGAGAAGCGCAATGACCCCTTTTCATTTCACTGCAGGTAAGCTGCCGCTGCTGGTCAGTATTCCGCATGCGGGTACCCAATTAACCCCGGAAGTGGACGCTGGCTTGAGCGAGGCGGCACGCGGTCTGCCGGATACCGACTGGCATATTCCGTTGCTGTATGATTTTGTGCGCGATCTGGGTGCCAGCTTGCTGATTGGCCACTACTCGCGCTTTGTTATCGATCTTAATCGCCCAGCGGATAACCAGCCGCTTTACACCACTGCCACCACCGGGCTTTATCCTGAGACCTTGTTTGACGGAACCCTGACCTTTGCCGAGGGTAAAACCCCGAGTGCCAGTGCACGTCAGGGCTATCTTGATAACATCTGGCAGCCTTATCACCAGCAGATTCAGCAAGAGCTGGCGCGGCTGAAAGCCGTACATGGCTATGCGCTGTTGTTCGATGCCCACTCCATCGCCTCAGTGATCCCGCGTCTGTTTGACGGCCAACTGCCTGACATCAACATCGGAACCAACGAGGGCGCGAGTTGCTTCACGGCGGTGATTGAAGCGATTCAGAACGTCTGCGCCGCGCAAACCGATTACAGCTGGGTGGTGAATGGCCGCTTTAAAGGTGGCTACATTACTCGTGCCTATGGTCAGCCGGAGCAGGGCGTGCAAGCGGTGCAGTTGGAGCTGGCGCAGCTAAATTATATGGACGAGACGCCACCTTTCGCCTGGCAACAGGCGCGCGCTGCGCAGTTGCAGAAGGTGTTGAAACCGTTTATTCAGGCATTTCTTGAGGCCGGAAAACCGGTTTGAATGATGGCGGTCCCCATTAATGGCGCAATGCTTGCTAGTTAAGCGGCTGACGATAACGCCGTCTGGGGCCGCACCGGAGCTGGCGGTCCTCACGCCGCTACGCGGTACCTTCACTTCACTCGTCTGCCTTACGGACCGGTGCCGATGGAACATCCATGTTCCAGCGCCACCTTTCGCCCGCGTCCTGCGGGCTCTCCTGGCATACTCGCTCAGCTCAGCGCTGCGGAATGCCAGCCCCGGTGCGACCCCGGCCAGCTCATCAGCTTCAGTGCGTGCTGTCAAAAAGGGCACATTGTCTGAAGCACTGACGCCTCATCCCCAACATTGTGCANACCCCGGCCAGCTCATCAGCTTCAGTGCGTGCTGTCAAAAAGGGCACATTGTCTGAAGCACTGACGCCTCATCCCCAACATTGTGCATTGTACGCCCCTAAATGGTGCGACGTTACAACCCCTCCGTGACAATTCCCTGATTTAACCGCTTCTGCCGACCTGGCACATCACTTGCTAGGTTGTATGTACAAGTAAAGACCACGTGGTTGATATCAAATTTTATTCTGGCTGGCTCACAAAAAGCTCATGCCGACAATGATCTGCCGCACGCTAGCTTGTATATACATGAAATGTCATCTGCGCTGTATCAGCTAACAGAGACAGCCAATTCGATAAATGACCAGGAGAAGCCGCATGACGCACCGCGCCCCAATTCGCCGTTTTTGCCTCACGACCCTGTTTGCCAGCCTGCTGATCAGCGGTGTTGCTGTGCAGGCGAAAGAGTGGAAATCCATCACTATCGCCACTGAAGGCAGTTATGAACCCTGGAACCTGACGCTGCCGGGCGGCAAGTTAGGCGGCTTTGAACCTGAACTGATGGAAGACCTGTGTAAACGCATGGGCATCCAGTGCAAACTGGTGGTGCAAAACTGGGATGGCATGATCGCCGGGCTTAACGCCGGAAAATATGACGTGATTATGGACGCGATTGTCATCACGCCAGACCGTAAAAAAGTGGTGAATTTCACCGTACCCTATGCGTCCACGCCAGCCACCTTCATCACCACCAAAGACAGCCCACTGCTGCCAGCGGATAAAAACATCATCAAACTGCATGATGATGAAAAAGAAATTAACGCTGCGATTGCCCCGCTGAAAGCGGCAATTAAGGGTAAAACCATCGGTATCGCCTCTGGCACGGTCTACACCCCCTTCATTGATAAATACTTCAAAGATGTTGCAGACGTGCGTGAGTACACCTCGTCGGCCGATGCCATCCTCGATCTCCAGGCAGGCCGTATTGATGCGGTATTCGATGACGTCACCTTTGCCCAGTCGATGCTGGCACGCAAGGAGAACAGCAACCTGACCTTCAGCGGCCCGCAGTTGGGTGGCCCTATCTGGGGAGAAGGTGAAGCCATGGGCGTACGCATGGCGGATAACGATCTGAAAGCCAAACTTGACGAGGCGATCAAAGCCGCGCTGGCGGATGGCACCGTGAAAAAGCTGAGTGAAAAGTGGTTTAAAACTGACGTAACGCCGTAAGTGAGGTGAAAGATGATGAGCCTGCTGAGTTTTGGTGCTGATGGTTGGGGTCGCCTGATCCTGGGGGCCGCCTTCACCACGCTGCTGCTGTCGCTGTCCGCGCTGGTGATTGGTGCCGTAGTCGGTTCAGGCGTCGCGGCAGCCAAGCTGTCGCCGCAGCGCTGGCTGCGCTGGTTGGGTGAAGCCTATTCAACGGTGTTTCGCGGCATCCCAGAACTGCTGGTGATCTACCTGTTCTATTTTGGTGGTTCGGGCCTGATCACGCTGGTGGGGCAGATGTTCGGCGCTGACGGCTTCATCGAAGCGCCACCCTTCCTGATTGGTGCGTTGGCGATTGGGCTCATCTCTGGATCTTATCAAGGTGAAGTGTATCGCGCGGCGCGTCTGGCGCTGGCTAAAGGCGAAATCGAAGCGGCGATGGCGATAGGGATGCCACGCTGGCGCATCGCACAGCGCATTCTGTTACCCCAGATAGTGCGCTATGCGCTGCCGGGCATGTCGAATGTCTGGCAAATGAGCTTAAAAGACTCGGCGCTGGTGTCGGTGACCGGCATTGTCGAACTGATGCGTGCCAGCCAGGTCGCAGCGGGGTCCACGCGTGATTACTTCACCTTCTATCTGATTGGCGGTGCCTGCTATCTGGTGCTGACACTGCTATCTAATCATGCGTTTCGTCGGGCGGAGTTACGCCTGGGGCGCGCCTGGCAAAGTCGCACTGCGGCACAGCATTAAGGAGCAGCAGCATGATCGACTTCGCCTTTCTCACGGATACCTTCCTCAAACTCAGCGCCGCGCTGCCGGTGACGCTGGGCCTGTTTATCAGTGCCTTCCTGTGCGGCGGCATCCTGGCACTGGGTATTTTGACGCTGCGCATGAGCCGCTGGCGTGTGCTGAGCGGCTTTGCTCGCGGTTATATCCTGGTGTTCCGCGGCTCGCCGCTGCTGATCCAGCTGTTTTTGATCTACTACGGACTGGGCCAGTTTGGTGTCATCCGTCATAGCTTTGTCTGGCCTTTCCTGCGCGAACCCTTTATCTGCGCAGTGCTGGCACTGTCACTGTGCACGGCGGCTTACACTGCTGAAATCTTGCGCGGCGCATTGCTGGCGGTGCCACCGGGGCAAGTCGAAGCCGGGTTAGCCTGCGGCATGTCGCGCTGGTTGCTTCTGCGCCGCATTATCGCGCCCATTATGCTGCGCTACGCACTGCCAGCGTATTCCACCGAAGCCATTCTGTTGGTGAAATCCACCGCACTGGCCAGTCTGGTGACCGTTTGGGATGTCACCGGCGTGGCGCAACAGATCATTCAACGCACCTATCGCACCATGGAAGTGTTTGTCTGTGCTGCGGCGATTTACCTGATCCTCAATTTCATTATCGTCCAGCTTTACGCGTTATTAGAACGCCGTTTAACCCCGGTGCATCGCGTTGAAAAAAAGCCGTTACCCGCCGTTAAACCGCTTGCCGGAGAGTAAGATGCAATCCACATCACCTGTTACCTTAACCGCCACAGATATCCACAAATCCTTTGGCGCGATAGAAGTATTAAAAGGCATTTCGCTGCAGGCGCACCAAGGCGATGTCATCTCGATTCTTGGTGCCAGTGGTTCCGGCAAAAGTACCTTGCTGCGCTGCATCAATTTGCTGGAAACGCCGGATGCGGGTGTCGTCAGCGTCGGTGGCGAAACCATTGAAATGAAGCGCCATGCGCGTGGCCATCAACTGGCGGCGAATCCGAAGCAGATTGAGCACCTACGCTCACGCCTGGGCATGGTGTTCCAGAGTTTTAACCTGTGGTCACATATGACCGTGCTGCAAAACGTCATTGAAGGGCCGCACTATGTGCTCAAGCGCGATAAAAAAAGCTGCATCGCGCAGGCGGAGCAGCTGCTGGATCGCGTTGGCTTGCTCAATCGTAAAGACTTCTATCCGGCGCAGCTTTCAGGCGGTCAGCAACAGCGTGTTGCGATTGCCCGCGCCCTGGCGATGGACCCGGAAGTGATGCTGTTTGATGAACCGACCTCGGCGCTGGATCCAGAACTGGTGGGCGAAGTGCTGAAAGTGATGCGCAGCCTGGCAGAGGAGGGCCGCACCATGTTGGTGGTGACGCACGAGATGGGGTTTGCGCGCAACGTCTCCAATCGCGTGGTGTTTATGCATCAGGGCACCATTGATTGCCAGGGTACACCGCAAGAGATGTTTGGCGAACAAGGATCGCAGCGCTTTAAGCAGTTTATCTCCAGCCATCAAAGCCACCACACGGAGCAAACCGCATGACCATCGTATGGGGCGACGCGCCGTTGACATGGCAGGAACTGGTGCAGGTCGCTCGACATGACGCGGAACTGACCTTGAGTGCCAGTGCCTGGCAGCGCATTGCGCAGGGGCGCGAGATAGTCGAACAGATCGTGGCCAGCGGTCACATTGCTTATGGCATCAACACCGGTTTGGGCGCGCTGTGCAATATCACCTTGCCGGAAGCGCAACTCAGCCAGCTTTCACGCAACACACTGTTGAGCCACGCTTGTGGTGTCGGGCCGCTACTGGCGCGCGAACAGGTGCGTGCCATTCTCTGTGCCGCGATTGCCAACTACAGCCATGGTAAATCGGGTGTGTCTGTGGCGTTGGTGCAGCATCTGCTGGCGTTACTGAACAACCAGATTACGCCACAGGTGCCCTCTCAGGGATCGGTGGGGTATCTCAGCCATATGGCACACATCGGGCTAGCGTTAATTGGTGTGGGCAACGTTGAGTATCAGCATCAGATCATACCCGCTGAACAAGCGCTGGCTCAGGCAGGACTCACTCCTTATCGACCGGGCGCGAAAGAGGGCTTGAGCCTGGTCAACGGCACACCCTGCATGACCGGTTTGTCCTGCCTGGCGCTCGACGATGCGGCGCGCTTGCTGGATTGGGCCGACGTCACTGGCGCCATGAGCTTTGAGGCGCTGCGTGGGCAGTTGGTGGCATTTGATGCCGAAGTCATAGCCTTAAAAGCCAGCCCTGGAATGCAGGTGAGCGGCCAGCGGTTACGCCTGTTGTTAAGCGACAGCCCATTGCTGGCAAAGAGTGTCGGGGTCCGCACCCAAGATGCACTGAGCCTGCGCTCGATGCCGCAGGTGCACGGTGCCAGCCGCGATCAGTTCGATCATGCCGCGCGTCAGGTGAATACCGAATTAAATGCCTGCACCGATAATCCGCTGGTGCTGGGCACGGTGGATAACTGGCGCGTGGTGTCCCAGGCGAACCCACACGGTGAATCGGTGGCGATGGCGGCAGATCTGTTAGCCATCGCCATGGCGGAAGTGGGAAGTATTGCCGAGCGGCGGTTGGACCGACTGGTGAATCCGTTGGTCAGTGGTCTGCCTGCGTTCCTGGTGGCACAACCGGGGGTAAATTCCGGCATGATGATTGCGCAGTATGTGGCGGCCTCCCTGTGTGCGGAAAACCGTCAGCTGGCGCAACCGGCGGTGCTGGATAATTTCGTGACCTCTGGTTTGCAAGAGGATCATCTTAGCCTCGGCACCGGCGCGGCGCTCAAGCTGCTGAAGCTGGTGGGTAACGTCTGGCAGATTCTGGCGATCGAATACCTGCTGGCTGCGCAGGCGCTGGACTTCCACGGTGAGGAGGCACTCGCGCAGGGCACAAAGCAGGCATTACATCGCTTACGTGCCGTGGTGGCGAACTGGCAGGAAGATCGCTGGCTGGCACCCGAGATTGCGCGGGCGGTTGAGGTGATGAAGACGCAATAAATACATCATGTTTGGCGGGCGGGATTTATCGCGAAAGGCTGGCAGTTACGCGCGCTTAGGTCGCCATAAATGGCAACCCTACGAATATCTTTTGCGGTATTCGTAGGGTGCGCATTGAGGTGCAAACCGGGCACATAGGTAACACTTTAGACCGGGCACATGGGTAACAGTTATAAATTGGCATAGCAGAGGAGACTCACTAT
>NZ_JBNBPL010000026.1:0-84544 GCF_059412425.1 Pantoea sp. CFCC18177
ATCCGCGAACGGTCCGTCCGGCACGACGTGGAAGTCGAAGGTACCGCTTTAGCGGCGCGAGGACGGCCCAGAGGGGGCAGCAGAGGCGGCAGAGCCCGCACAGAAAAGACAGGCCACTTATCAATAAGCAGCCTGAGTCCTTAACTGACAAGCATTACGCCATAAATGGCGACCCTGGAAATTCAATCACGAAGGGTGCGCATTGATGCGCACCGGTTTCATTATCGATCCCAATACGACTCTTCTAAACTGTCTTCCCTTTCCGGCAGGCCGCGCGTCAGGCGTGGAGAGTGCTGATTAAGCACCTGATAACTCACCCGGTTCGCATACTTACATACCTGCGCCAGCGACGAATAAGTGAGATATTCGCGCGCATGCTTGCTGGAGTTCGGGACTTTCTGGCGATGGAAATTGTTGGCGGTGATATCGTGCAGCAGCGCCGCTAACGCACCATCACCCGCACCGTTGGTGTTCATGATCTTCTCGGGTCCGCCCATGTAAGGCGCTATATGCGAGAAAATACGCAATGGCTGCTGGCAATCCTGGTGTCGCATCGCACGGCTGAATTCATACTGGTTGAACTCGGCAATCGCTCCCGGCAGCAGCGGATGGTTGGTTTTACGCTTGAATGCTTCCTCGGTGAAACCCGCCATATACAAGCCGGTTGGTCCGGCGGTACACAGCACCAGATCCACCCAATCCAGCGCCATGTTCGATGCCAGCAGCGGATCCTGTTCACCGGTTAAGGCAAAGGCCTCTTCTTCGTTCATCGCCACAATCGAAATGTGGTCACGCAGGAAATCACGCCAGAACTCAGGGTTATCCTGAATCACGTATTTGGTGCCCAGCGTCAACACCACCGGCACGTTATACTTTTTCGCGTATTCAATGGCGCGCAGCGTCGCGTCAGGCATCGGTTCGCCGGGTTGGCAACGCACCAGATATGAGGTCAGTACCAGTGCTGAAGCACCGGCAATCATCGCTTCTGGAATGCTGTCAGCCTTGAGTTGGTTCATCAAGCCGGGGCTAATGGCAAAGGTGCGTTCGCCCTGCTCGCCAATCAGCGTAAAGCAGCGGCCAATCGCGCCATCGACGCCTTGCAAATAATTGAGATCCATACGGCTGGAGGTATTGCACAGATAGCGATAGGCGTAGCCACCAATCTGGATGTTATTACACATCACGCCAAGCAGCACCGAACGATCGTCCGCGAGAACAGAGTAGTTGTGTAGCGTATTGCCGATGGTGCCACCGGCAAATTGATGGCTGATCAGCCCTTCACGCATCAGTTCGTCATACAAGGCTTCGGCGGTGGCATCGTCAATCACCAGTGAATGACCGGCGCTCAAGCCATAGCGCTGTAAGAAAGCGTCATCGACTTTAGCCTCAATATCCACCAGCGTTTGGTCGATACCGGCCACCCAACTGCCCTCTTCCTGCTCTTGAGGCGTGGCTTGCAGCAGCGGGTCGCGCGCGTTGACGGGGAAATAGTGTTTGGATTTGCGTTTGCCGGGAAATTTCATCGTGGCTGCCGTAAGGGAAATCTGACAGAGAATGATATCACACTCTCTGTCATCACTTTATCGGCGTGCGTTAACCAGTTGTACCATCATCTCGATGTGCTCGTCATCGGCGTTGAGCGCAGGAATATATTCAAACTTCTCGCCGCCCGCATGCAGGAAGAACTCACAGTTCTGCTCGCTGATCTCTTCCAGTGTTTCCAGACAGTCTGCGGCAAACCCTGGACTCATTACCTGCACATGCTTGATGCCTTTGGCTGGCAAACCTTGCATGGTTTCGTCGGTGTACGGCGTTAACCACGGCTCACGGCCAAAGCGTGACTGGAACGTCATCATGATTTTATGCGGCGCAATGCCCAACGCGGCGGCCAGCGCATCCGTGGTGTCTTTACAACGCAGCGGATAATCATCGCCTTCGTCCGCAAAGCGCTGCGGAATGCCATGATAAGAGAGCACCAACAGATCCGGTTCGCCGTGCAGCGCAAAGGAGCGCTCTACCGAGGCTTTCAGTGCCGCGATGTAGGCAGGATGCTCTGCATAATCGCGGATAAAGGCAACGCTTGGCAACGAACGCAGCGGTTTGAAGCTGGCGGCCAGGCCATCCCACACTGCAGCGACCGTGGAGCAGGAGAACTGCGGATAGAGCGGCAGCACAATCAGTTGTGTGACGCCCTGCGCCAGCAAACGCTGCACCGCACCGTCAAGACTCGGTTGGCCGTAGCTCATCCCCAACTCAACCGGCATATCCAGCCGCTGCGCGAGCGCATCTCGCTGACGTTTACTGAACACCATCAGCGGCGAGCCCTCTTCCATCCAGACGGACGCGTAGAGTTTGGAGACGCGCGGCGATCGGAACGGCAGGATGGCAAAATTCAGGATCGGCCACCACAACCAACGTGGCGTATCCACCACGCGCGGGTCGCCAAGGAATTGTTTCAGGTAGCGCTTAACAGCTGGTGTAGTGGGTGCATCTGGTGTGCCTAAATTAACCAGCAAAACCCCGGGCTTTTCTTGCCTCATTGTATTTCCTTGATGTCGAAACGAATGGGTCAAAATCGAGGGAAATTGTAGCGGAAATCGTGGGAGGGGAAAGCAATTGCTGCAAAAGGGCCGGACAACCGACCCTTTATAGCACAACCCTTAATCATTCAAATGGCAGGAAGGTGGCAAACGAGAGCAGCCAACGCGCCTGCACATTGAAGTATGTCGGGTTAACCGAGAATACCGGCCAGTTGCGTGCTCACTTCAGCAACCTTACGGGTGCCATCGATCTTGTGATACTGGGTGTTACCGTCTGCTGCTTCTTTGCTGTAGTAAGCAATCAGCGGTGCAGTCAGCTGATGGTATTCCACCAGACGCTTACGCACGGTTTCTTCCTGGTCGTCTTTACGCGTGGTCAGCTCTTCGCCGGTCACATCGTCTTTACCTTCCACTTTGGGTGGGTTGTAAGTGACGTGATAAACGCGGCCAGACGGCGTATGTACGCGACGTCCCACAATACGATCCACAATCAGTTCGTCCGGTACAGCAAACTCCAGCACGAAATCCACGTTGATGCCTGCTTCTTTCATGGCGTCAGCCTGCGGGATAGTGCGTGGGAAGCCATCGAGCAGGAAACCGTTTTTGCAGTCTTCCTGCGCGATACGCTCTTTAACCAGCGCAATCACCAGCTCGTCAGTCACCAGTTTACCGGCATCCATGATGGCTTTCGCCTGTTGGCCCAGTTCGGTGCCTGCTTTTACTGCCGCACGCAACATGTCACCGGTGGAGATTTGCGGAATACCGTATTTCTCCATGATGAATTGAGCCTGAGTGCCTTTACCTGCGCCCGGTGCCCCGAGCAGAATAATACGCATTGCGTAATTCCCCTTGCGAATCGCATTGATCAATCTGAGAAGGCCAAGAACATACCATTATGACCCGCGCACCACAAGGAAACGGGCGCGCTTCCGATGAAAGGTTTCACTTTGACCTGCTTTGACAGCCAACACCAGCGGAGCGCCCATTTTTAGGAATTGCGGCTAAGGCTTAACACTTCTTTTAGGCGTTTTTTCAGTGTCGGCGTCATATTTTGGTTCTTATTGACGCTGCCGCGTACGCTGGCATGCAACCGCAGACGCTGCTGAGTCGGCAACAGCTGCATATCCTGCGGTAATTCGGCCAGCTTCAGGCCTGCAGGTAGCGGGAACAGCGCGAACGGCAGCCCGTGTTGCTGAATCGATTGCAGCTCAACGGGGGCATCAAGTGTGATGTTATCCACGCTTGCGATGTTAAACGGCCGCCAGTCGCTATTTTCCATTAATATCAGCGCCTGATCCAACGCCTCACCAAACGCCAGTCCCTGCTCGAACAAGCGCAGCTCACTGCGTACCAGCGTACTGAAATCGTTGGTTTTCAGGGCGATAAGCACCAGGTCACTGCTCAATGCCGCGTGGCGGTCAAGACGCGTCACAAACAAACGCGCATCGCTCACTAAACGTTTGTGTAGCAAGGTAGCAAAGGATTCGGATGCATCCGTCACGCCCTGGCTTTGGCACTCAGCCAGTGTTCGCACGCGGCCCTGTTGCATATCTACGTGCTCAATAAAGGCGATATTGCCGGCCATCATGGGTAATGAAGGCAGTACGCTGAGTTCGCTAACGGGATAGTGCGAGGCATAGCGTGTTTGGTTGCGTGCCTGTTCCTGACGCAGGAATAGCTGTGAGAGCAGCACCCGTGCAATATGCAGAGAGGGTGCAAAAAAGAGGTCGTAATTTTCCAGCCGGTAATGACGGGATAGCAAGCCGCGAAGTCGATCGCGCGCTGCCGCCGCCCTGGCAGTAGCATGTTGGTGATCCATCGCGAGAGGTTTCTCTATTATTATGATGCTGTGTGTGGTCGCGAATTGAGGGGCACATTAGCCGCGTTAAACACAGAGAAGGCCTTCCGTCAACCCGCCAGAATCTGGGGGAAAGGTTAGGCCAATGCGGCTGGACATTAAAATGATATAAACTGACAATCCCTGTTAGGTTTTTACACAGGGGATGAGTATGACCGCGCTTCCGTCGTTACGTGCACTGCACTATTTTCACCAGGCAGCCCTGCACAGCAGTTTCAGCGTTGCGGCCGAGCGTCTGCATGTGACTCATAGCGCCATCAGTCATCAGATTCGACAGCTGGAAAGCTGGATGGGTAAGCCTCTGTTTGTGCGCACCAATGGACGTGTCAAATTAACCTCACACGGCGAACGTTTGCTGGTGAGTTGTCAGAAAGCCTTTAGTGAACTCTCGACGACCTGCGAAAGTATTCGCACCGGCATGCGCCATCACCTCAGCGTCTCTTGCGCACCGAGTTTCCTCGCGCAATGGCTGATCCCACGTATTAGCAGTTTTTATCAACGCTATCCGGATATCGAAGTCCAGTTTCAGCCGCTGGGCGAAATCGACCATCTGCGCAGCGAGCATACCGATTTGCTGATTCTCAGCTATGAGCAAACGCCGGATGAGGATATCGATGCCACGCTGATCAGCGATGATTACATTGGTCCGCTCTGTGCGCCTCAGTTCGCAGCACGTTTTCAAAGCGAGCAGGATTTGGCTTCGCTGCCGTTGCTGCATGCCGATACGCGCCTGCACGCCTGGGCGGAATGGGCGAAAACCAGCGGTGCTCGCGGCAATTTTTGGGTTGGTAAGCATTTCGATAATCTGACGTTAGGGATTCAGGCGGCGAGAAATGGCTTGGGTGTGATCATGGCACCGCGTTTGCTGGTAAGGCAGGAGTTGAGTGACGGGACGCTGATTGCGCCTTTAGGCTTTGTGCGCGCGGATCGTGCCACCTGGATGATGACCAAGCTGTCGCGGCAGCATGATGCCGAGATCACCTTGTTCCGGGATTGGTTGCGGGACCAGGCACTGCATTAAAAAAGGTCGTCATAAATGACGACCCTACGAATTCATTTCATACCAAACGCACTGGCTTGTGTAGGGTCGGCATTCATGCCGACCTGGTCAAGCATCGCGCCCGATTACGCCGTCAGTAGCTGGTTCATACGACGTATAAACTGGTTCGGATCGTCCAGCGTGCCGCGTTCTGCCAGCAACGCCTGATCCAGCAACAGCTCAACCCATTCAGCAAAGTGCGCCTCATCGTGGGTATCCGCCACACGTTTCACCAGCGTATGCTCGGGGTTGATCTCGAAGATGTACTTCACATCCGGCACTTCCTGACCCGCCGCCGCAAACAGCTTCGCCATCTGAGTCGTCATTTCATTGGCATCAGTGGTGACAATCGCTGGGGTGTCGGTCAGACGATGCGTCAGACGCACCTCTTTCACGCGCTCGCCGAGCAACGTTTTCACACGCTCAACAAAGGGCTCCAGCGCTTTTTCCGCTTCTTTCTGCTCTTCGGTCTCTTCATCCGCCAGTTTGCTCAGCGATTCATCCGCCTTGCTCACAGACTGGAAGGACTTGCCGTCGAACTCGGTCAGGTAGCTCATCATCCACTCGTCGATACGATCGGACAGCAGCAATACCTCGATGCCTTTTTTGCGGAACAGTTCCAGATGCGGGCTGCTCTTCGCGGCGGCATAGCTGTCCGCGGTGATGTAGTAAATCTTCTCCTGCCCTTCCACCATACGGCTCAGGTAATCTTCGAGCGAAATAGTCTGCTCTGCGCCTTCACTCTGAGTAGTGGCAAAACGCAGCAGCTTGGCAATCGCCTGCTGGTTGGTGTTGTCTTCTGCTGGACCCTCTTTCAGCACCAGACCGAACTCTTTCCAGAACTGCTGATATTTCTCAGCATCATCCTTTGCCAGTTTTTCCAGCATCTGCAGGCTACGCTTGGTCAGCGCGGCTCGCAGGCTTTGTGTCACGCGGCTATCCTGCAGGATTTCACGGGAGACGTTGAGCGGCAGATCGTTGGAATCGATCAGGCCACGCACGAAGCGCAGATAGTTCGGCATGAACTGCTCGGCATCGTCCATGATAAATACGCGCTGCACGTAGAGTTTCAGGCCGTGCTTGCTGTCGCGGTTGAACATGTCGAACGGCGCACGCTGCGGAATATACAGCAGGCTGGTGTACTCCTGCTTACCTTCTACGCGGTTGTGGCTCCAGATCGCCGGGTCGCTGAAATCATGGGCGATGTGTTTGTAGAACTCGTTGTACTCTTCATCGCTGATTTCTGACTTGTTACGCGTCCACAGCGCCTGAGCTTTGTTGATCTTCTCCCAGGTGGTGGTGTCGTTCTCTTCGTCTTTGGTTTCGATTTCAACCGGCAAGGCGATGTGATCGGAGTATTTGCTGATCACATTACGCACGCGCCATGCATCAAGGAAATCATCCTCGCCTGCGCGGAAGTGCAGCGTAATTTCGGTACCGCGATCGGCCTTCTCGATTTCAGCCAGGGTATATTCACCCTCACCCGCTGACTCCCAGAACACCGCTTCATCGGCTTTAGCACCGGCAGCACGGGTGCGCACAGTAACTTTATCGGCCACGATGAAGGCAGAGTAGAAGCCCACGCCAAACTGGCCGATCAACTGGCTGTCTTTCGCCTGATCGGAGCCCATGGATTCGAGGAACGCTTTGGTGCCCGATTTAGCAATGGTGCCGAGGTTCTCAATCACCTCATCACGACGCATACCGATGCCGTTGTCGCTCAGGGTCAGAGTGCGATTGTCCTTATCGACCGAGATACGCACGCGCAGGTCGCCATCACCTTCATACAGATCTGGCGTAGACAGTGCGCGGAAGCGCAATTTGTCGGCGGCATCGGAGGCGTTGGAGATCAGCTCACGCAGGAAAATCTCTTTGTTTGAATAGAGGGAGTGGATCATCAGGTGCAGAAGTTGTTTTACCTCTGACTGGAAGCCACGCGTCTCTTGTCCTTTCATGGTCATTGCTACCTCAACTAAATCAGGGTTGATCATACCCCCTTCATACTTCAAGCCGCAGGCGCTTTGGCTGCATCTTGAATTATTTTGGGTATAGGTTGAGAAGGAAATGGGGATGATGAGGAGAAATTCAAGCCGATGTCCGTGAAGACATCGGCAAGTGATTAGAATTTAATCTTGTGACGTCCGGCAAGCGAGTGCGACAGCGTGGTGCCATCGACCATTTCCAACTCACCGCCCACTGGCACACCGTGCGCGATGCGGCTGGCATCAACGCCATATTGTCCGCACAGTTCAGCGATGTAGTTAGCTGTGGCTTCCCCTTCCACCGTCGGGTTGGTGGCGAGGATGACTTCCGTCAGGGTTTCACGCTCCAGCCGCTGCTCCAGCCGATCCAGGCCAATGTCCTGCGGACCAATGCCATCCAAGGGTGACAAATGGCCCATCAGCACAAAGTAGCGGCCGCCAAACTGGCCGGTCTGCTCAATGGCGTGGATATCGGCAGGGCTTTCCACCACGCAAATCTGACCGTTTTGTTGACGACGAGGATTGGCGCAAATGGTGCAGATTTCCTGCTCGGTGAAGGTGCGGCAATCGGCGCAGTGGCCGATTTCCGACATGGCACGGGTCAACGCCTGCGCCAGACGCATGCCACCGCTACGATCGCGCTGCAACAGCTGAAAAGCCATGCGCTGCGCCGACTTCGGGCCAACACCCGGCAGGCAGCGCAGTGACTCCATCAAAGATTCAAGCAGTGGACTGGTTTGCATCAGAACGGCATCTTGAAGCCAGGTGGCAGCTGCATGCCAGAAGAGACTGACGCCATCTTCTCTTTCTGCGTTTCGTCGATGCGACGTGCCGCATCGTTAAACGCAGCTGCGATCAAATCTTCCAGCATGTCTTTGTCATCTTCCAGCAAGCTAGGATCGACTTCGACACGGCGGCAGTTGTGTGCGCCATTGATGGTCACTTTCACCAAGCCAGCACCTGATTCACCGGTCACTTCCAGCGCGGCGATCTCTTCCTGAACTTTGGCCATTTTGTCTTGCATCTGCTGGGCCTGCTTCATCAGGTTGCCCAATCCGCCTTTACCAAACATAGTCTTCTCTCTCTGCTGGGGCTGCACGCAAACAAGCTGCGACAGCGGGTGTTCAAACGGGTCGAATACTCTCTTCATCCAGATCGGCATCGAAGAATCGACGCAGGGTCTGAATATGAGTATCGCTTTCGATCGACTGGCGCGCCTGCACCAGCTTCTCTTCATAAATGGCCTGACGCCATTCCAGTGGCGTCAATACCGCGGGATTATCGTCTTCAACGATGGTCAGTTCAACCGTTTGACCGGCTGACTGACTGAGCGCCTCGGCCAGCGCCTGCCTGGCAGACGCCGAATTCAGATGGCGCTGACTGCTGCGCAGATGCAGTGTGACGCTGGTTTCGCCCACTTCCTTCCACGAATTTAACGCCACTTGCTGCACCAGTTTGGGCAGCGTCAGTGCGGCAATTTCTGCTGCCCAGGCATCGCGCTGCTGGGCTTCTTCTGCCAGACGCAGCGCCAGCTCAGGCGTTTTCTCATGCTCCAGCGCGGAACGCAAGGCTTTTGGCGTAGCGACCGGCTCAGCTTTCACTTCCACCGTCTGCTGTGCTTTCCAGCGATAGGCTTCCGGTTTGGCCGGGGTTTTCACTGCCGGTTCTGTAGCGCGCTGCTGCACACGTTCAGTGACACTGGCGAGACGTTCCAGCGCCGGATTCGCCGGCCGCGCGGAACGCGCTGCCGGCTCACTCTTTTTTGCTTTGCCGGCTCCCTGACGCAGCAACTGCGTTCGCGCCTGAAGTAGCTGACTGGTGGAGTCAGACAAATGTTCGGGTGCCGGAGGCATATCCGGGTAGTCATCGGCCATGGGTGGCGCATCGTGCACAGGCGGTGCCATCTGCGGCTGTGCAGCAGGGGCGGCTTTCGCGGCCTGAGCCGATGGCGCAACGGGCGCTTGTGGCGCGGCCTGCGGAATCAAGCTGGGGCGGGCGACCGGTTCGGCAATGGTGGCCTGTGGGTGGAAAGCCAGCGCACGCAGCAGCGTCATCTCGACGCCTAAACGACGATCCGGCGCCAGCGGCAGGTCTTTACGTCCCATCAGCAGGGTCTGGTAATAGAGCTGAACATCGGCCGGCGGTAAGACGCGGGCTAAGTCGCGCAGGCGCTGTGCCTGATTAAGGTCATCTTCGCCCAGCGAACTCGGCAAAAGTTGCACCATCGCCACGCGGTGCAGCAGACGCAGCATCTCCACCAGCAGCGCTTCCCACTCAACACCACGCGAGGCCGCCTGGTTCAGTAGCGCCATCACCTGCTCGCCTTGGCCATCAACCAAAGCTTCAATCAACGCCAGCGGCTGCTCATCATCCAGCGTGCCCAGCATCTGCGCCACGGTTTCACGCGTCACGCTGCCCTGCCCCATGGCAATCGCCTGGTCGGTCAGGCTGAGCGCATCGCGCATACTGCCGTCTGCGGCACGCGCCAGCAGATGCAGTGCGCGCGGCTCGGCGGCAATCTGCTCCTGCTGCAACACGTGCGCTAACTGCTGTTGAATTTGTTCAACATCCAGTGCTTTCAGATGGAATTGCAGACAGCGCGACAGAATAGTAACCGGCAGCTTTTGCGGATCGGTAGTCGCCAGCAGGAATTTAACGTGCGAAGGCGGCTCTTCCAGCGTTTTCAACAGTGCGTTGAAGCTGTGACGCGATAGCATGTGCACTTCATCGATCAGGTAAACCTTGAAACGCCCACGCGCCGGTGCGTACTGCACGTTATCCAGCAGATCGCGCGTGTCTTCGACTTTGGTGCGTGAAGCGGCGTCGATCTCAATCAGATCGACAAAACGACCCTGCTCGATTTCACGGCAGTTGTCGCATTGACCACAAGGCGTGGAGGTGATGCCGGTTTCGCAGTTAAGGCCTTTCGCCAGCAGACGCGCGATCGAGGTCTTCCCTACGCCGCGAGTACCGGAAAAGAGATAAGCATGATGGATTCGTCCCAGTGACAGCCCGTTGGCCAGCGCAGTCAGCACATGTTCCTGACCGACTACGTCAGCGAAAGCCTGGGGACGCCATTTTCGCGCAAGTACCTGATAGCTCATGTGGATTCAATCACTGGATTTTATTGAGTTGGCACAGCGGTGCGGCTAAGTGAACCGGGTTCCGCCACAGACAAAGGGGGAAAATGCAGCTTCGCAAAACCCTGTTTATATGGGCAGTAGTCTAACAGCCACAACAGGATATGCCTATACCCGACATACTTTGCGCTGAAGTCACATTGGCAAGGGCGTATCTTCGGTAGCGACGCGATTTATCGCGGGATGTACCACAGTGCATTGATAAGGGGGGCGCAATGAATGGCGCCGCTACAGGAGCGGCGCACGGGCCTTAGTGGCCGGGGAAATTCACGAGGCTGAAGCAGTCGATACCCATCGCCGTCAGGCGTGCTTCACCGCTCAGATCGAACAAATTGATCACGAAGGCGGCATCTTTCACTTCACCACCGGCACGGCGGATCAGCTTAACCGTGGCTTCCAGCGTACCGCCGGTCGCCAGCAGATCGTCAACCACCAGCACCACATCACCTGGCTTGATCGCGTCTTTATGCAACTCAAGCGCATCAGAGCCGTACTCCAGCTCATAGCTTTCACTGAAGGTCTCACGCGGCAGTTTGCCTGGCTTACGTACCGGCACAAAACCCACGCCTAAACCTAACGCGACAGGTGCACCAAACAGGAAGCCACGCGCTTCCGTACCCACCACTTTAGTGATGCCTTTGTCGCGATAGCGCTCAACCAGGATGGCGATCGATGCGGCATACGCCTGAGGGTCTTCCATCAAACTGGTGACGTCGCGGAACAGGATGCCCGGCTTAGGGTAGTCAGGAATGCTTTTGATGCTGTTTTTGATGAGTTCAAGCTGCTGAGCAGTTGCGGTCATAAGTGTTACGCCTGGAAAAATATCTAATACGCGTAGCTTCTGACAGCGCCAATACCCGGAGACCGGGTTAAGCGAAGACATTTAAACAGGGAAGCCACGCACGAAGATGCCCAAATCTATGCAAATACCCGGTTAAATGCAACCCTGACGCGCTTATTCGCGCGTGTCAGCATTTTCTGCCACTACCGGAATGCGCCACATAAACAGTAACAGCGCGCACAACATGACACCGAGCACAATCCGCACCCACAACATGTTGACGACATAGATAGAGACGGCAAAGGTGACGATAATCAGCAACATGGCGCGGCCTTTCGCGCCCGGCGGCATCGCGCGATGCTGTTGCCAGTGGCGAATGTAACGGCCAAACGGTGAGCGCCACAGCAGCCAGTGATGAAAGCGCGGCGAGGAACGGGCAAAACACCATGCCGCCAGCAACACAAATGGCGTGGTGGGCAGTAAAGGTAATACAATGCCCAGCGTACCCAGCACAATCGCTAGCCAACCGAGGCTGATGAGTAAAATTCGCTGCATGCCTGATGCCTGATAAAATCGGAACTGCGCTACGTTAACACAGTCGGAATCAGAGTGATGCCCCAACCGCCCGCACAACAGCGCTTACTTACCCTTGTCGACAAACTGCGCCAGCAGATTGCGCAGCAGCGCGATGGTGCATGCCGTCAGCCGCGTTTCGACGCACAGTTATTCCGGTGTAAAGGTACACGTTTAGCCGACTATCTTCTTGAGCTGGAACAAAATGTCGCGCAACTGTTCGCGGTGGAAACCGATGTTGCTCGTCGCCAATGGCTGGCGGAGAAGGTGCTGGACCAGATTGCCGCGTTACAGCGTGAATGCCAAAGCCAACAGCTACGCACCTCACGAGAACGTCCACGCGTCGATCCGCGCCAGCAGAAGCGTGAAGAGTATCTGGGCTATGAAACCCGGCTATTAGCGATGATTCAACAGCGTGAACAACATCTGGCTAAAGCCGAGACGCTGAGCGTGCAGCAGCAACTCATTCGTGAAGTTGAAGTGCTGCACGAGCGTCTGGCACGTTGTCGTTCGGCGCTGCATAAACTGGAATTGTCATCCTCAACACGATAATCAGCATCCGCTTTCCTCTATACTTTTCCTAACGATAAAAGGAGGAAAATCATGACGCTTATCTTCTGGGTTGCGATTGGCATTGCCGCTGGCGGTTTAAAACGCATGATGTTTCCCGGTCGGCCTGGCGGCTTTGTGCCGACGCTGGTATTGGCGGTGATCGGCGCACTTATCGGTGGCTATATAGCGACTTACTTTACCACCGGCGATCTGGGCACCCTGCATCCTGCGGGCTTTGCTGTGGCGCTGATTGGATCAATATTGATGCTGCTGGTGGCGGCAAAATTACGCATTTAGGAGAGAGAATGTCACTGGAAACAGCATCAGACGAGATCAAACTGGCGGTGGATTTAATTCAACTGCTGGAAGAGAACCAGGTGCCAACCGCTACCGTGCTGGCGGCTCTGGCGATTGTACAGCGTGATTATCAACAGAAGCTGGCAGCAGAAAATTAAGCGCGCCTGATCCGATGGCGGCCTGAAGGCCGTCGCGACGACACCGAATCCAGCCCATCAACGGGGAGTTGAAAGCGTTGAACTCAACCGCAGCATATCGATAAAGGCATCCACCAGCTGCGGCGCATCCGCAGCCAAATCAAATGCCTGCGGGTTGAACAGCCAGTTTTCCATCATGCCATTAATGTATCCGCACATCAGCCGAGCTGACTGCAGCGTATTCAGACCGGCCGGTAACTGCCCGACTTCAATACATTCACGTAGCACTAATTCAATTCGGTCGTAACACTCCAACAGTAAACTTTGACGCATATCCTGTAACGTCGACATTTCGCCAACAAATTCACATTTATGGAAGATAATCTCCATTAATGCGCGTCTTTGTGGATCCTTTGCTGTGGCTTCAAGGATATAGATCAACATCGAACGGATAACAGAAAGTGGATCGCCCGGGTATTTTGTCTGATACTCAAGTTCCACATCATCAAGCCCAGCGTCACAACGCAGCCAGATTTCATGCAAGAGATCGGCTTTATTTTTAAAATGCCAGTAAATAGCACCGCGCGTTACGCCGGCCGCTGTTGCGATATCTGCCAGGGATGTGGCAGCCACACCGTGTTCAGAGAAGTGTGCTAAAGCGGCATCCAGAATTTGATGCCGAGTTTCAAGTGCTTGCGCTTTGGTTTTTCGTGCCATAGAGGACTTTTTTTACAAACTGGCAAGTTTACATACATTTGTGAATGTATGTACCATAGCACGACCCGTGTTTTAACGCAGCAATGGGTTTATCGGTTTGTGATCCATTGATCATTTGATATCGGACACTAGAGGTTTATTTATGAATAAAAACAGAGGATTAGCCCCTCTGGCGGCCGTCCTGATGCTTTCAGGCAGCTTTGTGTTAACAGGATGTGATGATAATAAATCCCAGCAAGCCGCCCAGCAGCAGCCCCCAGAAGTGGGTGTTGTGACGTTAAAAAACGAGCCCTTGAAGATCACTACCGAATTGCCTGGCCGTACGTCGGCTTTCCGAGTGGCAGAAGTGCGCCCTCAGGTCTCAGGCATTATTCTGAAGCGTAATTTTGAGGAAGGTACGGATATCAAAGCAGGCGTTTCCCTGTATCAGATCGATCCCGCTACCTATCAGGCCGCTTACGACAGCGCCAAAGGCGATTTAGCGCAGGCACAAGCCAACGCGCACGTCGCGCAGTTAACCATCAAGCGTTATAAGCCGCTGCTGGGTACCAAGTACATCAGCCAGCAGGACTATGACACCGCCGCCGCAACCGCTGCACAGACTGCCGCTGCTGTTCAGGCTGCACAAGCGAATGTTGAGACCGCACGTATCAATCTGGCCTATACCAAAGTGACCTCGCCTATCAGCGGACGCATTGGTAAATCTTCAGTCACTGAAGGTGCTTTAGTTTCCAGCGGACAAACCACTGCCCTGGCGACCGTGCAACAGCTTGATCCGATGTATGTCGATGTGACCCAATCCAGTGATGATTTCCTGCGTTTGCGCGCAGAACTGGAGTCAGGTCAGCTGAAGCAGAATGACGGAAAAGCCAACGTCACCCTGCTAATGCAAAACGGTAGCGCATACACTCAACCAGGCACATTGGAATTCTCTGATGTGACCGTGGATGAAACCACTGGCTCGATCACGCTGCGTGCCATCTTCCCGAACCCGGACCACCGCCTGCTGCCAGGTATGTTTGTGCGTGCGCGTCTGGATGAAGGGACTAACCCCACCGCACTGCTGGTTCCGCAGCAAGGTGTGACTCGCACCCCAACCGGTCAGGCAACGGCGATGGTCGTGGGCGCAGATAACAAAGTTGAAGTGCGTAATATTACGGCGAATCAGGCATTTGGTGACAAATGGCTGGTGACGGATGGCCTGAAAGAAGGCGATCGCGTGATCACCGTCGGTCTTCAGCGTGCCAAGCCAGGTGCGCAGGTGACACCACAAGAAGTCAAAGATGATGCCAAAGCAGCACCGGAAACACAGTCTGCTAAATCATCGTCCTAAACAGGAGCCACTGATACATGGCTAAGTTCTTTATTGATCGCCCCATTTTTGCCTGGGTGCTCGCCATCATCATCATGCTGGCGGGTACTTTAGCAATTATCAACTTACCGATTGAGCAATATCCCAATGTTGCGCCACCGGCAGTTGAAATTCAGGCGACTTATCCGGGTGCGGATGCGAAAACGCTGCAGGATTCGGTAACCCAGGTTATCGAACAAAACATGAACGGCATCGATGGCCTGATGTACATGGCGTCGAGCAGTGACTCGTCAGGTACCCTGACGCTGACGTTGACGTTCCAGTCGGGCACTGATGCCGATATCGCGCAGGTTCAGGTGCAGAACAAACTGCAACTGGCGATGCCGTTACTGCCGCAAGAAGTTCAGCAACAGGGGATTCAGGTAAAAAAATCCTCTAGCAGCTTCTTGATGGTGGCCGGTTTTGTTAGCGATAACGACAACATGACGCAGAATGACATCTCTGACTATGTTGCCTCTAACATCAAAGACCCGATCAGCCGTACGCCTGGCGTCGGTGATACTCAGGTATTTGGTGCGCAATATGCGATGCGTATCTGGCTTGATCCGCACAAGCTGAATAACTATCAACTGACACCGGTTGATGTCATCAGTGCGTTGCAGACCCAGAACACCCAGATTGCTGCAGGCCAGTTAGGGGGTACGCCGCCGGTTCCGGGCCAGCAGTTGAACGCCTCGATCATTGCGCAGACACGTCTGACATCCACGGATGAGTTCGGTAATATCTTGCTGAAGGTTAATCAGGATGGCTCACAGGTGCGCCTGCGTGACGTCGCGAAGATCGAATTGGGTGGTGAGAACTACGAGATCATCGCACGTTACAACGGTAAACCTGCATCCGGTATCGGTATTAAGCTGGCCACTGGTGCGAACGCACTGGATACCGCCAAAGCGGTGAAAGATGAGCTGGCTAAACTGCAGCCCTTCTTCCCTGCCGGTATGAAAACCGTTTATCCGTATGACACCACGCCATTTGTGAAGATCTCCATCTTCGAAGTGGTGAAAACGCTGTTTGAAGCGATTGTGCTGGTGTTCCTGGTGATGTATCTGTTCCTGCAGAACTTCCGCGCGACCTTGATTCCAACCATCGCCGTGCCGGTCGTTCTGTTGGGTACTTTTGCCATCATCAGCGCCTTCGGTTACTCGATAAACACCCTGACGATGTTCGGGATGGTGCTCGCCATCGGCTTGCTGGTGGATGATGCCATCGTGGTGGTCGAGAACGTTGAGCGCGTAATGGTCGAAGAGGGCTTACCGCCTAAAGAAGCCACCAAGCGTTCGATGGAGCAGATTCAGGGTGCATTGGTCGGTATCGCCTTGGTGCTGTCAGCGGTATTTATCCCGATGGCCTTCTTCGGCGGTTCAACCGGTGTTATCTATCGCCAGTTCTCAATCACTATCGTTTCGGCCATGGCGCTGTCAGTCCTGGTGGCGTTGATTCTGACGCCAGCACTCTGTGCCACCATGCTGAAACCGGTTAAGAAAGGCGATCACGGTAAAACCACCGGTTTCTTCGGCTGGTTTAACCGTCTGTTCGATAAGAGCACCAACCACTATGTTGATAGCGTAGGTCATATCGTTCGCAGCACCGGTCGCTATCTGGTGATCTATCTGGTGATCGTGGTCGGTATGGCGTACCTGTTCCTGAAACTGCCTACCTCGTTCCTGCCGGAAGAGGATCAGGGTCTGTTACTGGCGCAGGCACAGTTGCCTGCTGGTGCAACCCAGGAACGTACCCAGAAAGTGCTGGATCAAGTCACGGATTACTTCCTCAATAAAGAGAAAGACAGCGTTAACTCGGTGTTTACCGTTAACGGCTTCGGCTTTGCCGGTCGTGGTCAAAACACCGGTATTGCGTTCGTCAGCCTCAAGCCTTGGGATGAGCGTGGTGACGCCAGTCTGAAAGTGCCTGCGATTGCGGGACGTGCAATGAAAGCGCTGGGTCAGATTAAAGATGCGATGGTCTTCCCGTTCAACCTGCCAGCGATTATCGAACTGGGTAACGCCACCGGCTTCGACTTTATGCTGACTGACCAGGGTAACCTGGGGCACGAGAAGTTGACCGCCGCGCGTAACCAGTTGTTTGGCATGATTGCCCAACATCCGGATACGTTGGTGGGCGTGCGTCCGAACGGTATGGAAGATACCCCACAGTACAAACTGATTATCGATCAGGAAAAAGCACAGGCATTAGGTGTGTCGCTGTCTGACATCAACACCACGCTGGGCGCCGGTTGGGGTGGTTCTTACGTTAACGACTTTATCGACCGCGGTCGTGTGAAGAAAGTGTACGTGATGGGCCAAGCCGACTCGCGCATGCTGCCAGACGACATCAGCAAATGGTTCGTGCGTAACAGCTCAGGCACCATGGTGCCGTTCTCCGCCTTCTCTTCGGCGAAGTGGCAGTACGGTTCGCCACGTCTGGAGCGCTATAACGGCTTGCCATCAATGGAAATCCTCGGCCAGGCTGCACCAGGCAAGAGTTCCGGTGATGCCATGAACCTGATGGAAGAGCTGGCAGGTAAACTGCCTGCCGGAATTGGCTATGACTGGACCGGTATGTCCTATCAGGAACGTCTGTCCGGTAACCAGGCCCCTGCCCTGTATGCCATCTCGCTGATTGTGGTGTTCCTGTGTCTGGCGGCGCTGTATGAGAGCTGGTCGATTCCGTTCTCGGTTATGCTGGTGGTACCGCTCGGTGTGGTCGGTGCGTTGATCTTCACCACCTTGCGCGGACTCAGTAACGACGTCTACTTCGTGGTGGGGCTGTTAACCACTATCGGCTTGTCGGCGAAGAACGCCATCCTGATCGTTGAATTCGCTAAGGATTTGATGGAGAAGGAAGGGAAAGGATTGGTGGAGTCAACGCTGGAAGCCGCGCGTATGCGTCTGCGTCCAATTCTGATGACCTCACTGGCCTTTATCCTCGGTGTACTGCCGCTGGCGATCAGCACCGGTGCCGGTTCTGGAGCACAGAACGCCGTCGGTACCGGCGTAATGGGCGGTATGGTCACGGCAACAGCATTGGCCATCTTCTTCGTTCCGGTGTTCTTCGTGGTGGTGCGTCGCCGCTTCGGTAAGAACAAAGCGGATATCGAACAAGGCCATCCGGTCGAACACAAGCACTAAGTTTTAACCTGTTGAAAAGGCCGCGTAAGCGGCCTTTTTTATTGCTGCGCTCTCCTGCCTGATGAATACCCATACTGCAATCACGGTTGCAATCAATTCTCTGCAGGTTCATATTATTGTTATAGTATAACATTACATGAGACCACAGTTATGAAACCGAATATCCATCCGCTTTACCGCCCTGTGGTGTTCCATGACACCTCGGTAGACGAGTACTTCAAAATCGGCTCCACCATTAAAACCGAACGCACCATTGAGTTCGAAGGTGAAGTGCTGCCTTACGTGACGCTGGATGTCTCATCCAAGTCGCACGTTCATTACACCGGTAAGCAAAAAGATCTCACCAAAGAGGGCAGCGCTGCACGCTTCAATAAGCGTTTTGGTAGCTTCCTGACGCGCAGCAATTAATCGGGGTTACATCCATGCAAGTATTAAGTTCATTACGGTCTGCCAAGACTCGTCACAAAGATTGCAAAGTCGTGCGTCGTAAAGGCCGCATTTACGTGATCTGCAAAACGAATCCGCGCTTTAAGGCGGTTCAGGGAAGAAAGAAAAAAAGGTAGGAAAGTGTCGTGATAATTGGCCGGGATGCTCCCCGGCCTTTTTTTCACTTCATGCTTTTTACGATGGTTTCCACGTTATGTTTGAACGCATCAACATACGTTGCCGCTGGACCATTCGCTTCGGACAGCGCTTCTGGATACAGCTCACCACCCGGTTGTGCACCGGTCTCGCTGGCAATCTGTTTCACCAGACGTGGGTCAGTCTGATTCTCCATGAAGTAGGTATTGATGTGCTCTGCTTTCAACTGTTTGATGATGGAGGCCACATCGCTGGCGCTGGCTTCTGCTTCCGTTGAGAAACCAACCGGTGCCATAAAGCTCACGCCATAGCGCTGACCAAAGTATCCAAAGGCATCGTGGCTGGTCAGGACTTTACGTTTGCTTTTAGGTACGGAAGCAAATTCGCTTTTCGCCCAGCTATCCAGCTTCTGCAACTGTTGAATATAGCTTTCACCACTTTTACGGATATCAGCCGCATCTTCTGGGTCGGCTTTAATCAGTGCGTTCATGACGTTGGTCGCGTAGATCACGCCATTCTGCATGCTGTTCCATGCGTGAGGATCGGTAACGGTTTTGCCGTCTTCTTCCATTTTGCGCGTGTTCACACCGTTTGATGCCACGACGATGGTGCCTTTATAACCTGACGCGCTGATCAGACGATCCATCCAGCCTTCCATGCCGAGGCCACTGACAAACACCACGTTAGCTTTAGACAACGCCTGGCTGTCTTGCGGAGTCGGTTCAAAGGTATGCGGGTCGCCGTTCGGGCCCACCAGTGACTTCACGTTGACATGTTCACCCCCCACCTGCTTGACGATATCTGCCAGCACGGTGAAACTCGCCACTACATCGACCGTTTTCGCCATGGTCAATGGGCTGATAAACAGGGTGCCAATGGCCAGACTTAACGTTAACTTTTTCATTCATATCCCCTTATAGTTTGATTATCGGCGGCGCAGCAGGCCACCACATGGTCCTGTCAAAACAGAAAGCAAAAACAGTACGGCCGCACTCAGCACCACCGCGGGTCCGGCGGGCAGCGAGAAGTGCCAGGAAAGGATCAGTCCCACCAGCGCGGCGACCATCGCCAGCAGCATGGCGATACCGAGCATGCAGGCCAGATGACGGCTCCAGAAACGGGCGCTGGTTGCGGGTAACATCATCAAGCCCACCGACATCAGCGTGCCGAGCACCTGAAAACCGGCCACCAGATTGAGCACCACCAGCATCAGAAAGATGCCGTGCACCACAGGCGCGCTCCACTTGCCCTGCGCGCGCAGGAAATCAGGATCGAAGGCGTCGATCACCAGCGGACGAAAAATCACGGCCAGCATCAGTAAGGTGAAAGCCGCAATACCTCCAACCAATAAGATGGCCGCGTTGTCGACCGCCAGCAGCGAACCAAACAGCACGTGCAGCAGATCGACGCTTGAGCCGCGCAGCGAAACCAGCGTGACGCCCAAGGCCAGCGAGCCGAGATAGAAGCCCGAGAAGCTGGCATCCTCTTTCAGTGGGGTATAGCGGCTGACGGCGCCAGAGAGCAGCGCCACCGCCAGGCCTGCAATCAATCCACCGATGCCCATCGCCACCAGCGATAATCCAGACACCAGGTAGCCAATCGCCGCGCCAGGTAACACCGCATGGGATAGCGCATCCCCCACCAGACTCATGCGACGCAATGACAGAAAAACGCCGAGCGGTGTAGCGCTCAGCGCTAAGGCCACACACGCCACCAGGGCGCGGCGCATAAAACCAAATTCGATAAAGGGTTGAATCAAGGTCACGAAGCCACCCTACGCAGCAGTGGAGTTTGAGCGGAGGTTGCATCGTCGAGCGACAACACATCGTTAAAATGGCGCGCCACTAATGGGCGGTCGTGCAGCACCACCAGCAAGGTCGTGCCGAGTTTCTGTTGCTGTTCGAGGATGGACATCAGTAACGCCACGGTCTGCGTATCAATGCCATTAAAAGGCTCATCCAGCAGCCAGACTTTGCTCTGCTGCAACATCAAACGGGCGAACAGTACGCGCTGCAACTGACCGCCAGAAAGCGTCGAGGGCTGAGCATCGGCAAACTCACGCATCATCACCGCATCCAGCGCGGCATCGATTTCCAGGCGCAAAGCACGGTTGATGCCGCCGAACCAACCACAGCGCGGCCAGCAGCCCATCGCCACTAACTCATAGACGGTGAGAGGAAAACGCGTTTCTAATTCGCTGCGCTGCGGCAACCAACCCAATGCTTTGCGCGGAACCTGAACTTCACAGGTGCCAGCAACCGGCGGCAACAGACCCGCAATGGTTTTTAATAGCGTGGATTTTCCAGTGCCATTGGCACCCACCAGCGCCGTCATACTGCCCGCTGCCAGTTCGCCGGTCACCACCGGCGTCACGGCCTGACCTTGGTAGCCAGCCTGCAATCGGTTGAAATGCATCATTTTTGCATTCCCCAATAGATAGCTAAGGCTAAAAAGGCGATGAGCAGTAAGGCGACCATCAGGCGACCGCCGAGCGAGAAGAGTAGTCCGCTGTGATTCATGGGTGACAACCAAAATGTTATAACATAACAAACATCATATCCGATCGCCCCCTCGCTACGCCCGGTCGAAAGTGTTTCAAAAGTTAACCATTCCCCTGCTTGTCTGCGCTAATCCGTGGCCCTGAATTGATTAAGTGAAAAAACCCATCGCAACGATTGCGTATTCTGTTTATTGATGTATTGCAAAGTTGGCGCGGAACCCCAATGATAGAATCATGTTTCTTTTTTACTGGATGCAGAATGCAGTCTATTATTCATTGTAATATTGCTGTGGATGAGGACGATTGCGAGAAGTTACAGGCTATTATCCAGGGGAATATTCTCAAAATAGCCGAAGCACTGGCAGGTGATTTACAGTGGTATTCTCAAAATGCGCAATTAGTTCCTGGCAGTTTTAAGATTATTTCTATTCAACCGCACGACCAGAATCGATTTAAAATGCTTTACGATTTTTCGTGGGATTTATTTAATCCTTGCCTGGATTTAAAAGAAACCTCAACCCAACGTGAAGAAGTTTTGTTCCACATAGCGCCCGGCGCGCTGGTGTTTTCAGTGATTGACAATACGCGCCCCTCGCCTGCCGACGAATTGTAATATTTGGTAATTGAGGTGAGCAAAACTAATGAATGTGGATTATATTTAAGGAGTCGCTGAATTCATTTTATTCGTGATCGCTTCCTGATAGCTTTTCCAAATCTCGCCGCGCTGCGGTAACTGTGCAAGCTCTGGAGGGGAAAAAGATGGACGAATACTCACCAAAACGGCATGATATTGCCCAGCTTAAATTCCTGTGTGAGAACCTGTTTGACGAAAGTATGGCGACCCTAACCGACAGCCACCACGGCTGGGTTAATGATCCTACTTCGGAGAGCAATTTACAGCTCAACGATTTGATTGAGCATATCGCGTCTTTCACGATGAATTACAAAATTAAGCACGTTGAAGATGAAGCGCTGATTACGCAAATCGATGAATATCTTGACGATACCTTTATGCTGTTTAGTAGTTATGGAATCAATACTCAGGATCTTCAACGGTGGCAACGTTCAGCAAGACGCTTATTTAATCTGTTTGCCGAAGAGTGCGCTTTTCTCCAACAACCCAGCCATTCCTTTTAGCATCAGAGTGAGACCGGTTTATTTATGAGCAACCAAGCCTTAACCAAAACAGATTATTTGATGCGACTTCGCCGTTGTCGCTCAATCGACACCCTCGAACGGGTGATCGAAAAAAACAAGTACGAATTATCTGACAATGAACTCGCGGTATTTTATTCAGCAGCCGATCATCGTTTAGCCGAGCTGACCATGAATAAGCTTTACGATAAAGTGCCGGTCTCTGTCTGGAAGTTCGTCCGCTAACGCTTTACTGCCACTCGTTACATTACGCTTTCGTTTTATTCAGGAAGAGATCCCCAGGCAAAGGAGTGCCAGCGTGATGCTGTGCGCTGTAATTGTTGGGATTTTTTTGGGGAGTAGAAATGGTGGAGGCCCTGCCAGCTACATCCCGGCACACGCGTCGCCTGCTGCGGCTGCTTCCTTCCGGACCTGACCGAGTTCACAAGTTAGCGTTGCGGGAGAACCAACAGGGCCCCCATTGACGAGCCCTCATTTCGAGAGCGCAGGCATTATCAAGTAAGCCCCCGGCAATTGCAAGCGCAGGCCGGGTGACCGTTGTTTTCTTGAACAACCGCGCAGTAATACTACAGCTTCCCTCTCCTTGTGCGTGATAAAGTCAGCCTTTCCTCGCTTAACAGGTATGCGCATGAGCGATACAAGCAATTTTTCTGAACGCGTCTGGCAAATCATCGCCGCAATTCCTGAAGGCAAAGTCGCGACTTATGGGGATATCGCGCTATTGGCAGGTTCCCCGCGTGCCGCACGACAAGTCGGAGGCGTGCTCCGCCGTTTGCCCAAGGGCAGCAAATTGCCCTGGTTCCGGGTGATTAATCGCTACGGCCGTATTTCCCTGCAGGGCGATGATTTGTTCCGTCAACGTGATGCATTAGAAGCCGAAGGCATTGAAGTCAGCGATGCGGGTGAAATCGAGCTGGGTAAGTATCGTTGGAAGTATTAAGCGTAGCGGTGAAATATGCGACACCCATGTCCGCAGGCGTTGCGAAATTGATTCTACCGCGCGCACAATTTTCGAAGTGCGGGCAGGCAACACTGTGGAGTAAAGCGTCACACGCCATGGATGGCGTGTGCCGAGCGATCAGGGACGAGACAGCGTCTTTACGTAACAGTGTTGCCTGTCCGCACACTCTCACGTCCCCATCAGTTTTTACATACTGGTTGGCGCAGGCACCGATGCTGAAGGCACCACCTGCGTCGGCGACGTGGATGGCACTGTGGTTGCCGCGCCAGGCTGCGTCTGCATCGCCATATTGGTCACTGGCACCAGCAACAGCTCTGCTTTAGTCCCGCCCTGATTAATCACCGGCTTCACGGTGTCCGTGATAAATGCCAGCTTGCCGTCAATGGCGATGGCCGCACTCAGCAGAATGCGTGCGTTCGGCTGAATATCTGCCGGATTAAATGGCAGCACGAACTGGAATGGCGCCTGTTTCCCCTCAGTACGCACCACATGCTGTGCCAACACTTTCGATGGCGCGTCAGCCAGTGATGCATCAGACAGCGTCACCGTCAGCACCGCATCCGGCGGCAGCGCAATACGTTGGCGAATATACACCGAACCACTAACGTTAGGCTGCGCAATGGCGGCCTGCTGTCCCGCAACGGCGGAGCCCAGTGTTGGGGTCGCTACTGGCTTACTGTGATCGGCACAGCCCGTGATTGCTGCAGCCAAGGTAATGCCGCTAATAACATGCCAGAGTTTCATCGATGTCGTCTCCTTGTGAACACTATGATTGTCGGCGCTAAATTTGTTGGGTAGCTTTTCAACCGCCGATTGACCTTAATTCTGGCACAAAAATCCGCATTGCGCCTAAATGCACCGCCAGCCCGCTGAAATCACGGCAAAATCATTGACGGAAACTGGTCGGATCTTTCAAACTGGCGCGATCGGGAATATTGAGGAATCGACTATGAGCCAGGCACTGCACAACCTGCTTAACTTACTAAATCTGGAAAAACTCGAAGAGGGTCTGTTCCGCGGCCAAAGTGAAGACCTCGGTCTACGCCAGGTGTTTGGCGGTCAGGTCGTCGGACAGGCGCTGTATGCGGCAAAACAAACCGTGCCAGAAGAACGCATCATCCACTCGTTCCACAGCTACTTCCTGCGCCCCGGTGACAGCCAGAAAGCCATCATCTATGACGTTGAAACCCTGCGTGACGGCAAAAGCTTCAGTGCGCGCCGTGTCAGCGCGGTGCAGAATGGCCACCCGATTTTCTACATGACCGCCTCATTCCAGGCACCAGAGCAGGGATTTGAGCATCAAAACACCATGCCGCAAGTGCCCGGACCGGATAACTTACCTTCTGAGCAAGATCTGGCGCAAAAACTTGCCGCACATTTGCCGCTTAAACTCAAAGAGAAGTTTCTTGCTGAGCGCCCACTGGATATTCGTCCGGTGCAAATTCACAATCCGTTAAAAGGCCGGGTCGATGAGCCGCTGCGTCAGGTGTGGGTTCGTGCCAATGGTCAGATGCCGAGTGATCAACGCATTCACCAATATGTGCTGGGTTATGCTTCCGATCTCAACTTCCTGCCGGTGGCGCTGCAACCGCATGGCAAAGGCTTCCTGGAACCGGATATGCAAGTGGCGACCATAGACCACTCTATGTGGTTCCATCGCCCCTTCGACCTCTCAGAATGGCTGCTGTACAGCGTGGTGAGCACCTCCGCATCCGGTGCGCGCGGTTTTGTGCGAGGGGAGTTCTATACGCAGGATGGCACCCTCGTCGCTACCACGGTGCAAGAGGGCGTGATGCGCCAACGTGAGGCATAAAAAAGGGGCGATATTATCGCCCCTTATGCTTTTTATTGTTTTAGCGCACTGCTCTTCAGCAGCCCGGCACTTACTGGTTGTAAGCGTTTTCGCCGTGGCTGTTCACATCCAGACCTTCACGTTCCTGATCTTCTGGAACACGCAGGCCAACAATCATATCTGCCAGTTTGAAGCCGATGAAGGCAACCACACCAGACCAGACGATGGTCACGCCGCAGCTGAACAGCTGTACCCAAACCTGATGGCCCATGGTCACGCCTTCAGCGTAGCCCACACCACCCAGTGAAGAGGAGGCGAACACACCGGTCAGGATACAACCCAGGATACCGCACACACCGTGTACACCGAACACATCGCATGGGTCATCCACACGCAGCCATTTTTTCAGGGTAGTTACGCCCCAGATACCTGCCAGGCCACCGGCCAGACCGATAATCAGCGCGCCGCCAACACCGACATAACCACAAGCTGGGGTGATAGCAACCAGACCCGCGATGAAACCAGAACACGCACCCAGCAGAGAAGGCTTGCCACGCATTGCCCACTCACCGAACACCCATGACAGCACCGCACCTGCAGTCGCTACAACGGTATTCAGGAAGGCCAGTGCAGCAATTTCGTTCGCTGAAGAGGCTGAACCGGCGTTGAAACCAAACCAGCCAACATACAGAATCGCTGTACCGGTGAAGACCATTGGCAGGTTGTGTGGTTTGAAGGCTTCTTTACCAAAGCCAGCACGTTTGCCCACCAGGTAAGCACCCACCAGACCGGCTACCGCGGCGTTGATGTGTACAACGGTACCGCCTGCGAAGTCCAGCGCACCATCTTGAGCCAGCAGACCGCCTGCCCAGACCATGTGTGCGATTGGCAGATAAGAGAGCGTCAGCCATACCACCACGAAAATCAGTACCGCAGAGAAGCGAATACGTTCTGCCAGTGCACCCACAATCAGGCCCACGGTAATACAGGCGAATGAAGCCTGGAACGCAACGTGGATATACTGATAGAAGCTACCCATCACCGCTTTCAGCTCGATATTTTTCAACATCGCCCACTGGAAGTTACCGAAGAAGGCGTTGCCTTCGCTGAAGGCCAGCGAATAACCGTAAATTACCCAGAGTACGCACACCAGTGAGAAAGTCACTGCGACCTGAGTCAGCATTGAAAGTACGTTCTTACCGCGAATTAAACCGCCGTAGAACAGGGCAATGCCCGGAATCGACATGAACAGCACCAGTGCGGTACAGATCATCATAAAGGCGTTATCCGCTTTGTCCGCAACGGCAGGTGCTGCCGCCATGGCCAGAGACGGTAACAGTGCCAGGCTGGTGAGGCCTAACTTAGTCATCAGTTTATTCATTTCTTTCCATCCCATCACAATTCAGAGCCCCAGTTACAGTGCTGCTTCGTCGGTCTCGCCGGTGCGAATACGAATAACGCGCTGCAGTTCTGCGACGAAGATTTTGCCGTCGCCAATTTTGCCGGTGTAAGCGGCTTTGCTGATGACATCCACCACTTCATCGAGTTGATCGTCCGCAATCGCGATATCAATTTTTACTTTTGGCAGGAAGTTCACGCTGTACTCGGCACCGCGGTAAAGCTCTGCGTGACCTTTCTGGCGACCAAAACCCTTCACTTCGGTAACAGTCAATCCCTGAATGCCAATGGAGGATAAGGCTTCACGCACGTCCTCCAGCTTAAATGGTTTGATTACCACGGTAACCAGCTTCATACGTTCCCCTCCGGATAATAAATTGAGTGAGTCTCGCGGACACGCAGAGATATAAGCAAACGCTGTGCCATAAATGAAAAAAGTGCGGAAGTCAGTGGCATAGAGGCGCTGGATAGCGCTTCGTTATGTGATGGGTAGCTCAATCTGGAGGATGGGGTTAAGAAAGGTGTTGCAATATTGCACTCCTTTGGTGCTTTCAGCCTCAAAGGAGTGCATCAATACAGAACAATCTGATAAATCTGCGCAAAAAAGGTGCAAATCACCCTTCAGCTTGTACGGGGATGCTCGCCGCGAGTTCATCACCCGCTTGTTGCAATTGATACATCTGCCAATAACGACCTTGTTGTGCCAGCAATTGCGCATGCGTACCGCGCTCGGCAACCTGGCCGCGATGCAGCACCAGGATTTGATCCGCTTCGGTAATGGTGGAGAGACGGTGCGCAATCACCACCAGCGTGCTGTGTTGACGCAGTGCACGCAAAGCATGCTGAATCGCCTGCTCGGTACCGGAATCAATGTTGGCGGTGGCTTCATCCAGAATCAAAATCTGTGGCAACGACACCAGCACGCGCGCCAGCGCCAGCAACTGTTTCTGTCCCACCGACAAATTATTGCCCTGCTCCCCTAAGCGCGTGTGAATGCCCTCTGACATTGCACGTGCTAAAGGGGCAAGCTGCACGGTTTCCAGCGCCTGCCACACCTGCTCTTCAGGAATATCGCGTCCCAAACGTACATTCGCCAACAGCGTATCAGCCAGAACCACCGGATCCTGTTGCACCATAGCGATACTTTGCCGCAGTGCCTCATGGGAGAGTTGCGGTAATGGGCGGCCATCCAGCTCAATACTGCCGCGCGTTACCGGGTAGTAGCCCATTAACAGATTCGCCAGGGTACTCTTACCGCTACCGGTATGCCCGACCAGGGCGATAAAGCCCCGCGCCGGTACGTCCAGATTAATATGGCTCAGCACATCGCGGTCATCACGGTAGGCAAAGCTGACATCGTGCAGCTTGATACGGCCTGAGGCCAGCGGCTGGTTATCGGCACCGTAACCTTGTTGTGCGGCATCCATCAGCTCAAAAATACGTTCACCGGACACCACCGCCTGCTGCAGCATCGACTGCTGCGTCGTCAGCTCGATCAGAGGTTCATTCAGGCGGCCAAGATAAGTAATAAAGGCGTAAAGCACCCCAACTTCAAACACGCCCGGCGTGGCAAAGCTAAACAGCATCAGCAACCCACACAGGATCATCGCTGAAAACAGGCTCAGCAGCGGACGCAGCAGGAAGCCATCCAGACGCAGCGTTTCCATGCGCGCCAGATAGTGCGAGCGGCTCGCCTCCCCCATGCGCTCGCCGAAGCGCGCCTGCTGGCGGAACTGCTGGATCACACTCATGCCGTTGATCACTTCATTGAAGCCGTTGTTGATGTCGGCGAGATAACTGCGCACCCGGCGCGCGATCGGCGTACTGTAGCGCTGGTAGATCAGCATCACCGTTAACACCAGCGGGAAGATCACGATCGCTACCAACGCCATGCGCCAGTCGAGTGAGAACATCGCCACCAGCATTGCACCAATTAACGCGGCACTGCGTAAAACAGTTGCCACCACCGTGACGTAGAGATCTTTGATCACTTCGGTATCGTTGGTGACGCGGGAAATGATTTGCCCCACTGGTTGGGTATCAAAGGCGCTTAAGGGCTGACGCAGTGCAGCGTTCATCACATCGACGCGCAGTTGTTGCACCACGCCAATCGCGGCACGGTTAAACAGCAGCGCCTGAAAATAGTGTAAGCCCGCCGCCAGCAGTTGCAGCAACACAAAGCACACCAACAAGCCAATGGCGATGGCCCACGGCATCTGATGTTTCGCCACCAGATTATCAATGAAATAACTCACCAATACCGGGCCGGTGACTTCGGCGGCAGCGGCAATCCACAGCATGCCGACCGCTAACCACAGGGATTTTCGCCAGGGTTTGCCGTAAGCCAACAGGCGTTTGAGCGTTGGCCACAAACGAGGTGATTTAGCCATGATTTGATCCCTCCGCCACATCGTCCTCATCCAGTGCCGCTTCCAGTTGCTGATAGCGGTACATATCGCGATACCAGCCCTCTTTGCTCACCAGGCTGTCGTGATCGCCACGCTGTGCAACAGCGCCCTGCTGCAGCACCAGAATCTCACTGGCTTCGGTCAGTGCCGACAAACGGTGCGCACTGATAATCAACGTGCGGCCTTTGCCCCACTGCCGTAGGTTATGCAAGATTTCATGCTCGGTGCGGCCATCAACGGCAGAGAGTGCATCGTCCAGAATCAGGATCTCGGCATTCAGCAGCAGCGCGCGCGCAATCGCAATACGCTGTTTTTGGCCGCCGGAGAGCATCACTCCGCGCTCACCGACTTCGGTGTCGTAACCTTGTGGCAGGCGCAGAATGTCATCATGCACACAGGCCATCTGCGCCACGTACTCGATCTCTTGCTGGGTGGCATTAGGTCGGCCCAGTGCCAAATTGTTCGCCACCGTATCGGAGAACAGAAACGGTGTCTGGCTCACTACCGCTAATTTGCTACGCCAGCTGTCGAGCCGTAGCTGGTTCAGTGGCAGGTTGTGATAGCGAATATCGCCCTGGTCGATATCAAAGTGGCGCTGAATCAGGCTCAGCAGCGTACTTTTACCGCAGCCGGTTGGGCCACACAGCCCTAACATTTGTCCCGGCTTCAGTTGGAAATTGAGGTGGCTAAGCACCGCGCCAGAACTGGCGGGATAGCGAAACTCACGAATGGCGACCTGCATCACACCCGGTTCAGCGGGCAAGACTTTTTGCCCGTCTTCCACCGCTGGGGCTTCCGCCAGCAGTGCGCGGATACGACTCCACGCGGCGCTCCCGCGCTCGACAATATTGATCATCCACGCCAGCGCCAGCATCGGCCAAATCATCAGCCCCAGATACATCACAAAACTGGTGAGCTGGCCCAGCGTCAGGCTGCCATGCCACACCATCCATCCACCGCCCGCGATAGCCAGCAGATTAGAGAAGCCCACCGCGATATAGATGATCGGATCAAAGCGCGCATCAACACGCGCCACATGCAGATTTTTCTTGCCGGTGTCGCTGGCAATATCAGCAAACTGCTGCGACTGATGATCTTCCAGACCAAAGGCTTTGATCATGCGAATGCTGGTGAGGCTTTCCTGAGTTTGATCGTTGAGGCTGGAGAAGGCTGCCTGCGCGACTTTAAAACGCTGATGCAGGCGCGATCCATCTTTCTGGATCGCTATCGCCATAATCGGCATCGGGATCAGCGCCAGCAGCGTCAGCTCCCAGCTGATCTGCGTGCTCATCACCGCCAGCACCACCAGCCCCATCACCAGCGAATCCACTAGCGTCAACACGCCCTCGCCTGCCGCGAATACCACGCGGTCAACATCGTTAGTGGCACGAGCAATCAGATCGCCGGTACGGTGGCGCAAATAGAAGGCTGGATGCTGGCGACTTAACTGGCGATAGAAGTCTTCGCGCAGTTCTACTGCTAGTTGATAAGAAGCGCCGAACAGCAGCACGCGCCAGACATAGCGCAGCAGATAGACAATAACCGCAGTGGCCAGCATCACGCCGATCCACATGAAAATTTTACCGCTGCTTAAGGTATGTTGCGTCACGCCGTCAACAATCACCCCTACCACATGCGGTGGTAAGAGTTGCAGCAGTGCAATGACAATCAGCAAGCTGACGGCACCCAGATATCGCCGCCACTCGCGTAGAAAATACCAACTTAACTGGCTAAATAATCGCACAAGAAACTCTCTTTCTCTGCCCGATCAGGGCGCTACCGGCAAGGCGGTGGTATATTTTATCTCTTCCATGGCGAAGCTTGAGGTC
Organism: Pantoea sp. CFCC18177; assembly: GCF_059412425.1. Taxonomy (NCBI): domain Bacteria; kingdom Pseudomonadati; phylum Pseudomonadota; class Gammaproteobacteria; order Enterobacterales; family Erwiniaceae; genus Pantoea; species Pantoea sp. CFCC18177. The sequence continues at coordinate 30,742 of NZ_JBNBPL010000026.1, forward strand.
ACATCAATCAGGCCAGGTACGCCATTCACCAGACGTTTATAAAACGCATCATAGCTTTTCATATCAGCCACCTGGATGCGCAACAGGTAATCGTATTCTCCCGCCATACGGTAAAACGCCATGACCTCTGGCATTTGCTGAACCACGGCGACAAACTGATGAAACCATTCGCTGCTGTGCTGCTGCGTCTTCACAAACATAAACGCGGTGAGTGACAGCCCAATTTTTTCGCCGTCGAGCAATGCCACGCGCGCACGAATAATGCCATCATCTTCCAGCTTTTTCAGGCGTTTCCAGCACGGCGTAGTGGTGAGATTCACGGCATCTGCCAGCGACTGCAGCGATAACGTACAATCCTGTTGCAACATCGCCAGCAGTGTACGGTCAGTTTTATCTAGCATTCGGCGCTCCGGGAGAAAATTTTTCTCTTATCGAGCCATTATAACCCGATTAAAGCAACCTAATTTTCCTGCCTGTGCCTTACACTGTGCACAATAATTATTCTGGATAATGTCACATGCAAACGCCTTGGGTTCGCCACGCCATCAATGAAATTAATGCCGATTTTCAACGCTCTGCGGATACTCATCTCATTCGCTTTACGCTGGAAGCGTATCCCGGCATTCGCTTCTATCTTAAAGATGAAAGTACTCATCCGAGTGGCAGCCTGAAACATCGCCTGGCACGCTCGCTGTTTTTGTATGGCCTGGCTAACGGCTGGATCAAGGAAAATACCCCGATCATTGAGGCTTCATCCGGCAGCACTGCGGTGTCAGAAGCCTATTTCGCCCGCCTGTTGGGCTTGCCGTTTATCGCCGTGATGCCCGCCAGCACCGCTAAGCGCAAAATTGAGCTGATCCGCTTTTACGGCGGTGAATGCCATTTCGTGGCCGATCCTTGCCAGTTGTATAGCGAGTCAGAACGTCTGGCGCGAGAGCTGAACGGCCACTTTATGGATCAGTTCACCTATGCGGAACGCGCTACAGACTGGCGCGGTAACAATAACATCGCAGAAAGTATCTTTCGCCAGATGGCGCATGAGCCCCACCCCGTTCCGCATACGGTGATCATGAGCGCGGGCACTGGCGGCACCTCCGCAACGCTGGGCCGTTACATCCGTTATCAGGGCCACGATACGCGTCTGCTGGTGGTTGATCCTGAACACTCGGTATTTTTTGACTACTGGCACAGTCGTGACAGCGCTCTACGCAGCGACCGCGGTAGCCTGATTGAGGGCATAGGTCGCCCGCGTGTGGAACCCTCATTTTTACCCGATGTGATCGACGAGATGATAAAAGTGCCCGATGGCGCAACGGTGGCGGCAATGCTGCAACTGGAGAAAATTCTGGGGCGTCGCCCTGGCGCCTCTACAGGCACCAATTTCTGGGGCATGCTGCAGGTCGCGCAACATATGCGGGATAAGGGCCAACAGGGTTCACTGGTGACACTGCTGTGTGACAGCGGCGAGCGCTATCCGGATACCTATTACAACCCAGAGTGGGTGGCACAAAACGTGGGCGACATTCAACCGTGGCTGCGTGAAATATCCCCTAAATAATTCGGATTTCAGAAAGGCGGCAAACGAGAGCATCCCGATGAGCTTACTGAAGTAAGTGATTCGGGTAAACGAGTGAAGCCAACGCATCTGCAATTCGAAGTATGACGGGGATAATAAAAAACCGGACATCCTGTCCGGTTCACTGTAAACCTCAGCATTCGGGGGAATAATCGAGGTGTGGTGTGGTCATCCAGTGATTTAAGTAGTGAGACACCGCCTGTGTCTCGCAATGTCCAATAATCGGTAAATGGGGCAATGATGTTTTGAGCTGATTCATGGCATTGCCCATAATGAATCCTTTACCCACTCGTTCCAGCATTTCACGATCGTTCATGGCATCACCAAACGCCATGCAATCCGCCATCGACAGCGATAAATGCTGGCACAAGTGAGCCAGCGCGGCACCTTTGTGGCAATCCAGCGGCAGCACTTCGAGGCAATCCCACGCCGAGAAACAGATATTCGCGCGCTCGCCCAGCGCATCCTGCAATTCCACTTTTAGCGCCAGCAGTTCCTCATGCGGTGCGATAAAGCAAACTTTGGTGACTTCATGCGCCGACATCTGGCGTAAATCACGCAGTTGATAGTGGAAGCCACTCATCACGTGCGCAGCTCTCACAGAAGGTAACGGCTTATCGGTAAACCAGCCCTCATCGTTAAAGATGTGAATTGAGGCAGGCGTTTGCCAGTGGGTGTGAATCACCTCTTCTGCCAACGATGGCGGCAGATCGCAGCCAAATAATTGTTGCCCATCCAGATCGTGAATACGTGTACCGTTGCCGCTGATTAGCCAGGCGGGCAAGGTGATTTGTTCACGCACAACCTGCACATCCATCAAATGACGGCCAGTAGCAAAAGCAATGGTGACATCACGCTGATGCAGGGTATGCAGGGTGTCGATCGTTTCTTTACCTAACCGGTGCGTTGGCAGCAACAACGTGCCATCCATATCAAATGCTGCGAGGCGGGCCATGCGGATTCTCCAGTCTGAATAAGGGTTCCACTATCGCCTGGTAATTACGGAACTAATAGTGAATACTTTTAGAAAACTGTTCCGGGTTTACTGATGCGCGAACTTCATCGGGTTAATCAATTCCAGCGTCTGTGGCAATTGAGCCAAGGCGAACCACAGCGGCTCAGTGTGACTGCGATGGCACAACACTGCTTTTGCAGCGAGCGCCATGTGCGCACCCTGCTGCGCCAGTGGCAAGATGCGGGCTGGTTACGCTGGCAGGGCGAGGCGGGACGCGGCAAACAGGGCAAGCTGTCATTTCTGGTCTCGCCAGAACAGCTGCGTCAGCAACTGTTAGCCCAGCAGCTCGAAGCAGGGGAAGCGGTACAGGCCCTGCAGGTACTGGATCTTCACCCTGAACGGCTGGTCAAAATGCTGCGTCCTCTGATGGGCGGACAATGGCAAAACCAGGCGCCGGTGCTGCGTATTCCCTACTATCGTGCCATGGAGCCACTGCGCCCACTCAGCCTGACTGGGCGGGCCGAGCAACATCTTCTGCGGCAAATTTTTTCAGGGCTTACCCGTTTTGCAGGTAACGATGTTGAAGGCGATCTCGCTCATCACTGGCAGCACGACGACAGCGGGCGCGATTGGTATTTCTGGCTGCGTCCACAACTCAGCTGGCATAACGATGAACCGATCCATGCAGCTCAACTCGCCACACAATTGCAGCAGATCAGGCAAACGGAGGTGGGTCGCCGCTTGCTGGCCTCCATCGAGCATATCGAGGCACCGCATCCATTAGCACTGCGTATTCAGTTGCACCAGAGCGACTACTGGCTACCACAACGGTTAGCACATCAATTCTGCCTGCTCCCACATCCCGACGCAGTGGATGTGGGGAGCGGCCCCTGGAAACTGACGCATTTCACTGACGATCTGGTGCGGCTGGAGAGCCACGCGCGCTGGCATCTGCAGCGCCCTCTGATTCAGGTGGTGGAATACTGGATCACCCCGCAGCTGTTTGCGCACGGCCTGGGTACCAGCTGCCGTCATCCGGTGCAGATTGCGATTGGCGATCCCGACGAACTGGATGCACTGCGTCCTGTCGATCGCAGCATTAGCCTTGGCTTCTGTTATCTGGCACCACGCATCTCCGCTCACTTAAGTGCTGCCCAGGCCAAAGCGCTGATTGCCTTAATCCAGATCAGCGGTGTGATTCAACAACTTCCTCTGGATGAAGGGTTGATCACCCCCAGCCACGAGTTATTGCCTGGCTGGCCCGTGCCATTAGAAGAGGCGAGCCACGTCGCACTACCGGAAAAACTGACGCTGCATTACCATCTCCCCATTGAGTTACATGTGATGGCTCAAGCGCTGGTCCCGCTCCTGGCGCAACAGGGATGCACTCTGACCTGCGTTTTTCATGATGTTAAAAGCTGGCATGACGATATTGATCTCAGCGAGGCGGATGTGGTGATGGGGGACCGTTTGATCGGCGATGCGCCGCTGTTCACTTTAGTGAACTGGTTAGAGAACGATCCGGTCTGGCTTCCGCTGCGCGCAACGGTATTGCAGGCCCCCCTCAGCGCTATCGCCCATGAGCCGAGTCCAGAAGCACGCGCAGCGCTGACCCATCAACTTTTTCAACAGCTAATGCGAGGTGGACATCTTCTGCCGCTGTTTAACTACCGCTATCAGGTATTTGCACCGCCAGGCGTAGAGGGTATTCAACTCAATACGCTGGGCTGGTTTGATTTCACCCGCGCCTGGATTCCACCTCCCGCGACAGCCAGTACTGTTCAGCCTGCGCCTGAGCCAGTACCATAGACGCACTGATTTTTGGGGAAAATAAAATGAAACGAGCCGTAGTCGTATTCAGTGGCGGACAAGACTCCACCACCTGTTTGATTCAGGCACTGCAACAGTACGATGAAGTGCACTGTGTCACCTTCGATTATGGCCAACGCCATCGCGAAGAGATTGAAGTCGCGGCAGAACTCGCGCACAAGCTGGGCGCCCGCGCGCACAAAGTTCTGGATGTTACCTTACTCAACGAGCTGGCGGTGAGCAGCCTGACGCGTGATAACATCCCGGTGCCCACTTACGATCCTAACGCCAGCGGTTTGCCGAGCACCTTCGTGCCGGGCCGCAATATTCTGTTCCTGACCCTGGCGTCGATTTATGCCTATCAGGTCGAAGCGGAAGCCGTCATCACCGGCGTGTGTGAAACGGATTTTTCTGGCTATCCTGATTGCCGTGATGAATTTGTCAAAGCGCTGAACAATGCGGTGAGCCTCGGTATGGCGCGTAATATTCGCTTTGAAACCCCGCTGATGTGGTTGAACAAGGCGGAGACCTGGGCGTTAGCGGATTACTGGCAGCAGCTGCCGTTGGTGCGCGCAGAAACCCTGACCTGCTACAATGGGGTAAAGGGCGATGGCTGTGGCGAATGCGCCGCCTGTCATTTACGCGCCCGTGGTTTAGCCGATTATCAGGCGAATGCTTCCGCAGTGATGGCGGCGATGAAGCAGAAGAGCGGATTACGTTAAGAGATCGGTGCCCGAATTATCCTGGTGCGCATCAATTCAATGCGTACCCTAAGGATGGTGGGGCGCCAAGGCTCCAGACAGTGTGCCCTTTTTGACAACTCGCACCCAGACGGCGTTACCACCAGCCACTTAACTGACCAGCATCAGCGCCGCCAGCCGATCACGCAACTCGCCTTCCATCGGCACCGCTTTCTGCGTGCGTAAATCGATGCAGACAAAGGTCAGCGCCGCGTCAGCCACCACCGAGTTATCGCTGGCTAGCAGCACACGCTGAGAAATGATGCCGCTTTTCCCGTTCAGTTGTGACACTTCACTTTCAATATTGAGTACATCGCCCAAAACCGCTGGGCGACGATAGTTGATGTTGATATTTACCACCACAAACGCCAGTTTCTGCTCCATCAGCCAGTGAAAAGCATCAACATCTTCCAGCCACTGCCAACGCGCCTCTTCAAGAAACTCCAGATAACGCGCGTTGTTCACATGCTGGTATACGTCGAGATGATAGCCGCGCACTTTAATTGTGGTTTGCATTATTGCTCCTGTTCAGGCTGAGAATGACAACTGGTATGACCTGTTGAGCATAGCACAGCCTGAAGCAGGGTCTTATCAATCCTTCAGAGTCGCGAGCCGCCTCACAATTTCAACCGACTGACATTACGCTCGACCAACGCGTTGCCAATGCCGGGTATCTCTTTGAGTTGCTCAATGGAGGTAAAGGGACCGTACTGCTCACGGTAATCGACGATGGCCTGTGCCTTCTTCAGGCCGATGCCATTCATGCCAGCAGCAAGCTGTTCAGCTGTGGCTTGATTGATGCTGATCTGCCCTTCTTTCGGCGTGGAGACCTGGGTCGCTTGCGTCTCACTGGGGCTTTCCGCCGCCGCTAATCCGCCGGTATAGAGCGCGCCACCGAGTGCCAGCGTGACACATAAAGCGCGAAAAGTTGATTTTACCATGCTGTGTTTCTCCTTGTGTTTGACAGCCACAGCAGAGTGTCACAGCGAGCATTTACGCTCAAAAGGGCAATATCAGAAATGGAAAAGGCCGCAGAAGCGGCCTTTGTGTTATTGCAGTAGATTCACTTTTTTTGTGAGGCTTACTGGTTTTGTGCAGCGGCGCCGTACTTAATCTTGGCGTCTTTGCGCAGGTTTTCCAGCAACGCTTCGAACGCAATCTGTGCGTTATTCTGCGTCACGCCCTGCACCATCTGATCGATCTGCGGCTGCGGCATGTTACCCGGGCTGACTTTATCCAGCGCAACCAGCACCACGTTGCCTTGCATATCTTCGCTCACGCCCCAGGACGGTTTGTTGTCTGCGGGTTGTGGCAAATCAAAGGCTGACTGTGCAACAGGATCCTGGGCATTACGGTCAAAGGTTTTGCTGGCGCTCAGGGTCAAACCTGCCGCTTTCAGCGCATCTTCTTTACCGGCTTTCAGATCAACCAACAGTTTGTCGGCCTGTGCTTTTGCCTGCTGGGTGGCTTTGTCATGCTTCAGCGAGTCGGTAATCTGCGCTTTCACCTGATCCAGTGGTTTCACCGCTTCAGGTTTGTGCTCGCTAAGGCGCAACACGAAGGCGCGATCGCCATCAACGCTGATGATGTCAGAGTTGTTACCCGGCGCACCGTTTTGTCCTACCAGACCACCATTGAAAATCGCCTGCTTAACCGGATCAAAATCGAGTTCAGCCGGTACGTTGTCTTTGGTGATCCAGCCGGTCTCCACCACTTTCAGACCGGAAGCCTGTGCTGCACCCGCCAAGGATTCGTTATCGTTGCTGGCCGCTTCACTGACTTTTTGCTGCATCTTGTAGAATGCATCAACCGCTTTTTCCTGCTTCACTTTATCAGCGACAGCATCATGGATTTCCGCCAGCGGTTTAACTTGTTCTGGCTGGATATCATCCAGACGCACCACCAGGAAACCGACCGAGGATTTGATCACGCCGGACAGTTGGCCCTTCTGCGTCAGATTGGCATTTTTCAGCTCATCTGGCGTCGTGCTCGGTTCCAGCCAACCCATATCACCGCCTTTACGCGCTGAGATCGGGTCAATCGATTTGCTTTTCGCCAGGGTCGCGAAGTCTTCACCCTTTTTCAGCGCTTCCAATACCGCGTTAGCATCAGCTTCAGTTTTGGTCTGAATTACGCTAAAGCGGTTGCGCTGCGGCTGGGAGTAATCGGCTTTATGCTGATCAAACCAGCTCTGGATCTCAGCATCGCTGACCGGTTCCTGCATGCTGGCTGCATCCATTTTGATGTAGCTGACGCGGAACTGTTCAGGCGCCATAAAGCTGTTCTGATGCTGCTGATAGTATTGATTGATTTCGTCATCGCTGACCGTCTGCTTCGCCGCCAACGCGTTAACATCAATCACCGCCTGGCGCACATCACGCTGCTGAGACACCAGATCAACTAATTTGCTGGTTTCGCCTTTCAGCATGAAATCGGTATTGGCCACGGCATTGATCAACTGCTGGGTCGCCAACTGCTTGCGCAGCGCTTCCGCATACTGATCGGCATTGAAGCCCATCTGGTTGATCAGGGCGTTGTATTTGGCGTTGTCAAACTTACCGTTGGTCTGGAAGGCTTTCTGATTGAAGATCGCCTGTTTGATTTGATCATCGCTAATGCCAATTTTCAGATCTTTGATGTATTGATCGAGCAGCGCCTGATCAATAAGCTGAGATAACGCCTGCTGGCGCATCTGCTGCATATAACCTTCATTGCTGGCCAGCTGCGAGAATTGATCGCCCAGCTGCTGCTGCTGACGGTTACGCTCGCTGTTATAAGCCTGTTCCAGTTCGGCACGGCTAATCTCATGACCGTTAACTTTGGCGGCATAGTCGCTGCCACCGCCGATCAGGTAGTTGCCCACCCCGGTCAGTACGAAAGACAGGATGATCAATCCCAGAATAATCTTGAGCACGACATGATTCGACGCCGCGCGTAAATTGTCCATCATGGTATGACAACACTCCGCTGTAGTGTGAATGTAAAGCTTTAACACGATGTCATCATCGTGCAACTGCTGTTCAGGCTGGCAGTTGGCAACCATGCGGAGACAACAGCCTCAGGCTATCGTCGCGCATCAAGAATAAAAAAGGCACATCAAAAATGATGTGCCCGTATGTTACATGAGAACGGCTTTTTCGTCCTCAATCCATAGAAGAAAATGCTTCAATGGATGTGTCAGCGGTCATTAATTGACTGAGTCTTTCAGTGCTTTACCTGCACGGAAGCCCGGAACTTTACCAGCCGGGATGGTGATCTCTTTACCCGTTTGTGGGTTACGGCCTGTACGAGCAGCACGCTCACGTACAGAGAAAGTACCGAAACCAACCAGTGCTACTTCATCCCCGCCTTTCAGCGCGTCAGAAACTGAGCCCATGAATGCATCTAACACACGTCCCGCTGCTGCTTTAGAAATGTCAGCGTCTGCAGCAATTTTGTCGATCAACTGTGACTTATTCACTCTATTCATCCCCTCTTTTATTATTCACATCGCACCCGCGCTTCCCGCCCGGTGCGAACGCGCAGCCAGTTATATCAAGCCTGTGGTGCTGAGACAACGGTATTCATCTTAATCGTTGATCCAGCAGCCACCTAAAGTAGCGGCACAAAAAAAAGCTGGCAAGCACCATTTGGCCTGCCAGCTTCGCTTTTTAACGGTTTTTGCCGTTAATCACTATTTTGCCGTCGCAACCTGCATGCCGTAAGGCGCATTTTCCAGTGCCAGGTTCAGCACCTCTTCAATACGCTTCACCGGATGGATGGTTAAATCCGCAATCACGTTCTGTGGAATCTCTTCCAGATCGCGCTTGTTTTCATCCGGGATCAGCACAGTTTTGATGCCGCCGCGATGCGCTGCCAACAGCTTCTCTTTCAGGCCACCAATCGGCAGTACCTGGCCACGCAAGGTGATTTCACCGGTCATCGCCACATCGGAGCGCACGGGGTTACCTGTCAGGCAGGAGACCAGCGCCGTACACATCGCGATACCCGCACTTGGGCCATCCTTCGGCGTCGCACCTTCCGGCACGTGCACGTGGATGTCACGTTTCTCATGGAAATCACCGTTGATACCGAGTTTATCCGCACGTGCGCGAACCACGGTCAGCGCCGCCTGGATAGACTCTTGCATCACTTCACCCAGTGAGCCGGTGTAAGTCAGCTTGCCTTTACCTGGCACACAGGCGGTTTCAATGGTCAGCAGATCGCCGCCCACTTCCGTCCATGCCAGGCCAGTCACCTGACCCACGCGGTTTTCACTGTCTGCGCGACCATAATCAAAGCGCTGCACGCCAAGGAAGTCCTTGAGGTTGTCGCCGTTGATTTTGATGCTTTTCTTGGATTTATCCATCAGCAGTGTTTTCACCGCTTTACGGCACAGCTTGGAGAGTTCACGTTCCAGGCTACGTACGCCCGCTTCACGGGTGTAATAGCGAATAATGCCGATGATGGCGCTATCGTCAACGCTGATCTCTTTCTCTTTCAGCGCATTACGCTCAATTTGCTTCGGCAGTAAATGCTGTTTGGCGATGTTCAGTTTTTCATCTTCGGTGTAACCAGAAAGACGAATCACTTCCATACGGTCCAGCAGCGGAGCCGGGATGTTCATGGAGTTTGAGGTCGCCACAAACATCACATCCGAAAGATCGTAATCCACTTCCAGATAGTGATCGTTGAACGCAATGTTCTGTTCTGGATCCAGCACTTCCAGCAGCGCTGAAGCCGGGTCACCACGCATGTCAGAGGACATCTTATCGATTTCATCCAACAGGAACAGCGGGTTCTTCACCCCGACTTTCGCCATTTTCTGGATCAGTTTGCCCGGCATAGAACCGATGTAAGTACGACGATGTCCACGAATTTCCGCTTCATCACGCACGCCACCCAGCGCCATACGCACATACTTACGACCGGTTGCTTTCGCAATCGACTGACCCAGAGAGGTTTTACCCACGCCTGGCGGTCCGACGAGGCACAAAATCGGCCCTTTGATTTTGCTGACGCGACTCTGAACCGCAAGATACTCAAGAATGCGATCTTTCACGCGTTCCAGACCGTAATGGTCGGTATCCAGCGTTTCTTGCGCTTTCAGCAGATCTTTTTTCACTTTGCTGCGCGCCACCCACGGCACCTGAACCATCCAGTCGATGTAGCCGCGCACCACCGTGGCTTCTGCAGACATCGGCGACATCATTTTCAGCTTTTGCAGTTCAGCTTCGGCTTTCTCGCGCGCTTCGGTCGGCATTTTTGCCGCATCAATTTTACGTTTCAGCGCTTCGTATTCATCCGGCGCATCATCCATTTCGCCCAGCTCTTTCTGAATGGCTTTCATTTGCTCATTCAGGTAGTACTCGCGCTGGCTTTTTTCCATCTGCTTTTTCACGCGGTTGCGAATGCGTTTCTCAACCTGCAGCAGATCGATTTCTGATTCCATCATCGCCATCAGATATTCCAGACGCTCATTCACGTCGGACATCTCCAGCACGGACTGTTTATCCGCCAGCTTCAGCGGCATATGCGCTGCTACGGTGTCGGCGAGACGCGCCGCATCGTCGATGCTGTTGAGTGAAGTCAGAACCTCAGGGGGAATTTTTTTATTGAGCTTGATGTAGCCTTCAAACTGATTGATCGCCGTGCGCACCAGCACTTCCTGCTCGCGCTCTTCGATTTCAGGCGAAATCAGGTATTCGGCTTGAGCAACAAAGTGGTCGCCATTATCAGCCAGTGTGGTGATATGTGCGCGTTGCAGGCCCTCAACCAGTACTTTAACCGTGCCATCAGGCAGCTTCAGCATCTGCAATACAGAAGCGACGGTCCCTACTGAGAAGAGATCGTTAATACCAGGTTCATCCGTTGAAGCCTCTTTCTGGGCAACCAGCATGATCTTCTTGTCATGATCCATCGCCGCTTCAAGGCAACGAATCGATTTTTCCCGACCAACGAACAACGGAATTACCATGTGCGGATAAACCACCACGTCGCGCAATGGCAACACGGGGATTTCAATGCGTTCAGAACGCTCAGGATTCATAGAGCTCTCTCTTAGTTTAATGTCCGCCAGGTGATGGGTACCGCGCAATAGAGGTTTTGCAGTTAAACCCACAGGATATTGAGTATATGGGGATGCTTGGTCGACATTCAATGTCACGGGTGAGAGAAAAACAAAAGGGGAAAACATTTTCCCCTTTTTAAGATAACCACATGGTGCAATTGCTTATTTATTCGCCAGAAGCCTGGGCTTCATGCTTACCGTAAATCAGCATCGGCTCAGATTGACCGTCAATCACTGACTCATCAATCACCACTTTTTCGACGTCTTCCATTGATGGCAAGTCGTACATGGTTTCCAGCAGTGCGCCTTCAACGATTGAACGCAGACCACGCGCACCGGTTTTACGTGACATCGCTTTCTTGGCGATAGCGGTCAACGCTTCGTCGCGGAACTCCAGCTCAACACCTTCCAGATTGAAAAGTGCCTGGTACTGTTTTGTCAGCGCATTCTTCGGTTCACGTAGGATCTGAATAAGGGCTTCTTCGCTCAGTTCGCTCAACGTCGCCACCACAGGCAGACGACCAATGAACTCAGGAATCAGACCGAATTTGATCAGATCTTCTGGCTCAACCTGCGACAGCAACTCGCCTTCGCTGGCTTTCTGTGACTTACCTTTAACCGTTGCGCCAAAACCAATGCCGGAGCCGGTTTCGACACGCTGGGAAATCACTTTGTCGAGACCTGCAAAAGCGCCACCGCAGATAAACAGGATTTTAGAGGTATCAACCTGCAGGAATTCCTGTTGCGGGTGTTTACGTCCACCTTGTGGTGGAACCGCCGCCACGGTGCCCTCGATCAGCTTCAGCAGTGCCTGCTGTACGCCTTCACCTGATACGTCACGGGTGATCGATGGGTTGTCTGACTTACGAGAAATCTTGTCAATCTCATCGATGTAGACAATACCGCGCTGTGCTTTCTGCACATCGTAATCGCACTTTTGCAGCAATTTCTGGATGATGTTCTCAACATCTTCCCCCACGTAACCGGCTTCGGTCAGTGTGGTGGCATCCGCCATGGTGAACGGCACATCCAGCAAACGTGCCAGCGTTTCAGCCAGCAAGGTTTTACCGCTACCGGTAGGACCAATCAGCAGAATGTTACTTTTGCCCAGCTCGATACCGTTGCTGGTGTCGCCATTGCGCAGACGTTTGTAGTGGTTGTACACCGCCACGGCCAGCACTTTTTTCGCCTTTTCCTGGCCGATAACATAATCGTCAAGATGATGGCGGATCTCATGCGGCGTTGGCAGCGCACTGCGTTCACGGTGCGGAGCGACTTCTTTAATCTCTTCGCGAATGATGTCATTACACAAATCAACACATTCGTCGCAAATATACACTGACGGCCCGGCAATCAGCTTACGGACTTCATGCTGGCTTTTGCCGCAGAAAGAGCAGTACAGCAACTTACCTGAACCGTCTTTGCGCTTATCTGTCATCAGCTAACCTCTTTTCGTTCTCAGACCCAATTTGGTGTACGGCATTGGCCGCACATCAACGGCCGATATTCATTCAACTCACCTGCCTGCCCCGTTAACTATAGCGTAAGGGCCAGGCAGATGTGTCTTATTGGCGATGCGTCAGGATGGAATCGACTAAGCCATACTCTACCGCTTCGCTGGCGGAGAGGAAACGATCGCGTTCAGTGTCGCGCTCGATCTGCTCCAGCGATTTGCCAGTGTGCTCAGCCATCAACTCATTCATACGCTGTTTCACTTTCAGAATTTCACGCGCATGGATTTCAATATCCGTCGCCTGGCCCTGATAGCCGCCCAGCGGCTGGTGAATCATGACGCGGGAATTAGGCAGACAGAAGCGTTTGCCCTTGGTACCTGCGGTCAACAGAAACGCACCCATCGAGCAAGCCTGACCCATACAGATGGTGCTGACGTCCGGCTTGATGAATTTCATGGTGTCATAAATCGACATCCCAGCAGTGATCACACCGCCAGGGGAGTTAATGTAGAGATAAATGTCTTTTTCAGGATTCTCAGCTTCCAGAAACAGCATCTGCGCCACGATCAGGTTGGCCATATGATCCTCAACCTGGCCGGTCAGGAAGATCACACGCTCTTTGAGTAGGCGGGAGTAGATGTCGTAAGAACGCTCGCCACGCGAGGTTTGTTCGACCACCATTGGCACCAGCGCCATGTGCGGTGCAGTAAATTCACGATCGCCACTGTATGACATTACCGTCTCCTGATAAATTTCATTGGCAACATTCTGTACCGATATTACGTGAGGCGCGTCAGAAAAACTATGCGCTGCCCCCTCACTCCGACATAACAGGACGGTTAATCAGCCAGTCTCACTGTTTTCATGCATGCTCCCTCTATCTGGGGATGCTGCCCAGTTGTTTCAAGCATAACAACCTTTTGCCCATTCGCTAATACGGAAAAAGAGCTTAGCGAACAATTTGCCGATTAATTAAGCAAATAGAGAACAAATCTGCTGGGTTTCCGCCAGAAAAGAAAAAGCCCGCGACTTTTCAGTCGCGGGCTTCGCACTTTCGGTTAACTAACGAATCAGGCCGCTGAGGTCTGGTTCATCAGTTCCTGGAAGTTGGTTGCTTTGTCGGTCACTTTGGCTTTCGCCAGTACCGCTTCAACAGCCTGCTCTTCCAGCGCAACGTTGCGCATGTTGTTCATCAGCTCGTTGTTCTTGCTGTAGAACTCGATCACTTCCTGCGGATCTTCGTATGCAGAAGCCATCTCTTCGATCAGCGCTTTAACGCGGTCTTCGTCAGCTTTCAGCTCGTTGATGCGAATCACTTCGCCCAACAGCAGGCCAACCACTACGCGGCGTTTTGCCTGCTCTTCGAACAGTTCACGTGGCAGTTCCAGTGCTTGTTTCTCGTTGCCACCAAAACGCTGTGCAGCCTGGCGACGCAGCACGTCGATTTCGCTGTCGATCAACGCAACAGGTACGTCGATGTTGTTCGCTTCAACCAGACCGTCGATAGCCTGAGACTTCACGCGGTTACGGATAGCGCCTTTCAGCTCACGATCCATATTCTTACGCACTTCTGCACGCAGACCGGCGACTGAACCATCTTCAACGCCAAAGCGCTTGATGAACTCTTCAGTCAGTTCTGGCAGCTCACGCGTTTCTACTTTCTTCAGCACGATTTCGAACTTAGCATCTTTCCCTTTCAGGGTTTCAGCGTGGTAATCGTCTGGGAATTTCACGTCGATAGTGAAGGTTTCGCCCGCTTTATGGCCAACAACACCTTCTTCGAAGCCAGGAATCATACGACCCTGACCCATCGCCAGTACGAAGTCAGACGCTTTGCCGCCTTCGAACTCTTCACCGTCTACAGAGCCGCTGAAATCGATGGTCGCGCGATCTTCAGCAGTGGCTGCTGCATCGCTCTCTTTCCAGGTCGCCTGCTGCTTCTGCAGGGTTTCCAGCATGGTATCAACGTCAGCGTCAGTTACTTCAACAACGGGTTTCTCAACTTCGATAGCATCCAGGCCTTTCAGCTCAACTTCTGGATACACTTCGAACTCTACCGCGTAGGTGAAATCTTCACCTTCTTTATACTCACCTGGCACGTAGTTTGGTGCGCCAGCTGGGTTGATTTTCTCTTTGATGATGGCGTCAACGAAGTTGCGCGTCATCAGCTCGCCCAGTACGTCCTGGCGAACAGAAGCACCGTAGCGCTGAGAAATGATGTTTGCTGGCACTTTGCCTTTGCGGAAACCGTCGATACGGACTTTCTTAGCCACTTCCACCAGTTCTTTCTTCACTGCGCTTTCGATGCTGTCAGCTGCAACAGTAATCGAAATGCGACGGCCCAGACCCTGAGTGGTTTCTACTGAAACTGTCATCTTGTTACCTCAAAAAATCACGTGCTCGGTCAACTTCAGACACCACACATTAGTAATGCGCCGTATCCAACAACCGGGACGGCCTCTGCAGGCAGAACCTAATCCCTGTTACCAGAAGCGTCCCGAAGACATTCCGGAAAAATAGACGCAGCATTATAGCGGCATCGCTGGAATGAGTCGAGGCTGCAAACTCACCACTTTTTAGCGGTTTTGCTGCTTTTTTGCGCCGCAGATCGCGTTTAGGGGTAATAGATGAAAAGAAAACGGCCCGCAGGCCGTTTTTGAGAGAGGAAATTCATGACTTATGCCAGGGTGCCCGCACCGCGACAATTAGGGGATGCCAGTACAGTATCTTGCAATCCATCCCACTCTTTTTGCGTGTAGGTATGCAATGCCAGCGCGTGCACGCTACCTGCTAACTCTTCCGTCAATTCACCATAAATGGCGCGGTGACGTTGCAGGAAACGCTGGCCGGTAAACAGGTCACTGACAATCACCACTTTAAAGTGACTTTCAGAACCGGCGGGCACGTTATGACGGTAGCTCTCATCATGCACTTCGAGATGTGCAGGTTCGAACGCCTTACGCAGCTTTTCTTCTATTTGTTCGCGAATCATTTTTAACACTCCTCAACGGCGAGCGCTGTGCCCCATCTGATTAAATATTAGTAGGTTTTTTACCCATTCCGCACAGGGGCAGGAAAAAAAGCTCGTTATGCTGCGCATCTTAACGGGCTCAGCAGGCAGGTCAACCAAGTTGATTCTCTGTCTGTCTGAAAAAAGCCTTTACAATCAATTTCCACTGGTACGGGGCTTTCATCGCCGTCACGCAATGCTATGATGACCGCAGTTTTGCAAACCAACCCATATGCTAACGAGAATGAGTATGTTGAAAAAACTGTTATTCCCTCTGCTGGCTGCTTTCATTTTGGCCGGCTGCGCCAGCAATAATACCACCTTAAATATCCAACCTAAGATCCAGTTACCACAGCAGGATCCCAGCCTGATGGGTGCCACCATCAGTGTAAACGGTGCCGACCAGCGTTCAGATCAGGCATTAGCCAAAGTGAACCGCGATGGTCAGTTGGTGACGCTGACGCCTTCGCGCGATCTGCGCTTCCTGCTGCAAGAAGTGCTGGAAAAGCAGATGACTGCGCGCGGTTATATGATTGGACCAAACGGTGCGGTCGACCTGCAGATTGTCGTCAATGGTCTGTACGCTGATGTGACACAAGGCAACGTGCGCTACAGCATCACCACCAAGGCTGATATCTCTATTATTGCTACCGCTAAAAACGGTAACAAGCAGGTGAAAAACTACCGTCAGACCTACAGCGTTGAAGGCGCATTTACCGCCACTAACGCGAAAATCACCAATGCGGTTAACTCAACACTGAGTGATGTCATTGCTGATATGGCGCAGGACACCAGCGTTCATAACTTCATTAAACAGAACGCCCGTTAATTCCTCAGCTATTTTGCCCGGTCACTCTGGCCGGGCTTCATTTCAGGTTGGTTATGACTTCTCACTATCTACGCATTTTCACCCAACGTAACGCTGCCGTTTTGCTGTTGCTGGGGTTTGCCTCTGGCCTGCCGCTGGCACTGACAGCCGGTACTTTGCAGGCGTGGATGACCGTAGAGAACGTCGATTTGAAAACCATCGGTTTCTTCTCCCTTGTCGGCCAGGCTTATGTCTTTAAGTTCTTGTGGTCGCCGATGATGGATCGCTATACCCCGCCGTTTCTTGGACGTCGCCGTGGCTGGCTTTTGCTGACGCAGGTGGCGCTGATCGCGGGCATCGTTGCGATGGGCTTTATGCAACCTTCGCGTGATCTTACTCTGCTGGCCGCCTTAGCGGTGCTGGTGGCATTTTGCTCCGCCTCACAGGACATTGTTTTTGATGCCTGGAAAACCGACGTGCTGCCTCCCGAAGAGCGTGGCAGCGGCGCAGCGATTACTGTTCTGGGCTATCGCCTGGCGATGTTGATTTCCGGTGGCCTGGCGCTATGGATGGCGGATCGCTATCTCGGCTGGCAAGCCACCTACTGGTTAATGGCACTCCTGATGCTGCCCGGTCTGATCGCGACTCTTCTGGCGAAAGAGCCAGAGGTCCCTGCGCGTGAGCCTCATTCACTGCGCCAGGCCGTGACCTTCCCACTAAAAGATTTCTTTCTGCGCAATAACGCCTGGCTGCTGATTACTTTAATCATCCTTTATAAGCTGGGTGATGCCTTTGCCGCGTCACTCACTACCACGTTCCTGATTCGCGGCGTCGGCTTTAGCGCGGGTGATGTCGGCTTGGTCAACAAAACCCTCGGCCTGCTGGCGACGATTGTCGGCGCGCTCTACGGCGGTGTACTGATGCAACGCCTGACGCTGTTCCGGGCGCTGATGATTTTCGGCATTCTACAAGCCGTCTCCAACTTTGCGTATTGGCTGCTGGCCGTCACGCCACCTCATTTATGGAGTATGGCGAGTGCGGTGTTTATCGAAAATCTGTGCGGTGGCATGGGCACGGCCGCCTTCGTGGCGCTATTAATGACGCTGTGCAACAAGTCCTTCTCCGCTACACAGTTCGCCTTACTCTCCGCACTTTCTGCGGTTGGCCGCGTCTACGTAGGCCCAGCCGCAGGCTGGCTGGTGGAATTATGGGGCTGGCCGACCTTCTATGCGTTCACCGTGTTTGCGGGTGTACCAGGCCTGCTGCTGCTGTGGGTCTGCCGTGGCACGTTACAAGCCATACAGCAAAACGGGGAATTTGTGATGCGCAGCCTCTGGCCGCAAGGCTATCGTTGGACAGTGCGCCTGTTCAGCGCGGGTTGTGGCTTACTGGTGCTCTGGCTGCTGGCTTTAGCGCTTAACGCCTCAGGTGTCTGGCATCTGGGAGAAGCCCTGACGCCGCTGTTTGAGGCAGGTATGGCTGTCGCGCTGGTTGCGGTAGCCTTGGGTGTCACACTGGATTGTCTGGCGTTGAGAAAAACGTCAGCACGCAATCTGAGTTAAGTGATCCTAATTTGCCAGCGCCTAAATATTTGGCTAAAAATTAACAACGAACTTATTTTAACGAATAGCATTTTTTTCATCGCGAAAAAGAAACATTAATTTAACAACCTCGGGAAATATTAAAATCCGGTGCGCAATTACTTTGTAGTAAACACGTCACCCAAATGATGCATAATTGTTAAATAAGTGGGCATAAAAAGTACGGTTTATGCTTTCCCTGATTTTTCTGCGGTTTCTGTCATCTGTTTTTGTTATATTGACGCCAACTGCTTGTCGCAGTTAATAATTTGTCACCCCCCGCAACATCTGTGACACCCTTAGCAAAAGGTGTCAACAGCCTTCTGACACATCCTTAAGCTGGTTTACACTGCATAAACCTTCCCGTAAAATGCGCGCACACTTAAACGACAATAGAGCCCTTTGTCATTGAGGTCGTTAAATGAGACTCAGGAAATACAATAAAAGTTTGGGGATTTTGTCATTAATTGCAGGCGCTGTATTACTCAGTGGCTGCGATAGTGCGTTGTTAAATCCCAAAGGACAGATTGCACTGGAGCAACGTTCGTTGATTCTGACAGCTTTCGGCTTGATGATGATCGTAGTTATCCCGGCAGTCTTCATGGCGGTATTCTTTGCCTGGAAATATCGGGCAACAAATACTAATGCAACATATAGCCCTAACTGGTCACACTCTAATAAAGTGGAAGCCGTGGTCTGGACCATCCCGATCCTGATCATCATCTTCCTCGGTGTGCTAACCTGGAAATCGACTCACGCTTTAGAGCCAAGCAAACCGCTGGTCTCTGATGTGAAGCCGGTTGAAATTGATGTTGTCGCGCTGGACTGGAAATGGCTGTTTATCTACCCAGAACAGGGTATTGCGACGGTTAACCAGATTGCCTTCCCGGCAAACACTCCGGTTAACTTCAAGATCACCTCCAACTCCGTAATGAACTCCTTCTTTATTCCTACGCTCGGTAGCCAGATCTACGCCATGGCGGGCATGCAGACTAAACTGCACCTGATCGCCAATGAGCCAGGAACATTTGACGGTATCTCTGCGAACTTCAGCGGTCGCGGTTTCTCTGGCATGAAATTCAAAGCCATTGCAACCAAAGACGATGCGGAATTCCAGCAGTGGGTGGCTAAAGTTAAAGCAGCACCTAACGCGCTGACTACCATGGATGATTTCGAGAAACTGGCTGCGCCAAGCGAAAATCACCCAGTGGAATATTTCTCTACTGCGAATCCAGAACTGTTCAAGCAGGTTATTGATAAGTTCATGATGAGCCACGGGAAAATGGACATGTCAGAGCACAAAGGCATGGACATGAATCACGCCGCTGCTGCGGGAGCCGAGGAATAATACGATGTTCGGAAAATTAACACTGGATGCAGTGCCCTACCACGAACCCATTATCGTGGTTACGGTTGCCGCAATCATCTTAGGTGGTCTGGCACTGGTTGCCGCGATTACTTACTTTGGTAAGTGGCAATACCTGTGGTCAGAATGGTTTACCTCTATTGACCACAAAAAACTGGGTATCATGTACATCATCATGGCTTTCGTCATGCTGCTGCGCGGCTTTGCCGATGCGGTAATGATGCGTACCCAACAAGTCATGGCTTCCGCAGGTGAAGCCGGCATCTTACCACCGCACCACTACGACCAGATCTTCACCGCTCACGGCGTGATCATGATCTTCTTCGTAGCGATGCCTTTCGTGGTAGGTCTGATGAACATCGCGGTACCGCTGCAAATCGGTGCACGTGACGTTGCCTTCCCGTTCCTGAACAACCTGAGCTTCTGGTTTACCGCGATCGGTGTGATCCTGGTGAACATTTCTCTGGGTGTGGGCGAGTTCGCACAGACCGGCTGGCTGGCTTATCCGCCACTTTCGGGCGCGGAATACAGTCCTGGCGTCGGGGTCGATTACTGGATCTGGAGTCTCCAGCTTTCCGGTATCGGTACGACACTGACCGGTATCAACTTCTTCGTGACCATTCTGAAGATGCGTGCACCGGGCATGGACCTGTTCAAAATGCCTGTATTCACCTGGGCATCACTGTGTACTAACGTCCTGATCATCGCTGCGTTCCCGGTACTGACCGTTACGCTGGCACTGTTGACACTTGACCGTTACCTCGGCTTCCATTTCTTCACCAATGAAATGGGCGGTAACATGATGATGTACGTCAACCTGATTTGGGTCTGGGGTCACCCGGAAGTATACATCCTGGTTCTGCCGGTCTTCGGTGTGTTCGCGGAAGTCACTGCGACCTTCTCGAAAAAGCGTCTGTTTGGTTACACCTCTCTGGTGTGGGCGACCATCGCCATTACCGTTCTGTCGTTCATCGTTTGGCTGCACCACTTCTTCACCATGGGTGCCGGTGCGAACGTTAACGCCTTCTTCGGTATCATGACGATGATCATCGCGATTCCGACCGGCGTGAAAATCTTCAACTGGCTGTTCACCATGTATCAGGGTCGCGTTGAGTTCCACTCAGCGATGCTGTGGACCATCGGCTTCCTGGTCACCTTCTCTATCGGTGGTATGACAGGTGTTCTGCTGGCGGTTCCAGGTGCAGACTTCATTCTGCATAACAGCCTGTTCCTGATTGCTCACTTCCATAACGTCATTATCGGTGGTGTGGTGTTCGGTTGTATGGCAGGTGTGACCTACTGGTTCCCGAAAGCATTCGGCTTCACCCTGAACGAAAAATGGGGTATCCGCGCCTTCTGGTTCTGGATCATCGGTTTCTTCGTTGCCTTCATGCCGCTGTACGCGCTGGGCTTCATGGGTATGACTCGTCGTATCAGCCAGGACATCGATCCTCAGTTCCACTCACTGCTGGTGGTTGCAGCAGGCGGTGCGGCACTGATTGCATGCGGTATCCTGTGCCAGATTACCCAGTTCTACGTTTCTGTGCGTGACCGCGACCAGAACCGCGATCTGACCGGTGACCCGTGGGGCGGTCGTACGCTGGAGTGGGCAACCTCTTCACCGCCACCGTTCTACAACTTTGCTGTTATCCCTCATATCCACGAGCGTGATGCGTTCTGGGAAATGAAAGAAAAAGGCGAAGCCTACAAGCAACCAGAAAAATATGAAGAAATTCATATGCCGAAAAACAGCGGCGCAGCCCTGATTATCGCAGCATTCATGACCGTATTTGGTTTCGCGATGATCTGGCACATCTGGTGGCTGGCTGGCCTTACCTTCCTGGCCACAATTGTGACCTGGATTGTGAAGAGCTTCGATGAAGACGTGGATTACTACGTTCCGGTTGCTGAAGTTGAGCAAATCGAGAAGAAGCACTTTGACGAAATCAGCAAAGCAGGTCTGAAATAATGTCAACTGAAACTGCAAAACACCACCACGACGCCCATGCGGAGCATGGGCATCACGATGCAGGAGCCAATAAAGTCTTTGGCTTCTGGATCTACCTGATGAGTGACTGCATTATCTTCGCAACCCTGTTTGCGACCTATGCAGTTATGGTCAATAACACTGCCGGTGGCCCGGCAGGTAAAGACATCTTTGAACTGCCGTTTGTGCTGGTTGAAACCGCGCTGCTGCTGCTCAGCTCCATTACTTATGGAATGGCAGTGATTGCGATGAACAACCAGAACAAGGGTTCGGTCATCAGCTGGTTGGCATTGACCTTCCTGTTCGGTGCCGGATTCATCGGTATGGAAATCTATGAATTCCATCACCTGATTCTGGAAGGCTTTGGTCCTGACCGCAGTGGCTTCTTGTCAGCGTTCTTCACGCTGGTCGGTACCCACGGTCTGCACGTGACCTCTGGCCTGATCTGGATGGCAGTGATGATGTTCCAGATCTCTAAACGTGGTCTGACTGCAACCAACCGCACCCGTATCATGTGCCTGAGCTTGTTCTGGCACTTCCTGGATGTGGTGTGGATTTGCGTATTCACCGTTGTCTATCTGATGGGAGCCATGTAATGAGTCATTCAGTTAACGAACATGGCGCTTCTCACGGTAGCGTGAAGTCCTACATGATCGGCTTCATCCTCTCTATCATCCTGACCGGTATTCCGTTCTGGATGGTAATGGATGGCGGCGCATCACACGGCACAATTCTGGGTGTGGTTCTGGTGTGTGCAGTGGTTCAGGTGCTGGTGCACCTGGTCTACTTCCTGCACTTAGACAGCAAGTCAGAAGGTGGCTGGAACATGGTGGCGATTGTCTTCTCAGCACTCATTATATTGATTGTTGTCGTCGGCTCACTGTGGATCATGTGGAACCTCAACTACAACATGATGGCCGACTAAAGAGTCACACGTAATGATTAAGCAATACCTGCAAGTAACAAAACCAGGAATTATTTTCGGCAATTTAATTTCTGTGATCGGTGGATTCCTGCTGGCCTCCAAGGGCAGCATTGATTACACCCTGTTTCTCTATTCGCTGGTGGGCGTATCACTGGTTGTCGCATCAGGTTGTGTCTTCAACAACGTGATTGACCGTGATATCGACATCAAGATGGAGAGAACGCGGAACCGTGTTCTGGTCAAAGGCCTGATCTCGGCGAAAGTAAGCCTGGTTTATGCAACCGCATTGGGTATTGCTGGCTTTGCGCTGCTGTATTTCGGTGCTAATCCGCTGGCCATGTGGCTGGCGGTGATGGGCTTCGTGGTGTACGTCGGCATTTACAGCCTCTACATGAAGCGTAATTCCGTCTACGGCACACTGATTGGTAGCCTTTCTGGCGCAGCGCCGCCAGTGATTGGCTACTGCGCAGTCACCAACCAGTTTGATGCTGGCGCCTTGATCTTACTGGCTATCTTTAGCCTGTGGCAGATGCCGCACTCGTACGCGATTGCGATCTTCCGCTTCAAAGATTATCAGGCTGCCAACATTCCGGTTCTGCCGGTGGTGAAAGGCATTTCGGTCGCTAAAAATCATATTACGCTGTATATCCTGGCGTTTATGATTGCGACCCTGATGCTGACACTTGGCGGTTATGCCGGCTACAAGTATCTGGTGGTTGCTGCGGCAGTGAGCGTATGGTGGCTTGGCATGGCACTTTCAGGATACAAAACCTCAAACGATAAAGTTTGGGCGCGTAAACTGTTCGTGTTCTCTATTGTCGCTATCACTGCACTGAGCGTGATGATGTCGGTTGATTTCATGACACCGGCCTCAAAAGACTTACTGACGTACGTCTGGTAATACAGCTCCGCAAATCCAGAAAGGGCGCGAATTTCGCGCCCTTTCTTTTTGTTACCACTGCTTAAGAACAAATGTTTTACCCGCCCTACCCTGCTGCCTAAAATGGGCGCAGCTTAATTTTGAGGTAAACATGAACGACAATAAAATGACGCCAGTAGAGCTTCGGGCTACATGGGGTTTAGGTACAGTATTTTCCCTGCGCATGTTGGGGATGTTTATGGTCCTGCCAGTACTCACCACCTATGGCATGGCGTTGCAGGGAGCCAGTGAAACCTTAATTGGTCTGGCAATTGGTATCTATGGTCTGGCACAAGCCGTGTTTCAGATTCCGTTTGGTCTGCTCTCCGATCGTGTCGGCCGTAAGCCGCTCATCGTTGGCGGATTACTGCTCTTTGTTCTCGGTAGCGTCATTGCTGCCATGACCACCTCCATCTGGGGGGTGATTCTTGGCCGTGCGCTGCAAGGCTCAGGCGCGATTGCCGCGGCTGTCATGGCGTTGCTTTCCGACCTTACCCGTGAACAGAACCGCACCAAAGCGATGGCGTTTATCGGTATCAGCTTCGGCGTGACCTTTGCTATTGCGATGGTTGTCGGCCCGATCGTTACCCATGCGCTGGGCTTACATGCGTTGTTCTGGATGATTGCCATCCTTGCCACACTCGGCATCGTCATTACGCTGCTGGTGGTACCCAACGCGCCTAATCACGTATTGAACCGTGAATCAGGCATGGTCAAAGGCAGCATCCGCGCGGTACTCGCCAATCCAAAGCTTCTAAAGCTGAACATCGGCATTCTCTGCCTGCACATTTTGCTGATGTCGAGCTTTGTCGCCCTGCCGGGTCAGTTTGAGCAAGCCGGCCTTCCGGCTTCTGAGCACTGGAAGATTTATCTGGTGACGATGCTGGTGGCGTTTGTTGCTGTGGTGCCCTTCATAATTTATGCCGAAGTCAAACGCCGCATGAAACGTGTGTTTGTCGGCTGTGTTGCCATGATCCTGATCGCGGAAATTGTACTCTGGGGTGCAGAGGGTCATTTCTGGACGCTGGTGATTGGCGTACAGCTGTTCTTCCTTGCCTTTAATCTGATGGAAGCGATTCTGCCCTCTCTGATCAGTAAAGAGTCACCGCCAGGCTACAAAGGTACCGCGATGGGGATTTACTCCACCAGCCAGTTTATTGGTGTGGCGATTGGCGGCAGCATGGGCGGCTGGATCTTTGGCCACTTTGATGCGCAGACGGTATTTCTGGTGGGTGCGATTGTGGCAGCAGCGTGGCTGTTTGTGGCGATGTCGATGCAGGAGCCACCCTATGTCAGCAGTCTGCGTATGGTGTTAAGTGATAACGTGTTAGCAGTCCCTAACCTGGAGAAGCGTCTGAAAGCACAACCGGGGGTTTCTTCGGTGTTTATCGTGCCGGAAGAGAAGAGCGCGTACATCAAAATAGACAGTAAAGTGACGAGCCGCGTCGAAATCGAAGCGCTGCTCGCCAGCTGTTAATTTGAGATAAAACAAACCTTAGCGACGCAATTTATTACGCGATAAATCGCGCCGCTTCGGTTAAATGGCATCACGATAGCGACATCGGGATGCCAGAGCATGCCAATCCTTACAACGACATATCCACCACAATACGCCCTTCAATCTTGCCAGCGTGCATACGAGCAAAGATATCGTTGATATTGACCAGTGGTTCGACCGCGACGTTCGCTTTCACCTTATGACGACCCGCGAAATCCAACGCTTCCTGCAAATCTTTACGCGTGCCAACAATTGAACCACGCACTGTAATACCATCCAGCACCATATCGAAGATCGACAGGTCGAATTTACCCGGTGGCAGACCATTCAGCACCATGGTCCCGCCGCGACGCATGGTACCAATCGCTTGTTCGAAGGCCTTAGGCGAAACCGCCGTTACCAGCACGCCGTGTGCGCCGCCAAAACTTTCCTGGAACACTTTCGCAGGATCAACGTTCTTAGCATTGGCCACCACGCTGGCACCCAAGCGCTTAGCAAACGCCAGCTTCTCATCGTCGATATCAACCGCAGCGACATTCAGCCCCATCGCCACCGCGTACTGCACCGCCATATGCCCTAAGCCACCGATGCCCGATACCACTACCCAATCACCCGGTTTGGTGTCGGTCATTTTCAGGCCTTTGTAAACCGTCACACCGGCGCAGAGAATGGGCGCGATTTCGTTGTAATCGATATTTTCCGGGATAATGCCAACGTAGTTAGCATCCGCCAGGCAGTATTCCGCGAAGCTGCCGTTCACTGAATAACCCGCGTTCTGCTGCGATAAACACAGCGTTTCCCAACTATCGAGACAGTGCTCACAGTGACCACAAGCTGAATACAGCCATGGCACGCCGACGCGATCGCCCAGTTTAAGATGTTTCACGCCCTCACCCAGCGCCACCACCTGGCCGACACCTTCGTGGCCCGGAATGAAAGGCGGGTTGGGCTTGATGGGCCAGTCACCCTCTGCAGCATGCAGGTCGGTATGGCACACGCCGGTAGCAGCGATTTTCACCAAAATCTGGCCCGGCCCGACTTGTGGAACCGGCACTTGTTCAATCACTAACGGCTCGCCGAAGGCTTTGACGACAGCAGCTTTCATGGTGGTTTTGATTTGCATATTCATCGTTCTCTCTCCATTTGATCGGATGCGGACTTAGAACAAGCCCAAAGGCGCAGTGCCATAGCTGACCAGCAGATTTTTGGTTTGTTGATAGGCGCTCAGCGCCATTTTGTGGGTCTCGCGTCCCACGCCCGATTGCTTATAGCCACCGAATGCCGCGTGTGCAGGATAGATGTGATAGCAGTTGGTCCAGACGCGACCCGCTTTGATACCACGCCCCATGCGGTACGCCAGATTGGTGTCTCTGGTCCACACCCCCGCACCAAGACCAAACTGGGTTTCATTGGCAATCGCCAAAGCTTCCGCTTCGTCTTTAAAGGTGGTGATACCAATCACCGGTCCAAAAATCTCTTCCTGGAAACAACGCATCTGGTTATTGCCTTTGATCAGGGTTGGCTGAATATAAAATCCGTTATCCAGCTCTGCGGCGACGCTGGCGCGATCGCCTCCTGTTAGAATTTGCCCGCCTTCGTCACGGGCAATGTTGATATATGAGAGTATTTTGTCGAATTGCTGACGTGAGGCCTGCGCACCGATCATGGTGTCGGTATCCAGCGGATCGCCGCGGCGAATGTTGGCGACTTTGTCCATCACGCGTGCCATAAACGGCTCATAGATGGATTCATGGATCAAGGCACGGGACGGACAGGTACAGACTTCGCCCTGATTGAAGAAGCCCAACACCAACCCTTCCACGGCTTTTTCGATAAAGTCCGATTCACCGTCCATCACGTCGGCAAAGTAAATATTGGGTGATTTGCCGCCCAACTCTACCGTGCAGGGAATGATGTTCTCCGCCGCGCAAGCCATGATATGGCGCCCGACAGGCGTTGAACCGGTGAAGGCGATCTTGGCAATACGTTTGCTGGTTGCCAGTGCTTCACCGGCTTCGCGGCCAAAACCTTGCACCACGTTCAGTACGCCCGCCGGGAACAGATCGCCAATTAACTCCATCAACAAGGTGATCGCCAGCGGCGTTTGCTCTGCAGGCTTTAGCACCACGCAGTTGCCTGCCGCCAGCGCCGGTGCCAGTTTCCAGGCGGCCATCAACAGCGGGAAGTTCCAGGGAATGATTTGGCCCACCACGCCCAGTGGCTCGTGGAAATGATAAGCCACTGTGGTTTCATCAATCTCTGCGGTACTGCCTTCCTGTGCACGCAGGCAGCCTGCAAAATAGCGGAAGTGATCCACCGCCAGCGGTAAATCCGCATTCAGGGTTTCTCGAATCGGTTTTCCGTTATCCCAACTTTCCGCGACGGAGAGCATTTCGAGATTGGCTTCAATGCAGTCGGCCACCTTCAACAGCAGGTTGGCGCGATGTTGTACGCTGGTTTTTCCCCAGGCGTCAGCGGCCTGATGAGCAGCGTCCAGTGCTAAATCGATATCGCGTGCATCCGAACGCGGAAATTTCGCAATATCGCTGCCATCAACTGGCGAGGTGTTAGTGAAATACTGGCCGCTGAGAGGCTCTGTGAATTTGCCCGCAATAAAATTACCGTAGGTCGCTTTGAAGGTCACCAAAGCGCCGGGCGTACCGGGATGTGCATAACGCATCGCAAACTCCTTCATGTAGGGTCAGGTCTTATAAGCTGGCAGCGGCAACCTGTGGGTCAACAGATTGAACAGCCCGCTGCCGTGATGACTATTGCAGCGGACGTGCCAGTTTTTTTCAGCTTGCGAAAATTTAAAAAATCGTTATATCTATCATCGCGTTATAAAACCAATAGCCCTTTTAGTCGCGCGGGTTCTGACAGTTAAAATCCTCATCTGTGTTGCGTATCGCAACACCACAGAAACCGAACCGCTACAATGTCGCAACACTTTCGCTTAGGCATGAGGTTACCAATGCAGGGAAATTCAGCCGCGTCTGCCGTTCATACCAATCCGCTCTTGAGCGACTCCTGGTTCCGTAGCCAGCTGTATGGTCTCGACCGCACCGCCGATGATTTTCCGCGCGTTCGCCAGGGCGAACTGGCCGATGTGCTTGCCAGTAATGCTGGCTTACAACAGTTCGCGCAGCCGGTGATCAAACAACTGGCGCAGAAACTGGCCGAGAAACAGTCAGTATTGATCCTCTCTGATGCGACCGGGCTGGTGCTGAATACTTTTGGCGATATGCAATCGATGGAGAAAGCGCAACGCTTTGCCCTGGCGCCAGGCAATCTGTGGAGTGAATGTGGACGCGGCACCAACGCCATTGGCACTGCACTCGCAATTAATGATGGCTGTGAGATCGACGGTCATCAGCACTTCCTTACCCTCAATCAAGACCTGTATTGCGCAGCGATGCCGCTGCAGATGCCCAATGGACAGATTGCGGGCGTTTTGGACATTTCTGGCCCAGCGCACTTCCCTCACCCGCAAACCTTCCAGTGGGTGCAGGCCGCCGCGAAGCAGATCGAATATTTGTGGGTTAAGCAGAGCCTGCATCCGCAACAGTGGCTGATGAGCCTGCATGTCGAACCACAGGGCATTGATACCAGCGATGAGTTGCTGCTGGTGTTTTCCGATAACGTGCTGACGGCCGCCAACCGCATTGCGATGCGGGAGTTGGCACTGAGCGCCGAGCAACTGGGTACGCTAACGTTTCAACAACTGTTTCCGCAGCTAGAACAGCAGGCCAATAGCATCCCGCTGCCGATCGATTATGCCCAGCAACACTATTATTTCCGCCTGCGCGCGCCCCATCGCCAGCACTTTGCGACACCGAGTGAACCCGCCGTCGATCTGCCCTTCTCATTACGCCGTGATGGCGAAAAAATGGTGCGCCTGATGAATGCGGGTGTTTCACTCTGTATTCACGGAGAAACCGGCAGCGGCAAAGAGTATGTGAGCCGTGCGCTGCACCAGCAAAGCCGCTGGCGTGACGGTAAATTTGTCGCGATCAACTGTGCGGCGATCCCCGAAGCGTTAATCGAGTCGGAGCTGTTTGGTTATCAGCCCGGTGCCTTTACCGGCGCCAGCAAAAATGGCTACATCGGTAAAATCCGCGAGGCCGATGGCGGCGTGCTGTTCCTGGATGAGATCGGCGATATGCCGCTGTCGTTGCAAACCCGTCTGCTGCGCGTGCTGCAGGAGAAAGAAGTGGCGCCACTCGGGTCCAGTCGCAGTTGGCCGGTGAACTTTGCCGTGATTTGCGCCACGCACCGTGATTTAGCGCAGCGAGTGGCTGAAGGCGAATTCCGCGAGGATCTGTTGTACCGCCTGCAGGAATTTTCCATGACCATCCCACCGCTGCGAGCCTGGCCAGACGTTCAGGGCTTTATCAGTCGGTTGTGGATTGAACTGGGCGGTGCTGAACGTGATATTCAACTTTCCCCCGCCTTACTGGAATCGCTGGCGCAGTTGCCCTGGCCGGGAAATGTACGTCAGCTGCGCAGTTTGTTGCGCGTGCTGTTGGCGTTAGCCGATGAAGGCGAAGAGGTAACGGATGTGCATTTACCGGCCGAATACCGCCGGGCAGCAATAATGCCCATCGAAGATCGTCAAAGCCATGATGAACGCTTGATTAGCGAAACGCTGCAGCGCTTCAACGGCAATATCAGTAAAACAGCAGAAGCATTAGGCGTCGCGCGCAGCACGCTCTATCGTCGTGCGGCACGCGACAAACGCGATTAATCGCGGAAGTTTTTGAACTGGAATGGCTGACCGAGGTTGCCGCCGCGCACCAGCGCCATGGCACCTTGCAGGTCATCACGTGATTTTCCGGTCACGCGCAGTTCTTCACCCTGAATTTGCGTCTGCACCTTCAACTTGCTGTCTTTGATCAGCTTGACCAGCTTTTTAGCGATATCGCTTTCGATACCTTTTTTCAGCTTGGCTTCCACGCTCCAGCTTTTACCGCTGTGAATGATCTCTTCTGGCACTTCAATCGCTGCGCCTTCAATACCGCGTTTCAGCAGCTTCTCGCGCAAAATATCCACCAGCTGTTTAACCTGAAAATCAGATTCGCTGGTGATTTTGATGGACTCATTCTTTTCGTTGAGCTCAATGGAAGCGCTCACGTTGCGGAAATCGAAACGGGTTGAGATCTCACGGTTGGCATTCTCCACCGCATTACGCACTTCCGGCAGTTCGACTTCGGAAACGATATCGAAAGATGGCATCTTTTCTTCTCCTGATACTAAAGTGACATGCATAATACGCGTCTTATGGCGCTAATTAAACACGATACGCGGAAAGCTATACTTAACGATGTCGTGAAATTGAGAACCCCTCAGCGGGAGGCAAAATGAAAATTACCGTGTTGGGTTGCGGCGCCCTGGGTCAGATTTGGCTCGCCGCTCTCGCACGCCAGGGACATGAGGTTCAGGGCTGGTTGCGCGTGCCGCAACCCTACTGCTCGGTAAACGTGATCGATCCCCAAGGCAACGCCAGCAATCACACGTTCATTGCCAACGATCCGCTGTTTCTTGCTGAAAGTCAGCTGCTGCTGGTGACACTGAAAGCGCCGCAGGTTTCTCCGGCAGTGAAGAACCTGCAAAGTGTGTTGCCGGCACATGCGCCGATTCTATTACTGCATAACGGTATGGGCACGCTGGAAGAACTCAAAGAGCTGCCACAGCCCCTGTTGCGGGGGATTACCACCCACGCCGCAATGCGCGATGGCACGGTAATCAAACATGTGGCATACGGTATAACTCATATCGGCCCCACCAGTCGCGAAAGCGCCTCACTGAGCGATCTCGCTGACATCCTGCATCAGGCGCTGCCTGACGTGGCCTGGCATGACAACATTGCTTCCGCCAGCTGGCGCAAACTGGCGGTGAATTGCGTGATCAATCCGCTCACCGTTGAGCATGATTGCCAGAATGGTGCTCTGCGCGCCTGGCCAGAGCAGATTGCCACGCTGTGTGAAGAGATCGCCTGGGTGATGGAGCGCGAGGGCCAGCACATCGCGGTCGATAACCTGCGCGACATCATTTATGACGTCATTGACAGCACCGCGGGCAATACCTCCTCGATGTTGCAGGACGTGCGCGCGCAGCGTCTGACCGAAATTGATTACATCACCGGCTACCTGCTGCGCCGCGCCCGCGCGCAGGGGATTACCCTGCCGGAAAACACCCGTTTGTACGACCTGATTAAACGCAAGGAGTCCCAATATGAGCGCGAACGCATCGGTTCTGGTTTGCCTGGCACATGGCAGTGAAGAGATCGAAGCCGTTACCACCCTCGATCTGCTGGTACGCGGCGGTATCAGCGTCACCACTGCCAGCGTAGAGAGCGACGGCACGTGCGAGATTGTTTGCTCACGCGGTGTGCGCCTGCTGGCGGATGCGCCTTTGGTCGAAGTGGCCGATAACGATTATGACGCCATCGTCTTGCCAGGCGGCCTGAAAGGCGCGGAGACATTTCGTGACAGCCCACTGCTGGTGGAAACGGTACGTCAATTTCACCTCGCTGGAAAAATTGTTGCGGCTATCTGCGCTGCACCGGGCACAGTGCTTATTCCACACGACCTGTTTCCGGTAGGAAACATGACGGGTTTTCCCGGATTGCGTGACACCATCCCCGATAAACACTGGATGGATCGCCGCGTGGCCTGGGACCCGCGCGTCAACCTGTTAACCAGCCAGGGGCCGGGCACTTCGATGGATTTTGCGCTAAAACTGATTGATTTGTTGGTGGATAAAGAGAAAGCGCGTGATGTGGCGTCACAGCTGGTGCTGGCGGCAGGGATTTATAATTATCAGGAATTTGAAGAGCGTGAATAACAGCGTTGTGACGCAGTAAAACGGACATAAGGGTAGCGGCGCAATTCATTGCGCATGTCACAGCGGCAAGGTGCCGGATGCAACACGCGCGATAAATCGCGCCGCTACTTGATCTATCGCCGTTACGGGCGATAAACCTTCACATTTTTAAAGCCCTGCTCATGCAGATACAGCGCCTGTAAACGGCTCATCACGCCACGATCGCAATACAGCAGCCAGGTTTTCGCCTGATCCAAATCGCCAAACTGGGTACTCAGCTTGTAGAACGGCAGTGATTTCACGTCCACGCCTTCTACCTGCAAGGGCGAGGCTTCCTGCTCATCCACCGAACGGATATCCAGCACCACGTCGTTGGCCATGAATGAAGCCACAGTCTCCACTTCAACCACTTCTTCCTGGGCCTTTTCGGCAATCTCACGGATATCGACGTTGGTGGCTTCCTGTACCATGCGATTGAGGATCTCAAAATCGAAGTTCTGTTCTTCCGCTTCGATCTTCGCCTTCACCGCTTTCACCGTTGGGCTTTTAGAGATCACACCACAATATTCCGGCATGGTTTTGGCAAAATCTTCGGTACCGATTTTGCGCGCCAGATCGATGATGTGCTCTTTATCGTGCGAAATCAGCGGGCGCAGAATCAAAGTATCAGAGGCGTTATCAATAAGACGCAGGTTGGTCAGCGTCTGGCTCGACACCTGGCCCAGCGCTTCACCGGTCACCAGTGCCTGCACGCCGTAACGCTCAGCGACCATAGAGGCCGCACGTACCATCATACGTTTCAGCACCACGCCCATCTGGCCGTCATCGACTTTTTCCAGAATCTCACCGACCACCGGTTCAAAGTTGATCGCCACAAAGCGCACGCGATGTGAGCGGCCAAAACGCTGCCACAAATAGTGTGCCACCTGACGGACGCCAATTTCATGCGCGGCGCCGCCAAGGTTAAAGAAGCAGTAATGCACGCGGCAACCACGACGCATCAGCATATAGCTGGACACACCGGAATCGAAGCCACCGGAGATCAGCGACAGCACATCTTCTTGCGTGCCAATAGGGAAACCACCCAGCCCGGCATAACGCCCAGTAATCAGCAGCAGACGATCGTCTTCAATCTCCAGATTCACCGTCACGTCCGGGTGATTCAACTGCACGCGGGCCGTTTCAATGTGCTGATTAAGACCACCACCAACGTAACGCTCCACATCAATTGAGCTGAAGCTGTGTTTGCCGCGGCGCTTAACGCGCACACAGAAGCTTTTGCCCTCAAGACGTTCGCGATTGAGCGCCAGCGTCTGCTCAAAGATATCGTGCATGTCGGTATAAGGCTGATCTTCCACCGCCAACACATGATGAATACCGGGAATACGCGTCAGCTCATCAATAACCACATCACGCAAGGATTCCTTCTTCGCGCGGACTTCGATGTGATCCCAGTGGCGCACCACGGCGATCTCTTCGTCGACCGTACGCAGCGTATTACGGATGTTGCCGGTCAAAATCTTGATAAAACGCAGACGCACCGACTGACTTTTGATGGTGATTTCTGGGAAGAGCTTGATGATAAACTTCATGAGGATACTGGTTCGTTTGGGCAAATAAGTGCTAAAAGCATCGGCACTTAGCTGTTAAGATCATATAATTACGGGTTAAGCAAAAGCACCCGCATCCGAGGCGCAAAAGTATACCACCTTTGTGATGCGACTGCTTCAAGCAACCGTCATCACATTCATTAATTTGCTAATTAATCCTCGTCGGCTACCATGACCGATTGCAAGATGATTCCCAACCTGTGAGTCGACACTGAATATGCCGAAAAAAGCCGAAGCGCCAGCCAGTTTTGAAAGCGCATTACAGCAACTGGAACAGATTGTTAGCCGTCTGGAGAGTGGTGAATTACCGCTTGAAGAGGCGCTAAACGAATTCGAACGCGGCGTTCAACTGGCTCGTACTGGTCAGCAAACCCTGCAACAGGCTGAGCAGCGCGTACAGATCCTGCTCAGCGATGACAAAGATGCCGCGCTGGCACCGTTCACGCCGGAAAATGAGTAATGGATTTCGCTAAATTACTGAACGCGTACCATGAACGCGTCAATCTGGCGTTGACGCGCTTAATAGATCCACTTCCTTTTCAGAGTTCTCCTCTGGTGCAAGCGATGCAATATGGGGCACTATTAGGCGGTAAGCGTTTGCGCCCCTTTTTGGTGTATGCCACGGGTGAGATGCTGAAGGCCGATGCGGCCAGTCTGGATGTACCGGCAGCTGCCGTGGAATGCATTCATGCCTACTCTCTGATTCATGATGATCTGCCGGCGATGGATGACGATGCGTTACGCCGCGGGCAGCCAACCTGCCATATCAAATATGGTGAAGACACGGCCATTCTCGCCGGTGATGCTTTGCAAACCCTGGCATTTTCGATTCTGGCCGATCAACCTATGCCGGGCGTCAGCGCGGAAGCGCGTA
The DNA here is from genome assembly GCF_059412425.1 of Pantoea sp. CFCC18177. Taxonomy (NCBI): domain Bacteria; kingdom Pseudomonadati; phylum Pseudomonadota; class Gammaproteobacteria; order Enterobacterales; family Erwiniaceae; genus Pantoea; species Pantoea sp. CFCC18177. The sequence goes on from NZ_JBNBPL010000026.1 coordinate 64,724, forward strand.
TTGCTATGATATCTGAACTGGCTCAGGCCAGCGGCGTCGCGGGGATGTGCGGCGGACAAGCGCTGGATCTGGCTGCAGAAGGCAAAAGCGTCAACTTAGCGCAGCTTGAACAGATTCATCGTCACAAAACCGGCGCGTTGATTCGCGCAGCAGTGCGTCTTGGCGCCTTGGCTGCAGGCGAACGTGGCCGTGCCGCCCTGCCGGTTTTAGATACCTACGCCAACGCCATCGGACTGGCGTTTCAGGTGCAGGATGACATTCTGGATGTGGTCGGCGACACCGCGGTGTTAGGCAAAACCCAGGGTGCGGATCAGGCATTAGGTAAAAGCACCTATCCGGCGCTGATGGGGCTGGAAAACGCTCGCAGTAAGGCTTGGGATCTTTATCAGGAAGCGATTGGCGCGCTGGATATTCTGGCGGAGCAGTCCTATAACACCATCGCCTTGCAAGCACTGGCAAGCTTCATAATTGAACGCGATAAATAACTTTCATAATGAGTCTCTGATGAGTTTTGATATTGCAAAATACCCGACACTGGCGTTAGCAAGCACGGTTCAGGAATTACGTTTATTACCGAAAGAAAAACTTCCGGTACTGTGTGACGAACTGCGTCAGTATCTGCTGGACAGCGTGAGCCGATCTTCCGGCCACTTCGCATCGGGTCTGGGCGTCGTCGAACTAACCGTCGCGCTGCATTATGTTTATAACACCCCGTTTGACCACTTGGTGTGGGACGTTGGCCATCAGGCTTACCCGCATAAAATTTTGACCGGACGCCGCGATCGTATCGGTACCATCCGTCAGAAAAATGGCCTGCATCCTTTCCCATGGCGTGGCGAGAGCGAATATGACGTATTGAGCGTCGGCCACTCGTCGACCTCCATCAGCGCCGGTTTGGGTATGGCCGTTGCTGCTGAGCGTGAAGGCAAAGGCCGCCGCACCGCCTGTATCATCGGCGATGGCGCAATTACCGCCGGCATGGCGTTTGAAGCGATGAACCACGCGGGTGACATCAAGCCCGACATGCTGGTGATCCTCAACGATAACGAGATGTCGATCTCTGAGAACGTCGGCGCACTCAACAATCGCCTGGCTCAGATCCTCTCGGGCAAAACCTATTCACGCCTGCGCGAAGGCGGCAAGCGCGTATTGGGTGGTCTGCCACCGATCAAAGAGCTGGTGAAGCGCACCGAAGAACATCTGAAAGGGATGGTGGTACCGGGCACGCTGTTTGAAGAGCTGGGCTTCAACTATATTGGCCCGGTCGATGGCCACGATGTGCTGACGCTGGTCAGCACGCTGAAGAACATGCGAGACTTAAAAGGCCCGCAGTTCCTGCACATCATGACCAAAAAGGGCAAAGGATACGCGCCAGCAGAGCAAGATCCGATCGCCTGGCATGCCGTACCGAAATTTGATCCTGCCAGTGGTTCTCTGCCCAAAAGCGCCCCTGGATTGCCGAGCTATTCCAAAATTTTTGGCAACTGGCTCAGCGAAATGGCCGCTGACGATCCGCGCCTGATGGCGGTAACGCCCGCGATGCGCGAAGGCTCAGGCATGGTCAGCTATTCCCGTGACTATCCGCAGCAATATTTCGATGTGGCGATTGCCGAACAGCACGCGGTGACTTTCGCGGCGGGTATGGCGATTGGCGGCTACAAGCCGGTGGTAGCGATTTACTCCACTTTCCTGCAGCGTGCCTACGATCAGCTGATTCACGACGTTGCCATCCAGAAACTACCGGTCCTGTTTGCTATCGATCGCGGCGGTATTGTGGGGGCTGACGGACAGACCCATCAGGGCGCATTTGATATCGCTTTCCTGCGCTGTGTGCCAGAAATGGTGATCATGACGCCAAGTGATGAAAACGAGTGTCGCCAGATGCTCTACACCGGTTATCACTACCAGGATGGCCCAAGCGCCGTGCGCTACCCGCGTGGCACTGGCACCGGCGCTACCCTGGAGCCATTGGCTGCACTGCCGCTCGGTAAAGGGATTGTGAAACGCCGTGGCGAGAAACTGGCGATCCTGAACTTCGGCACCCTGTTGCCAGAAGCGCAGGCGGCAGCGGAAGCGCTCAACGCCACCTTGGTGGATATGCGTTTTGTGAAGCCACTGGATGAAGCGCTGATTGCGGAACTGGCGGCCAGCCATGATTCGCTGGTGACGCTGGAAGAAGGGGCAATTAAAGGCGGTGCCGGTAGCGGCGTGAATGAATACGTCATGGCGAAGCGCCTGCGCGTACACGTGCTGAACCTCGGTCTGCCGGACGAATTTATCCCTCAAGGCACTCAGGAAGAAGTTCGTCACGATTATCAGCTGGATGCCGCCGGTATTCAGCAGCAAATCACCGCCTGGCTGGCACAGTAATCCCCTCCCCGCTCCTGCTGCTATGCTTAGGGGATCCCTAACGCATAAGAGCAGGAGCTCCAATGAAAACCATTCGTTTAGGCCAAACCGACTTACAGGTTTCGCGTCTGTGTTTAGGCTGCATGACCTACGGCGATCCAATGCGCGGCAACCACGCCTGGACCTTGCCAGAAGAGAGCAGCCGTCCCCTGATTAAGCAGGCATTAGACGCTGGAATTAACTTTTTCGACACCGCCAACAGTTATTCCGATGGCAGCAGTGAAGAGATTGTCGGACGTGCGCTAAAAGATTTTGCCCAACGCGATCGGGTGGTGGTGGCCACCAAAGTCTATTTCCCACTCAGCAACCTCTCTCAGGGCCTGTCGCGCCAGAATATCCTGCAATCGATTGATGACAGCCTGACCCGTCTCGGCATGGAGTACGTTGACCTGTTGCAGATCCACCGCTGGGATTACCACACGCCGATTGAAGAGACGCTGGAAGCCCTGAATGAGGTGGTGAAAGCCGGTAAAGCTCGCTACATCGGCGCATCGTCGATGCATGCTGCGCAGTTTGCGCAGGCGCTGGACCTGCAGAAACAGCACGGCTGGGCCCGTTTTGTCAGCATGCAGGATCAATACAATTTGATTCAGCGCGAAGAAGAGAACGAAATGCACCCGCTGTGCGAGCGTGAAGGCATTGCGGTGCTGCCGTGGAGCCCATTAGCGCGCGGCAAGCTGACTCGCCCCTGGGGTGAAACCACGGCGCGATCGGTGTCGGATAACGTGATGGAGAAGCTCTACACCGGCACCGAGGAGAATGATGCGGCGATTGCCGAGCGTCTTGCCACCATCGCAGCGGATAAAGGTGTGACGCGCGCGCAGGTGGCGCTGGCATGGCTGTTACACAAACCGGTGGTGACCGCCCCGATTATTGGCGCATCACGTGAACAGCAGTTTGCGGAGTTAGTGAAAGCCGTGGATGTTGAACTGAGTTCAACGGATATCGCTGAGCTGGAAACGGTGTATCAACCGCATCCGGTGGTGGGATTTGAATAGATACCAATAAGCGCAATGAATTGCGCCGCTACCGGCCAGGCACTCATCTGTAGTAGCGCAATTCTTCGCGTAAATTTGATTCCGCCGCTACCGGGGCACACTTCTGTAGCGGCGCGATTCATCGCGCAATTTGAATTAAAGCACCAGCCCCAATCCATATAAAATCACCGCCGAAATCACCCCAGCGATAATATCGTCCACCATAATGCCCATGCCGCCGTGTACATTCTGATCGAACCAGCGGATCGGCCAGGGTTTCCACATATCAAAAATACGGAAAATAACAAAACCGGCTAACACCCACTGCCAGCTCATCGCAGGAATCGCCATCAGCGTGATCCACATACCGATAAACTCGTCCCAGACGATGCTGCCGTGGTCGTGCACGCCCATATCTTTTGCCGTACGATGGCAGAGATAGACACCAACACTGATACCAATCAGCACCACCAGCGAATAGATCTGCAGTGGCAGAAACGTCATCAGCCACCAGAAAGGAATCGCGGCAATCGAACCCGCGGTTCCCGGCATAATCGGGCTGAAGCCGCTGCCAAAGCCCGTTGCCAGTAAATGCCACGGATTACTCAGCCGCAGGCGACTTTTGGCCACATCTTTACTTCGAGTCAAAGTGATCAAATCCCTTGTGATTAAAGCTGCGCGGCTTGCCGTTTTCCAGCAGCGTCAAACCTTCAGCTTCCGGTGCTATCTGTCCAATACAGGTGTAAGGCACGCCAAGATGCCCCAGCGCCACATCCAGCGCCCCGCGATTGACTTCCGGCACGGTAAAGCACAGCTCATAATCTTCGCCGCCGCTTAATGCCCAGGTCAGAACCTGTTCCGCATCAAAGTGGTCACGCAAAGCAGCAGAGAGCGGCAACGTTTCCAGGTTGAGGCGCGCACCCACGCGGCTGGCGGTCAGAATATGGCCGAGATCGGAAATCAGGCCGTCGGAGATATCAATCGCCGAGGTTGCCAGGCTACGCAGCGCCTGGCCTTGTAACACACGCGGCATCGGGCGCAGATGGCGCTTAATCAACACTTCATGCACCGCCGGGTCATTCAGGCGATGATGATGTTGCAACAGCGATAAGCCCGCTGCGCTGTCACCCAGCGTACCGGTGACAAAAATCCAGTCACCCGGTTTCGCGCCCGATCGTTTCAGCGCGCGCCCCACCGGCACCAGGCCGTGAATGCCGAGGGTTAAACTGAGTGGCCCGCGCGTGGTATCGCCGCCGATCAGCTGCATATCGTAGTAATCCAGCAGTTCAAACAGGCTGTCACTGAAGGCCGCCAGCCAAGGCTCGTTGATCTCGGGCAGCGTGATGGCCAGCGTCAGCCAGGCGGGATCCGCACCCATCGCCGCGAGATCGCTGAGATTGACCGCCAGCGCTTTATAACCGAGATCGGACGGATGGATATCGCGTAAGAAGTGAACACCCACCACCAGCGTATCGGTGCTAATGGCCAGCGTCTGTTTTTCGGGCACGTTCAGTAACGCACAGTCGTCACCAATTCCTTTCTCCACATCGCGGCGGGAGCTGGTGACGCGGTTAAAATAACGTGCGATCAGTTCGAATTCACCACAGGACATAAGTCAGGTCTCAATGAAAAAAGGCCGGAGAACCGGCCTTAAGCATTATTTTTTGTTAGGTCGAATTTGTGGGGCTGCTTTATCCAGCACGCCGTTGACAAACTTGTGGCTGTCTTCAGCGCCAAACACTTTGGCCAGTTCGATACCTTCGTTGATGGCCACTTTATAAGGCACATCCGAACGCTTACTCAGCTCATACAGCGAAATACGCAGAATGGCTTTTTCTACCTGGCCCAGCTCTTCCAGCTGGCGTGACAGGTAGGGCTTCATCAGACCGTCCAGGTACGCGCTGTTAGTCGCCACACCGGCCAGCAATTCGCGGAAATAGCTAATATCGACGTCTTTGACGTCTTGTTCCGCCAGAAACTGGTATTCCACATCGGCAATGTCGTTGTTCGACAGCTGCCAGGAGTAAAGCGCCTGGACAGCGCACTCACGGGCGCGACGACGAGCAGCAGGTTTCACAAAATTCCCCTTACAAAAATCAGGCTTTGATGGCTTTCAATACGTTAATCATTTCGAGTGCGGTCAGGGCCGCTTCGGCGCCTTTGTTACCCGCTTTGGTGCCGGCGCGTTCAATCGCCTGCTCGATGTTTTCGGTGGTTAACACGCCGAAAGTCACCGGAATATCGCTGGTCATTGCCACATTAGCAATCCCCGAGCTGGCTTCACCTGCCACATATTCGAAGTGGGCGGTGCCGCCACGGATCACGGTTCCCAGCGCCACGATTGCGTCGTGCTTGCCGGCTTTCGCCAGTGCGCGCGCTGCCAGTGGCAGTTCATAAGCACCAGGAACCCAAACCACAGTGATGTTTTCTGCTTTTACCTGGCCGATACGCTTCAGCGCATCAACGGCGCCATCCAGCAGGCTGTCATTAATGAAGTTGTTAAAACGCGCAATAACGATGGCAATGTTAGCATCAGGCGTGGCAACAGGAGCTTCGATAACTTTCATACATATCCTTTGGGTGTTTGATTTGTGGCCCCGCAGAAGGGGGCGGATTCTATCATACTCTTCGGCGACGCGCTCAGGCTTTTCAGTCAATGCTTAAGCGGGCGTCAGGGTCAGTCGCAGGTCCTCTCCGACCTTGCGCACATCACTGAATTTCATGACTGACGCATCGGCCAGTTGTTCAAGTCCGGGCAGTTCACACAGACCACGTGCCGCATTGCCCAGTAGCTTCGGTGCCATGTAGACGATCAGCTCATCCACCAAACCCACCTGCAAAAGTGCCCCGGCCAGTTGCGCGCCCGCTTCTACCCAGACGGAGTTAATCTGCCGCTGACCGAGTAACATCATCATCGCCACTAAGTCCAGTTGTTCACCGCGCAGCGGCACCGCAATCTGGCTGACGCTCTCCGGCCAGTTTTGCTGATCGATTTCACTGCGCATCAGCCAGGTTTCACCGGGTTGTGCGATAAGCCGGTGCTGCGGCGTAACGCGCTGTTGGCTATCAATGACTACACGCACCGGCTGGCGCAGCGACGCTTCATCAAGCTGCTGGCGCGTGCTCTCGTTCAGTTCATTCCAGCGCACCGTCAGCGAGGGATTATCCGCTAACACCGTGGCACTGGTGGTAAGAATAGCCGAACTCTGGGCACGTAAATGTTGCACATCGCGCCTTGCAGCCGCAGAGGTGATCCACTGGCTTTCGCCACTGGCCATTGCTGTGCGCCCATCAAGGGATGCGCCGAGTTTGAGTTGGATCCACGGGAAGCCAGTGCGCATACGTTTCAGAAAACCGCGATTCAATGCTTCCGCTTCGCTCATCATTAGACCGTGGCTGACCTCGATGCCCGCCTGTTGCAGACGATATAATCCGCGCCCTGCCACTTGCGGGTTAGGGTCCTGCATCGCGGCTACCACGCGGCTGACGCCTGCAGCGATTAACGCATCACAGCATGGCGGCGTACGCCCATGGTGGCTGCAAGGTTCCAGCGTGACATACGCCGTGGCACCCTGAGCCTTTTCACCTGCCATACGCAACGCGTGCACTTCGGCATGAGGTTCACCGGCACGCTGATGCCAGCCTTCGCCAACCACTTCGCCGTCGCGCACGATGACGCAGCCGACGTTAGGATTGGGGGTAGTGGTGAAACGTCCGCGTCGCGCCAGTTCCAGCGCTCGCGCCATGTAGCGTTCGTCAGTCATGGCTTAGTCCTGTAAGCGGGCGATCTCTTCGCCAAAATCACGGATATCTTCGAAACTGCGATAAACCGAAGCAAAGCGGATGTAAGCCACCTTGTCGAGCTTCTTCAGCTCTTCCATTACCAGGTTACCCACCAGCTTGCTGGGGATTTCGCGCTCACCGGTAGCGCGCAGTTGGGTTTTGATGTGGTTAACGGCGTTATCCACCGCATCCGCGCTGACCGGGCGTTTTTCCAGCGCCTTCATCATGCCGCTGGCGAGCTTATCTTCGTTAAAGGGTTCACGCACATCGTTGCTTTTCACCACTCGCGGCATCACCAACTCCGCCACTTCAAAGGTGGTAAAACGCTCATGGCACACCAGACACTGGCGGCGACGGCGCACCGAAGAACCTTCACTGACCAGACGCGAATCAATCACTTTGGTGTCCACAGCGGAGCAGAAGGGGCAATGCATGACGTTTCCTGTCGCGAGATAAATAGGCCACACAGTGTAGCGCGATCTCGATGGCAACTAAATACACGAGGCTGAATCACCACCCTGCTCACAGACATAACAGCCCAAACCAACTCCTCCGCAAAAGCCACTACGCTTAAAGAGCCAATCCGGCACAATTGCAGGAGGTTATATGGGTCTGTTCAATTTCGTTAAAGAAGCAGGGGAAAAGTTATGGGATGCGGTAACCGGCGCTGACGATCCCAGCAAGAAATTACAGGATCACATTAAGCAACTGGGTTTGCCTGACAGTGACAAAGTGAAAGTCGATGTGCAAGGCGATACCGTTACGGTCAGCGGCGATGGTATATCCCAGGAGCTGAAAGAGAAAATACTGGTGGCAGCCGGTAACGTGGCCGGGATTACCAAAGTCGATGACAAGGTTACGGTGTCGGATTCGGCGCCAGAAGCGCAATTCTACACGGTGAAAAAAGGCGATACCCTGAGCGCGATTTCCAAACAGGTTTACGGGAATGCCAATGAATACAACAAGATTTTTGAAGCAAACAAGCCAATGCTGACGCATCCTGATAAGATCTACCCCGGACAGGTATTACGCATTCCCAATTAACACAAGGACATTGCATGACGATCAGGACGTTTTGGGCACCTGCAGCGCTTTCGCTGCTGGTACTCAGTGGTTGTAGTTCAACGCCGACTTCACCGCAGGTCAAAGAGTTACATCAGGAAGTGAGCCAGCTTAATCAACAGATGCGCAAGCTCACCAATCAGGCGACCGCGCTGGAAATCCAGGGGCAGCTCAATGGTCAGTCAACCCAAGGGGCGTGGTTACTACCGCAGGCTAATACGCCGGTGGAGCTGCAAACTCAAGTGGGTAAATTGCGTTTGTCGCTGTCACGTGTGGAAGGCGAAGCCAGCGGCAGTCGTGCCACTCTGAACATTCGATCTACCGATGATCAGCCAATTCCCGCCCTGAGTGCCACCGTGGTGTGGGGTGAATTAGACCCGGCCAGTGGTAAACCGCTGAATGCGGAGAGCCTGAGCCAGACCATTCAGGTGGAAGCCAGCCTGATGCCTCGCAGTTCAGTCACCGTGCCATTGCGTTTGAGTGGGCTCACGCCCGATCAACTGGGCTACGTGCGCGTCCATGATGTGCAAGGTGTCGCTGAAGTCAAAAAAACGCCCTGATCAGCAGGCATAAAAAAACGGGCTGCACCTGGCAGCCCGTTTTCATTTCACTCAACGCATCAAGGCAAGATCGAAGGCTGATCTGCGCCCTCTTTCTCAACTTTCTGCACCAGCATATGTTCACGTTTCATCCCCAGTTTCAGCGCTAACGCAGAAGAAACATAGATAGATGAAACGGTACCGATAGTGACACCGATCAGCATGGTGAGTGAGAAACCTTTCAGCAACGCGCCACCAAAGATGAATAGGATCAGAATCATTGCCAGTGTGGTCAACGAGGTGATCAAGGTACGGCTCAAGGTCTGGGTCAGCGACACGTTGGTAATGTCGTAAGACGAGCCGCGACGGATCTTGCGGAAGTTCTCACGAATACGGTCCGACACCACGATCTTATCGTTAAGTGAGTAGCCGATGACAGACATCAACGACGCAACAATCGTCAGATCGATCTCGATATGTGCCAGCGACAAAATGCCGCAGGTGATGATCACGTCGTGCGCCAGTGCTAGTACGGTGCCCAGCGCCAGACGCCACTCAAAGCGGAAGCCGATGTAAATCAGAATCGCAATCAATGCTGACAACAGCGCCATCGCACCGGCCTGCGCCAGATCGCTACCCACACTTGGGCCCACGAACTCGATGCGCTTCACAGTGGCGTTTTGCTGCGTCGTCTGGTTAATCGACGCCAAGACTTTGGCACCGAGTTCCTGACCTGCCGCGCCAGTGGCTGGCGGCATACGCACCATCACGTCACGGCTGCTGCCGAAGTTCTGCACCAGCGGCTCCTGGAAGCCCGCTTTCACCAATCCTTCACGCAGTGCGTCCAGATCGGCCGGTTTTTCCAGGTTAATTTCAATCACCGTACCACCGGTAAAATCAAGGCCCCAGTTGAAGCCTCGCACACCGATCATGGCGATAGACGCCACAATCAGCAGACCGGAGATGATGAAGGCCAGCGTATCCCAGCGCATAAAGTCAATGACCTTACGCCCATGGTTTAGCTGTTCAATACTATAGTCCTGTGCCACAACGCACTCCTCAGATAGACAGCTTGTTGATGCGTTTGCCGCCGTACACCAGGTTAACGATGGCACGGGTGCCGACGATAGCGGTAAACATTGAGGTCGCGATACCGATAGCGGTGGTGATCGCAAAGCCTTTAATTGAACCGGTACCGACCGCATAAAGAATGATCACTTTGATCAGCGTGGTGACGTTGGCGTCGACGATACTGGAGAAGGCGCCTTTATAGCCCTCATGAATCGCCTGCTGTACCGAGCGTCCGTTACGCAGTTCTTCTTTAATACGTTCGTTAATCAACACGTTGGCATCAACCGCAACCGCCAGCGTCAGCACGATACCGGCAATACCCGGCATGGTGAGCGTCGCCCCCGGCAGCAGTGACATAATGCCGACAATCAGCACCAGGTTGCACAGCAGTGCGCTGGTAGCAATCAGACCAAACTTCTTATAGAACACCACCATAAAGATGATGGAAGCGATCAGACCCCACAAGCAGGCTTCGAGACCCTGCGTGATGTTCTGCTGGCCCATGGTTGGACCAATGGTACGCTCTTCCACGATCTGAATAGGCGCAATCAACGCACCGGCACGCAGCAGCAGCGACAGCTGACGTGCTTCGTTCGGGTTGTTGATCCCGGTAATACGGAAGCTATTGCCGAGGCGAGACTGAATGTTCGCCACGTTGATCACTTGTTCCTGTTTCACCAGAATCGCACGACCATTCGCATCTTTCTTACCGCTGTCCTTGTACTCCACAAACAGGGTCGCCATCGGTTTACCGATGTTGTCCTTGGTGAAGTTAGACATGATGTTACCGCCCGCGCCATCCAGTGAAATGTTCACCTGCGGCTGGTTGTACTCATCCATGCTGGAAGTTGAGTCGGTAATATGGTCACCGGTCAGAATCACACGCTTGTACAGCACAACTGGCTGGCCTTCACGCGTCTCTTTCACTTCCGAATCACCCGGCACACGGCCACTCGCCGCCGCAGTTGGATCAACGGAGGTATTCACCAGACGGAATTCCAGTGTTGCGGTCGCGCCCAGAATCTCTTTGGCGCGCGCAGTGTCCTGAATACCCGGCAGTTCAACCACGATGCGGTCAGAACCCTGACGCTGCACCAACGGCTCGGCAACGCCCAGCTGGTTAACACGGTTACGCAGGATGTTAATGTTCTGCTGAACCGCATACTCACGTGCTTCGCTGAGACGCGCATCGGTCATCACGGCACGCAGCGTGTCGCTGCCGACGCTGGAGATCACCAGATCGCGATGACGCGGTGACAGATAGCTGATAGCCGCATCACGGCTTGCACCGTCGCGGAAACGCACTTCTACACCGTAGTTAGCGATTTTATTGACGTTGGTATACGGGATGCTTTTGTCGCGCAGGTCACTGCGCAGGCCATCGGCGTTCTGCTCTTGCAGTTTGCCCAGAGCGGTATCCATATCCACTTCCATCAGGAAGTGTACGCCGCCACGCAAATCAAGACCGAGTTTCATCGGCTGTGCGGCCAGCATCGTCAACCAGCGCGGCGTGGCCGGCGCAAGGTTCAATGCAACAACGTAGTCATCGCCCAACGATGCAGTCAGAGCATCGCGCGCGCGCAGTTGCACGTCCTGATTGTCAAAACGGGCCAGAATGGCACCATTTTCCAGCGCGAGGGATTTGCTCTGAATATTGTCTTGTTTCAAGACGTTCTGGATCTGATCCAACGTTTTTTCACTGGCGGCGCCACCGCGCGCACCAGTGATCTGAACGGCCGGATCCTCACCATAAAGGTTAGGAAGCGCATAGAGCAGGCCGACGAGAATCACGACGACCAGCATGATGTACTTCCACAAAGGATAACGGTTTAACACGGCAGTTCCCTTCGGGAAGAAAAAATTACAGCGCCTTCATAGTACCTTTCGGCAGAACGGCGGCCACGAAATCACGTTTAACAACTACTTCAGTGGTGTCGTTCAGGGCGATAGAAACATAGCCGTTGTCAGCAACTTTGGTCACACGACCGACTAAGCCGCCGCTGGTCAACACTTCATCACCTTTAGAGATGGAATCCATCAGCTTTTTGTGATCTTTTGAACGCTTCTGCTGCGGGCGCAGAATCATGAAGTAGAAGATCAGACCAAACACCACCAGCATGATCACTAGAGAATAAGGACTTCCCTGAGACGGAGCGCCTGCTGCGGCAACGGCGTCAGAAATGAAAAAGCTCATTAAATTTCCCTCATTGATAGAATTATCAGACGTTTAACGGTGGAACCGCTTTGCCCGTCCGTTGGTAGAACTCGCTAACAAAGTGCTCTAATTTACCCTCTTCAATGGCCTTACGTAAACCCGCCATCAAACGCTGGTAATAGCGCAGATTGTGAATCGTATTCAGACGTGCGCCCAGTATTTCGTTACAACGATCAAGATGATACAAGTAGGCGCGGCTATAATTGCGACAGGTGTAACAATCACACTCCGCATCCAACGTCGTGGTGTCATCTTTATACTTGGCATTACGGATCTTCACCACGCCATCGGTCACAAACAAATGACCATTACGCGCGTTACGCGTTGGCATGACGCAGTCAAACATATCGATACCGCGGCGAACGCCTTCCACCAGATCTTCTGGTTTGCCGACGCCCATCAAATAACGCGGTTTGTCTTGCGGAATTTGCGGACAGACGTGTTCCAGGATGCGATGCATGTCCTCTTTAGGTTCACCCACCGCCAGGCCGCCCACAGCGTACCCATCAAAGCCGATATCTACCAGACCTTTAACCGAGACATCTCGTAAATCTTCGTAAACACCGCCCTGAATGATGCCGAACAACGCATTTTTGTTGCCCAGCGAATCAAAGCGGTCACGGCTGCGTTGCGCCCAGCGCAAGGACATCTCCATGGAACGTTTGGCGTAATCCCAGTCTGCCGGGTACGGTGTACATTCGTCGAAGATCATCACCACGTCAGAACCGAGATCGTACTGAATTTCCATCGATTTTTCGGGATCGAGGAAGATCGGGTCGCCGTTGATCGGGTTACGGAAATGTACGCCCGCTTCGGTAATCTTACGGATGTCACCGAGGCTGAACACCTGGAAGCCGCCGGAGTCAGTCAGAATCGGTCCCTGCCAGTTCATGAAATCGTGCAGGTCACCGTGCAGCTTCATGATCTCCTGACCCGGACGCAGCCAAAGGTGGAACGTGTTGCCCAGCAGAATCTGTGCACCGGTGTCTTTCACTTCTTCCGGTGTCATACCTTTCACGGTGCCGTAGGTGCCCACTGGCATAAACGCTGGGGTTTCCACCACGCCACGGTCAAAAACCAGACGGCCACGGCGCGCACGCCCGTCGGTAGTATCTAATTCAAATTTCACATTAACCTCATGAGATAATCAGAGAAACAGTCTGATTATTAAGCCCCAACCATTTCGTCGGGAGCCTGTGGATTACGGGTGATGTACATAGCATCCCCGTAGCTAAAGAAACGATACTGCTCTGCCACCGCGCTCTGATAGGCCGCCATGGTATTTTTGTAACCGGCAAAGGCCGACACCAGCATGATCAGCGTGGATTCCGGCAGGTGGAAGTTGGTGATCAGCGCGTCAATCACCTGATAGTGATAGCCTGGATAGATGAAGATTTGCGTGTCGTCGAAGAACGGTGCAATCAGCGCATCCTGGCTGGCCTTGGCAGCACTCTCCAGCGAACGCACAGAGGTAGTGCCCACGGCAACCACTTTGTTGCCGCGCGCTTTACAGGCCAACACCGCATCCACTACGTCCTGCGGCACTTCCGCGTACTCAGAGTGCATGATGTGATCATTGATGTTTTCAACGCGCACCGGCTGGAAGGTACCTGCACCGACGTGCAGCGTGACAAACGCCATTTCGATGCCTTTGGCACGCAGTGCGTCCAGCAGCGGTTCGTCAAAGTGCAGACCGGCTGTCGGGGCGGCAACGGCACCCGGACGCGCGCTGTAGACGGTTTGATAGAGTTCGCGGTCCGCTTCTTCATCTGGACGATCGATATACGGCGGCAGTGGCATATGGCCAACGCTGTTCAGGATATCCAGCACCGCGCGGTCATCAGCAAATTCGATTTCGAACAGGGTATCGTGGCGCGCCACCATGGTGGCTTTCACGCTTTCGTCATCGCCCAGCAGCAATTCCGCACCGGGCTTCGGCGCTTTGGATGCACGGACGTGCGCGAGTACCCGCTTATCGTCCAGCATGCGCTCAACCAGCATTTCGATTTTTCCGCCGCTGGCTTTACGGCCATAAACACGCGCGGGGATCACGCGGGTGTTGTTGAACACCAGCAGGTCGCCCGGATTCAGTTTATCCAGCACATCGGTAAACACTTCATGGCTTAACGCACCACTCGGGCCATCCAGCGCCAGCAAGCGGCAACCGCTTCGCTGCGCCTGCGGATAGTGGGCGATCAAAGATTCCGGCAACTCAAAAGCAAAATCGGCTACACGCATGCATCACTTCTTTCAGGACTCAAAAAACAGGCGGCATAGTTTAGCGGAAAAGCGGCAAATTCTGAACAACTGGCTGCATCTCTGTGAATTTGCCTGTGACCCAGTGCCTGTTTCCTGTTGCTTATTGCCTATACACAAAATAATTCGAGTTACAGCAAGGCGGCAAACGAGGGAATCCCGATGAGCTTACACTAGTAAGTGATTCGGGTGAGCGAGAGCAGCCAACGCCGCTGTAACTTGAAGTATGCCGTGTATATAATGCGCCATGAACTTTCTTGCTCACCTCCACCTCGCACAGCTGGCTGACAGCTCCCTGCTGGGCAATCTCATGGCCGACTTCGTGCGCGGCAACGTGCAATCGCAATGGCCGGAGCCCGTTGTGGCGGGCATTGCCATGCATCGTCGCGTGGATGTACTCACCGATAACCTGCCCGAAGTGCGGGAAGCACGGCAGTTTTTCCGCGCCGAAACGCGTCGCGTCGCCCCTATTACACTCGACGTCATCTGGGATCACTTCCTCGCCCTGCACTGGGACAAGCTGCACCCGACACAATCGCTGATTGATTTCACGGCGGCGGCCGAGGGAGAAATCCTGCCGCAGCTCCCCGGCACACCAGAAGGGTTCATCGAATTGAATGCGGTCATGTGGCGTGAGCGCTGGTTCGAACACTACGCCGAACCGACGCGGCTGGCACGCGTGCTCAATGGCATGGCACATCGGCGCCCCCGCCTGGTCGCCTTGCGCGACTCTTATCAGGATTTCGTTGATCATTACTCGCAACTCGAACCGCTGTTCTTCCAGTTCTACCCGCGCCTGATGGCAGCCGCCCGCGCGCAGCAACTCTGAACCTTTTTTTCACAATCCCAGCATTTCCCCCCCTTGCCAGCCGCAGCCATCTGCGGCTTAATGAAACCTTCCTTAACTTTTGTTAAGTCTGTCACACTGCTCTGTAACTGCTGGTCACTTAAGCGCTTTTCGGTCGCCATTAATGGCACCCCTACCATGACATTGCTTGTTTTGCGCGGGGAGCGCATTGATGCGCACCGGACAGACCATGTTTTTTGTTGCGTAAGTGCCCAACATTCACAGCCTGAATGATTAGAGGGAAAGATGTCATCAGCTACGCTAACCGAACTTGATGCGCGTTATCACTTCGCCTGTGATGTCGCTAAAACTGCAGCCAGCCGCGCTTTATCCTGGTATCAGCAGCGCCATCAACTGGTGATTGAGCATAAAAAGGATTTACAGGACGTGGTCAGCGAAGCCGATCGCAACGTCGAAGAGCTGGTGAAACACCTGATTCACGAACGCTTTCCCGAGGATGCCGTGCTCGGCGAAGAGAGCGGTGGCGAAACCGCAGGCGCGCGCTTTATCTGGGTGATCGATCCGATTGATGGCACCAGCAGCTTTCTGAACGGGCTTCATAACTGGTGCGTGTCGCTGGCGATTGTCTGTGAAGACGAGCCAGTCATTGGTGTGGTGTGCGATCCCAACCATCATGAAACCTTTCACGCCTGCCGTGGCAAGGGCGCTTGGGTCAATGAGAAGCGCATTCAGGCGCACAGTGCCCAGCATCTCAACCAGGGCGTTCTCGGTTTAAGCAGCTCCAATAGCCAACCCATTGAACCGCTCACCGCCTTTATTGGTGGGCTACTCTCCCAGGGCGGCATGTTTATCCGCAACGGTTCCGGTGCCTTGATGAGCGCGTGGGCCGCCGCGGGCCGACTGATTGGCTATTATGAAGCACACATGAACCCCTGGGACGGATTACCGGGCATCGTATTAATGCGCGAAGCGGGCGGCCAGACCAATGACTATCTCAGTCATCACGGGCTGCAACACGGCAATCCGGTGCTACTGGCCAATGCGGTGATCTATCCGCAGCTCAAAGCCCTGCTACCCGATCATCCCTCACTGTGAATTTGATACGCCCTGCCCTGCTGATCTTGTTGGGGTGGATGGCTTTGCCGATCCACGCAGAAGAGCATTATCAATTGGAAAAAGTAGTAGAGATCAGCCGTCACGGCGTACGACCGCCAACGCCGGGTAACCGTAAAGAGATTGAAGCCGCCACCGAACGCCGCTGGCCACAGTGGCACACTGCGGATGGTGAACTTACCGCTCACGGTTATGCGGCAGTGGTCAATAAAGGACGTTGGGAAGGCGAACATTATCGTCAATCAGGCCTGTTGGACGCGGGTTGTCCCAATGCCCAGCAAATTTATGTTCGCGCCAGCCCATTGCAACGTACACGAGCAACAGCGGATGCGCTGGTCACCGGTGCCTTTGCCGATTGCCACGTCCAAGTTCATTACGTTGAGGGAGGCAGCGATCCGCTTTTTCAGAGTGATAAATTCCCGTTTGCCCAACTCGATCCCGCCAAAGAGTATGCCGCGGTTGCCGCCCAGGCAGGTGATTTGACAGCATTGCAGCAGCGCTTACAGCCCGCAATCCAGCGATTAAAGCAAGCGGTGTGCGATTCGGACTGCGCTTTCTTTGATCGTCCATGGCAGCTAAAGCAAACCAGAAGCGGCAGTACCTATGTTCAGGGATTAAGCGTGCTGGCGAGTATGGTCGAGACGTTGCGCCTCGGCTGGAGTGAACATCTGCCGTTCAACCAGATCGCGTGGGGGAATATCACCACCTCCGAGCAAATCAGCGCACTGTTGCCGCTGCTGACTGCCAATTACGATCTCAGCAATGACGTGCCCTATATTGCGCAGAAGCGCGGCTCCATTTTACTGGATGCAGTATTAAGCAGCTTAGAAGACAGCGACAACACTCCTGATACCCGCTGGCTGCTGCTGGTCGCGCATGACACTAATATCGCCATGCTCCGCACGCTGATGGGCTTCAACTGGCAATTGCCAGGTTACGCACGCGGCAATATTCCACCGGGTGGCAGCCTGGTGTTTGAGCGCTGGCGTGATACGCAAACCCATGCTCGTTTCATGCGCATCTACTTTCAGGCGCAAAGTCTGGATGGTTTACGGCAATTAACGCCGATTGATGATGCGCATCCGTTATTACGAGAAGAGTGGCATCAGGGAAATTGTCACTCGACGTCGGTGGGCGAGCTTTGCCCTTATCAATCTACTTTGCAGCAATTACGTGCCGCCATTGATCGCAGCGCACTCAGCAAGGTGACTTACCCCAATTAGCGTTAGCATACTTAAGCTCAATGCATAACATCGACTCATTCCTGGCGGCGTAACGATTCAGTGTCGTAATCATTAATTACCGTTCAACCTGCGATTATTCTAATTTTTTTTCGCCATGCTTTTTCTGCGATGAAAAGGCGTATCCTGACGACGTCAATCATCCCTTAGTCATACCCCTTTTTCTCCTTTGTAACTTTTTTCGGCGACAGGATGCGCCGATTTATTTTTAGTGCCAGGTAAAACTAAAAAATAAACATTCACTTTTGGGTTTTAACTATGACTGCGAATACTCCCCACCGCTATCGGGCGGATATCGATGGCCTGCGTGCCGTTGCCATTATCTTAGTTGTGTTATTCCATTCCGGTGTCACCGCGTTAAAAGGTGGCTTTATTGGTGTTGACCTGTTTTTTGTTATTTCTGGCTTTCTGATTGGCGGTATTATTAGCAAGGAAATATCTGAAGGACGCTTCTCCTTTTATCAATTTTATCTGCGTCGTATTCGTCGTATCGCCCCCGCGCTGTTCTTCATGATGGCAATATTACTGTTGCTCGGGTTTATGTTGTTATCGCCGCTTGAATTCAGCCAACTAGCCAAATACAGCGTGGCGGTGTTTATCTCCGTTCCCAATATGCTATTAATTAAGAGCGGTGATTATTTCAGCACAGATTCCGATCTGAATCCGCTGTTAATGACCTGGTCACTGGGTATCGAGGAACAGTTCTATATCGCACTGCCGTTTATTCTGCTGCTGGCGGTGCGACTCAAACAATCCATGAGCCGTGTAGTGCTGGTGTTGAGTCTGGTTTCTCTGGCCGCCTGCATCTGGGTCACCGCTTTTGCCAGTACCCACGCCTTCTATCTGCTGCCTACACGCGCATGGGAACTTGGCGCTGGGGTGTTACTCGCGTTGTGGAAGCCGCAGCCTGTCACAGGCCGCGCGGGCAGTTTACTCAACCTGTTCGGGTGGCTGTTGATTATCGCGGCCAGCGTGATGATCAACAGTGACGATCAATTCCCTGGTTGGGTAGCCGCCATCCCCGTTCTGGCGGGCTGTTTGATGATCGGTGCCCACAGTGAACTTAACCAGTTACTGTTAGAAAATCCGCTAATGCGGTTCATCGGCAAAGTCTCTTACTCGTGGTATTTGTGGCACTGGCCGCTGCTCAGTCTTGCCCGCATTTGTAGTGACAATCCGCTGACCGTTTGGCAAGGCCTGCTGATCAGCACCCTGGCGCTCGGCATTGCCTGGCTCTCCTGGCGCTTCATCGAACAGCCCTTCCGCCAGGCTCGAACGGGTACGCGTTGGGTGATCCCCAGTTACTGTGCTTCTTCAGTGATAGCAGCAGGCGCCATGGTACTGCTGTGGCAAACCGGCGGCATGAAATCACGTGTCAGTGAGTTAGTGGTAAACGCCGATAGCTGGAAAATCTCCGCGCAGCGTAATCCTTGCCTGTTGAGTTATGGCGCTAACCTGCCATCCCGACTGACTGAGTGCCAACCCAAAAGCGATCGGCCGGGTATTGCTCTGATTGGCGACAGCCATGCCGCCGCCCTACGTGATTCAGTGTCCCGTTACGCGCTGCGTCAGGATAAGCCGCTGTATCAGTTGACTAAAGCCTCCTGCCCGTTCCTGATTGGGGCGACACGCGTGGTTAATCAGGTGCCCGACCATGCGCAACAGTGCATCAACTTTAATCAGGCCGTATTGAAGATGGTGATGAGCGATAAGATAGATGAAGTGGTGATCAGCGCCTATTGGGCTTCGGGCATGAGCCTGCTGCCCGGCGCGGGATTCCGTGAAACGGGCCATCCTGAGAAGAGTAATCTGGAAGCGCTGCAGGCTGGCATGGACCGGGTGATCGCTCAGTTAAAACAGGCCGGGAAGAAGATTACGGTGATCGAGGACGCACCGTCGGTGGATGTCGATCCGCTGCGCTACAGCAATAACCGCAATATGCCGATTCGCCGTGAGTTAAGTGCCTGGCTTGGAAAGTGGGAGGCACCACCGCTGTTAAGCGAGCGCACCAGGCTGTTCCAGTTCCCGGAAGAGGCGGTAGAAAAACTGCTACAGGCATACAAGGAGGAAGGCGTACGCGTGCTGTCTCTGCGCGAGAATCTGTGTAATGAACAAGGATGCATGATTACCAGTGGTGGATTGCCGCTCTATTACGACAATAACCATTTGAGTCCAGCAGGCGGGGATATCGCGTTAGGGAAGAATTGGTGACATCCAGGTAGATATAAATGCTTGTTAGTTAGCGGCTGACGATAACGCCGTCTGGGGCCGCACCGGGGCTGGCGGTCCTCGCGCCGCTACGCGGTACCTTCACTTCACTCGTCTGCCTTAACGGACCGGTGCCGAT